>JAATGR010000264.1 GCA_015654575.1 Actinomycetales bacterium
CGGTGTGGCACACCTCGTTGCGCAGATATTCCTCGAGATCTCGCCGCGCCTTCTCACAGCCGCAATCTTTCATGTCGTACTCCTGGATGCCGACGGGGTGATGCCCCGCTCCTGTGCGTAGTCGGCCAGCAGGTCGCGGAGCATCCGCCTGCCGCGGTGCAGGCGGCTCATGACCGTGCCGATCGGGGTCTTCATGATGTCCGCGATCTCCTGATAGGCGAAGCCCTCCACGTCGGCGAGGTACACCGCCAGACGGAAGTCCTCGGGGATGGACTGGAGCGCCTCCTTCACGACCGACGCGGGCATCCGATCGATCGCCTCCGCCTCGGCGGAACGGGAGCTCGTGGCCGTCGTCGACTCGGCACCGCCCAGCTGCCAGTCCTCGAGGTCGTCGATGGTGCTCTGGTAGGGCTCGCGCTGCTTCTTGCGGTACGTGTTGATGTAGGAGTTCGTGAGGATGCGGTACAGCCAGGCCTTGAGGTTCGTGCCCTGCGTGAACGTCGCCCAGGAGGCGAACGCCTTCACGAATGTCTCCTGCACGAGATCCGCCGCGTCGGCCGGATTCCGCGTCATCCGCATGGCGGCCGCGTAGAGCTGATCCATGAACGGGAGAGCCTGCTCCTCGAACTGGGCGCGCGCATCCGCCCGGTCACGCTTCTCGGCCTGCTCGTCCATCACGCGCAAGTCTATGTCGAGCGCTGCGGGCCGCTGCAGTGTATCGAGCACACCCTCTCCCCTCCCGGGCGCTCGGGAGGCGCCACTCGCTAGGGTGGAACCAATGAGTTCGCTGTCATATTCCCCCCGCCCATGGACGGCACCGACCCCCCGCGGCCCGGTGATCGCAACCGTCGCAGTGCCCGGATCGAAGTCGCTGACCGGACGCGAACTCGTCCTCGCCGCCCTCGCCGACGGCCCCGGCACGTTGCAGGCACCGCTGCATTCCGACGACTCGGCCCGGATGATCGATGCCCTGCGCGCGCTGGGCGTCGTCATCGAGGAGTATCCGGGCACGGGAGCATTCGGCCCCGACCTGCGCGTGACGCCCCCCGCCCGCTTCGTCGGCGGCGGCGTGGTCGACTGCGGCCAGGCGGGAACCGTGATGCGCTTCGTGACCCCGCTGATCGGTCTCGCCGGCGACGATGTCACCGTGACCGCGCATCCGAGTGCGCTGCACCGGCCGATGGGCGAGATGATCAGGGCACTGCGCGAAGCAGGGGTCGATATCGACGACGGGGGCACCTGGGCGCTGCCGTTCACCGTTCGCGGGCACGGGCGCATCGCGGGCGGCGAGGTGGAGATCGACGCCAGCGCCTCCAGCCAGTTCGTCTCCGGCATGCTGCTGGCCGCCGCGCGCTTCGACGTCGGTCTGCGCCTGCGGCACCGCGGCTCGCGGCTGCCGAGCATGCCGCACATCGACATGACGATCGCGTCGCTGGCCCGTCGCGGCGTGCACGTCGAATCCCCGCTTCCGGGCGAGTGGCTGGTACCCCCCGCCGTCGTGCACGCGAAAGATGTCGCCATCGAGCCCGACCTCTCCAACGCCGCGCCGTTCCTCGCGGCGGCCCTGGTCACCGGCGGCGCGGTGACCGTCGCGGGCTGGCCGGCGCACTCCACCCAGCCCGGTGCCCTGCTGCCCGATCTCCTCACTGCGTTCGGCGGTCGCAGCGTCCGCCGCGCCGGCGATCTGACCGTCACCGGTGGACAGCGGGTCACCGGAGCGCACCTCGACCTGTCGGCGGTCGGCGAGCTGACCCCGACGCTCGTCGGGCTCGCGGCCCTGGCCGACGGGCCGTCGACCTTCACCGGGATCGGGCACATCCGCGGGCACGAGACCGACCGGATCGCAGCGCTGGCCGCCGATGTGCGCGCGCTCGGCGGCGAAGCCGAGGAGCTGGACGACGGCATCCGGATCATTCCCCGGCCGCTGACCGGCGGGATCTGGCGCGCCCATCACGACCACCGGATGGCGACGACCGGCGCGCTCATCGGGCTAGCCGTGCCCGATGTGGTCGTCGACGACATCGCCACCACCGCGAAGACCATGCCCCAGTTCCCGGAGCTGTGGCAGCGGATGCTCTCGCAGGACCGGCCCGCGTGAGCTGGCTGACGCCCGACGAGGACGACGATCAGGACGAGTTCGACGAGTCCGACATCCGGATGCGCCCGAATCCGAAGGCGAATCGGCCGCGCACCAAGCGACGGCCGGCCCACAACGATGCGCGCGTCGCGCGTGTGCTGGGGGTGGACCGGGGCCGCTACACCGTGCTGATCGACGAGGACGGCGACGACGAGCACGAGATCACCGCGACCCGTGCCCGTGAGCTGCGACGTCTGCCGATCGTCACCGGTGACCGCGTGCGCACCGTCGGGGACACGAGCGGCGACGACGGCACACTCGCCCGGATCGTGGGCATCGAGCCGCGGACGACACTGCTGCGCCGCAGCGCCGACGACACCGATCAGGTGGAGCGGATCATCGTCGCCAACGCTGATCAGATGCTGGTCGTGGTCGCCGCCGCCGACCCCGAGCCGCGCGCACGACTCGTCGACCGATATCTGATCGCAGCGCTCGACGCCGGAATACAACCGCTGCTGGTGGTGACCAAGACGGATCTGGCCGACCCGACCGACTTCCTCTCCCACTTCACCGGCATCGACCTCGAGGTGTTCCGCAGCGGACGCGGCGAGACGCCCCTCGCGCAGATCGGGTCGGCCCTCGTCGGCCGCGCCACCGTGTTCGTCGGTCATTCCGGCGTCGGGAAGTCGACCCTGGTGAACGCACTGGTCCCGACCGCGGGACGAGCCGTCGGTCACGTCAACGAGGTCACCGGACGCGGACGGCACACCTCTTCGTCGACCGTCTCGCTGCGCTACCGCGGGCCGGAGGGCACGGGCTGGGTGATCGATACGCCGGGCGTCCGGTCCTTCGGACTGGGACATGTGGACCCCGCGAACATCCTGCGCGCCTTCACCGATCTCGCCGAGGTCGCCGAGGAGTGTCCACGCGGCTGCACGCACCTGCCGGACGCCCCCGACTGCGCGATCGTCGAGGCGGTGGCGCTCGGACGTCTGGGGCCCACCGGCGCGGCACGACTGGACTCGCTGCAGCGGCTGCTGTCGACCTTCGCCGGCGGCTGAGCGGCCGACGCGGCGCGTCTAGGCTGGGATCATGACGCTCGCCGCCGGAGACACCGCCCCCGATTTCACCCTGCTGGACCAGGACGGCTCTCCCGTCTCGTTGCACGACTTCCGCGGCCGGGACGTGATCGTCTACTTCTACCCCGCGGCGATGACCCCGGGCTGCACCACCCAGGCGTGCGACTTCCGCGACAGCCTGTCGTCATTGACGGCGGCCGGTTACGTCGTGCTCGGCGTCTCCCGGGATGCCCCGGAGATGCTGCGGGCGTTCCGCGAGCGCGACGGTCTGACCTTCACCCTGCTGAGCGATCCGGATCATGCCGTGCACCAGGCCTACGGCGCCTGGGGCGAGAAGAAGAACTACGGAAAGACTATCACCGGGGTGCTCCGTTCCACCTTCGTCACCGATCCCGCCGGCGTCGTCGCGCACGCTCTCGTCAATGTGAAGGCGACCGGCCACGTGGCACGTCTGCGCAAGCTTCTCGGCATCGACGCCTGAACCGCACCTCGACGACTCCTCGATCGGGTCTTCGCGCCGACGGTGGCCGAGTGACTAGTCCTCGACGCGCGTGGCGCGGCGGGCGGCCCTGACCACGGCCAACGCCAGCAGGATCAGCACGATCACGGCGGGGACGCCGATTTCCGCGCCGGTCAGCGGGTGGGCGTAGGCGCCGGTCGCGGCACCGCCGGCGACGGCCAGGATGAGGAGCTGGGTCACGATCCCGCCCGATCTGCCCCAGGACCGCCCGCGCAGCACGCCCGCACCGAAGGCCGCGACCGCAGCCGCACCGAGGATCGTCAGCACGATCAGGGCGAGGGCGCTCGCCAGCGAGTCGGTATCGTCGACAACGACGGACAGCACCTGCCACAGCGCGAGGACGAACAACGCGATCCCCTCGGCCACCACCAGGAGCCCGGCGACCCGTTCGATCGAAGTGATCGTGGTGTTTTCCGTCATCGTTGCGCTCCAGGGCAACTCGTCGGGGGTCCGCTCCGACACGAACCCTCGCCAATCGATAGCCGACCCTTGTCAAGCAGGATCAGCTGTGGAACGATTAATGCCATCGTGTGCTCCCACAGCGAGGTGGGGCGGGCAAAACGCTCGCACACCGACCAGAGTAACCGACGAATCGTCGTGCTCTGTACCCACCCGATTCTTCGTACCCCTGAGGAGCACAAGCATGGACTGGCGCGATAAGGCGACCTGCCTCACCGTGGACCCGGAACTCTTTTTTCCGGTTGGAAACACGGGCCCTGCGGTCGATCAGATCGAGAAGGCGAAAGGCGTCTGCGCCCGCTGCACCGTGACAGAGATCTGCCTGCAGTACGCCCTGGAGACCGGCCAGGACTCCGGCGTCTGGGGCGGCCTCAGCGAAGACGAGCGTCGCGCCCTGAAGCGGCGCGCGGCGCGCGCCCGCCGCGCTTCCTGAGCCGGCTCAGCCGTTGCTGCGCTCGATGTAGCGCAGCGGGATGTCGATCGTGACCTCGGTCCCACTGCCCATCACGGTGTGCCAGTCGATCGTTCCGCCCAGTTCTCCCTGGATCAGGGTGCGCACGATCTGAGTGCCCAGGCCGCGACCGACCTGCCCCTCGGGCAGGCCGACCCCGGTGTCGCGCACGCGCACCTCCAGGCTCTCTTCCGTGCGCTCGGCGGCGATCTCGACCTCCCCCTCCTGCCCGGCGAGGCCGTGCTCGACGGCGTTGGTGACCAGTTCCGTCAGCGCGAGCGCGAGCGGCGTCGCGTATTCGCTGGGAAGCGTGCCGAAGGTGCCCGTTTTGCGGGTGATCGCGCGCGTGTTCGGTGCCGCCGCGACCTCGGCGACGAGCTTCAGCACGCGGGAGAACACATCGTCGAAGTCGACGCTCTGCGTGAGCCCCTCGGAGAGGGTGTCGTGCACGACCGCGATCGCGGACACCCGGCGGGTCGCGTGGGCGAGAGCGTCGCGGGCCTCATCGGAGTGCGTCCGTCGCGCCTGGATGCGCAGCAACGACGCGACCGTCTGCAGGTTGTTCTTCACCCGGTGGTGGATCTCGCGGATCGTGGCGTCCTTCGTGATGAGCTCCTGATCGCGGTGCCGCAGCTCGGACACGTCACGGCACATCACGATCGCGCCGATGCGGGTGCCGTGGTCTCGCAGCGGAATCGCGCGGAGCGAGACGATGACCCCGCGTGCCTCGACCTCCGCCCACCACGGGGCGCGGCCGGTCGCCACCACCGGCAGCGACTCATCGAACTGACGCTTCTCGGGCAGGATCTGGGTGATCACCTCGACCAGCGGCTCCCCCTCGAGCTCGTCGTCGAAACCCATCCGGTTGAACGCGGACAGCGCATTGGGGCTCGCGAACGTGGTGATGCCGTCGACGTCGATGCGGATCAGACCGTCCGAGGCGCGCGGGGCGCCGCGGCGCGGCGCCGACGGCGCCGAGAGGTCGGGGAACTCACCGGAGGCGACCATGCCGAACAGATCGTCCGCGCAGTCGTTGAACGTGATCTGCTGACGAGAGGGGGTTCGAGCCTCCCCCAGGTTCGTGTGCCTGGTCAGCACACCGATCACCGCGGCCGGGGTGCCGCCGACCCCACGCTCGCGCACGATGGGCACGGCGCGCACGCGGGTGGGGGTCTCCTCGAACCAGTCCGGTGATGCCGAGTCGACGATCCGCGCGCTCACGAACGCCTCTCGCACCTGGGCGCGCCACTGCGGCCTGACGCGGTCGCCGACGATGTCGCGATAGAACAGCGTGGCGGCACCGCCCGGACGAGTGTGCGCCACCGCCACGAACGAATCGTCGGGCGTGGGCACCCAGATGACGATGTCCGCGAAGGCGAGGTCCGCCAGGAGCTGGCCATCGCCGGCGAGCCGATGGAGCCATTCCACGTCGACCGCCTCTGCGGCTTTCTGGGCGAAGACGAGATCGGAGAGCGTGGACACGGAACCCAGCCTAAGGGACGGCCGTGCGGCCGTTCGAGCGACGGCGGCGTCCCTCCGCACGCGTCTGGGCGCGGCGTTCCACCGGATGCTCGAGGCCGCGAACCGGCTCGGGTGACGGGCGCGGATTCGACGCCGCCAGACGCGCGACAGCAGCGGACAGCGCAGAACGCGGCGCGACGTGCGCCGCGGGACGGGCGGCCAGACGCGCCGCATCCGCCCCACGCCGGTCATCGGGCACGAACCACAGGTCGCGCAGGCCCGCATAGCGTTCGAGCGCCCGTCTGATCTGCCCCCGGGTGTCGAGTCCGATCGGCCCGGTACGCAGGCGGTTGACCACGACCGTGACGGGGGTGGCGCCGATCACCTCGCGCAGTTCGGCGTATCCGCGCAGAAAGCGGGCGATCCCGACCGGATCGGCGGCGAGCACCGCGACGACGCGATCGGAGCCGGTCAGCGTCGCGAGCGTGGCGGCGTTGCGCCGCGGGCCGTCCTCCAGGTCGGAGACGATCTCCTCATCGCGTTCGAGGGAGGCGGCGACGTCCACCACCGTGACCGCGGCCCACGACCGGCAGGCGTGCAGCACGGCGCTCATCCGCGATGCCGACAGCTCAGGCCAGCGGGAGGGCCGGTTGATTCCGGTGAGCACGTCCACGTCTCTGCCCGGCATCTCCAGCGGGACGGCGATGCGCGTCAGTTCCGCCGTGTCGAGCCTGCTGAGCCCTGCCTGCCGGCAGGCGGCGGGCAGCCCCGGCCCCTCGTCGGGCAGTCCGAGTGACAGCGCGATGGCAGGGGCGTGCACATCCGCGTCGACGAGGGCGACATGCCCGCCGCCCCTGGCGGCCTCGACGGCGAGTTCGATTGCCAGTGTGGTGCGGCCCGGCGCCCCGTGCGCTCCCCACACGGCGACCACCGCGGGTCGCACGGGATCCACCGGGGCGATCACGGGAACGGCGACCAGGATCGCGTCGACCAGTTTCCGCAGGGGCGAGGCCGGAGACAGCGGCGCGGGCAGCCCGAAGGCAGCGGCGAGGCGGGCCCCACCGTCATCCCCTCCCACCGGCACGATGCGCACACCCGCACGGTCGGCGGCGGCGACCAGGTCAGGCGTGAGGATGCCGTGCGAGGGATGCAGCACAAGCAGATCGGCACCCGCCTGCGACAGCGCTTCGGGCGGTACCCCCTCGACGGCCACCCGCACCCGCACGCCGCGTGCATCGAGCTCTGCCGCGACAGCCGCGCACAACGGCTGGGGCAACAGCAGCAGCGCGACCGTCACCCCGCTCCCCCCGCGGCCGGCACCACCGATATCAGGCCCTCATCCGCGAGCGCGCCGAGCAGCGAAGCGATGTCGGAGCGGGGCACGACGACCTCGAGCGAGATCCCCCCGCTCGAGATCAGCGCGTCGTCGTCGACCACACCGGCGATCGTCGCGTCGGCGATGAGGATGCGCGGCGCCGCGTAACCGTCGTCGCCCTCGCGCGGCGCCACCCAGACCTCCACGCGCGAACCCGGAGCGAGAGAGGCGGGGACTCCCGTGCTCGAGGGCACGACCACCGTCGTGGTGCGCACGTCCTCCGCTGTCGCGAGAGCCCCCGCCGGCACCAGCTCGCCGGCGGGGATCGTGCGCACCGCCACGGCGCCCGGCTCCCAGGCCTGGGTGTACACGTCGTCCAAGGCTCCCAGCGCCATGTCGACGACGCGCACATCGCCGGAGGACACGGTCTCACCGGCCACGATGGTGCGCGCCGCGATCAGGGCAGGCGAACTCTGACGGGCCGCGGTGACCACGAGCCACACTCCGGTGATCGATGCCGCGACCAGGACGATGCCGATGAGGAGCCTCGGGTCGAGCCAGGCCGACCGGGCGCGCGGACGAGGGACGGGGGCGTTCATGCGCCCCATGCTGGCTGACGGGCATCGACCGCGTCGGACGTTATCCACAAGGAGCAGCGCGCAGAGCCCTCATCAGCAGGGGGTCGGATAATGAGGACATGCCGGAATCGATCCCGTTCGCGGGACGTCACCTCACGCCGTCCGCGGTCGCCGAGGCCTTGTCCATCTCCGTCGAGGAGGTCATCGCGCTCGTGCTCGACGGACGGCTGCGCGGAGCGCGTCTGGGCTCCCCCGCGCAGTGGCGCGTCGATGAGGCGAGCGTGGTGTCCTACCTGGACGACCAGGCCGAGGAGGCCCGGCGGATCGCGCTATGGCGCCAGTCGAACACGGCAAGTTTCCCGGAGCTGTGGGGGCAGGGCCCGGTACGCAACCCGGACTGATCCCGCCGCGTCCGTGTCATCGCGCGCTGCGGACCCGCACCCACGCGACGGCGGCATACGGCACGAGACGCAGCCCCGTCACGGCCGATGCTCGGCGCGGGACGTCGGCGTCGTGCACGGCGAGATCGAGGTGATCCGCGGCTGCCCGGTCGATCGTGCCGCCGACGGACGTGCCGTCTGTGCGGTGGACGATCACCCCGGCACGACGTCGTGCGAGGTCTCGCAGGACGAAGCCGAAACCCATCCGCTCGGCGAGCGTCGCGCTTAGCGGGGCCTCCTCCCGGGCCGAGCGCAAGACATCGGCCTGCGCCATCGCGATCGACAGGACGGCCGCGGTGCGCACGACGCCGATTTGCTCCCCCTCGAACCCGACCCAGTCCTCGCCGACCGCGCTGATCGTGCCCCGCACGCTGATGCCGCCGACCAATTCCACCACGACCTCGGGAGCAATCGGACGCGCCAGCGCGGTCAACCGCGCCCGCAGCGGGAGCCTGGCCAACCGCAGCCTTTCCGCCTCGGTGTCCAACGCGGCCCGCTCCGTCTCCCACTCGGAGGCGAACTGGTCCTGCAGGTCCTCGAAGAGGCGCTCCCATCGCACGGGCCGACATTAGGACAGCCCGACGCTGCGGATGAGAAGTTTTCCACAATCGGACTCCGCGCCGGTGAAACGTGCTCTACTGACCCCGCTCCCGATCCACCGGCCCCGAGGCATTCATGGCACAACCAGACACCGGCGTCAATACCACGCCCCGCGTATCGCGACGGATGCTCGCCTCCGACTTCTTCGCCCCGCAGCCGACGTCCACCGCCGAACTCCCCGACCCAGTTCCGCTGCTGCGCAATCTCACCGCGGGCGTCCTCGAAGCGCTCGCCGGTGTGCGCGACCTCGACCAGCTGGCGCGCTGGTTGACGGAAGACGCCTACCGGAGCCTGCTCACCCGGGTGAACCTGGCAGCGCGGGCGCGCAGCGCGCGAGGCGTGCCGGCCGCCCGCCCCGTGCACACGATCCTGAGCGTGCGACACGACAGCCCGGCCGACGGCGTGGTCGAGGCCGTCGTGGTGGTCGCCGGTCCCGCACGAACGCGCGCCCTGGCTATCCGGCTCGAGGGCCTGGACCGCCGCTGGCGGGCAACCTCGCTCGCACTGCTGTGAGCGGGGACCGGTGCCGCTACTGCCGATACGAGGCCAGGAAATTCCCCATCCGCTCGATCGCCTCGGTGATGACTCTCGCCTCCGGCAGGGTCACCACTCGGAGGTGGTCCGGGGTGGGCCAGTTGAAGCCGGTTCCGGGCACGAGCAGGATGTGCTCGCGCAGCAGCAGGTCCCGCACGAGCTGCTGGTCATCGTGGATCTCGTGCACCTCGGGGTCGAGCCGGGGGAACGCGTAGAGCGCCCCCTGCGGCTTGACGCAGCTGACGCCGGGAATAGCCTCGAGGCCCTCCCAGGCGGCATCCCGCTGCTCGTGTAGACGGCCGGTGGGGGCGATGAGCGCGTCAATCGACTGGACGCCGCTGAGCGCCGCCTGCACCGCGTGCTGGGCGGGCACATTGGGGCACAACCGCGTGGAGGCCAGGAGGTTGATGCCCTCGAGGAATCCGGCGGCGTGATCGGTCGGACCGGTGACAACGAGCCAGCCGGAGCGGTAGCCGGCGACCCGATAGGTCTTCGACAGCCCGTTGAACGTCAGGCACAGCAGATCGGGCGCGAGCGTCGCCATCGGGATGTGACGGGCGCCGTCGAACAGGATGCGGTCGTAGATCTCGTCCGAGAGGAGCAGCAGCGAGTGCTCGCGGGCGATCTCGACGATCTGCTCCAGCACCGCGCGGGTGTAGACGGCGCCGGTCGGATTGTTCGGGTTGATGACGACGATCGCCTTGGTGCGCTCGGTCACCTTGGCGCGAATGTCCTCGATGTCGGGTTGCCAGTCGTTCTGCTCATCACACCGGTAGTGCACCGGCGTGCCGCCGCCGAGGCTCGTCATCGCGGTCCACAGCGGATAGTCCGGGGCAGGGATGAGAACTTCGTCTCCCTCGTCCAGCAGGGCCTGCATCGTCATGGTGATCAGCTCGGACACGCCGTTTCCGAGGAACACGTCGTCGGGGGTGAACGTCGGGAAGCCGGGCTCCTGCTCGTAGCGGTAGACGACCGCGCGACGCGCGGAGACGATGCCCTTGCTGTCGCTGTAGCCGTGGGCGTTCGGGATCGCCTCGATCATGTCGCGCACGATCTGGAACGGCGCCTCGAAGCCGAAGGTGGCCGGGTTGCCGGTGTTCAGCTTGAGGATCCGGTGCCCCTCGGCCTCGAGCCGGTCGGCCTCTGCCAGCGCCTCGCCCCGGATCTCGTAGAGGACGTTCTGCAGCTTGCGCGACTGGTCGAGGGGACGGAGACTCATTGCTCCAGAATATCCCCGCCCCCGGGCGGGCCAGGTGATCCGGCGTCGCGCCGGACTGCGCCGGAGGGCGCGACCGGCTACTTCTTCTTGCCGGAGGATCGGCGCTGCGCGCGGTTCTGGGGGGCGGGAGCCGGGTGGGCGGCGGACCCACCGGTCTTCTGGCCGAATGCTCCGCGCTGCGGCGCCTCGGCCGGCGGCTGCGGCGCGAGGGGAGCGACCGCCGTGGCAGCCGCCTGCCGCGCCTTGCCGGTCGCCGCCTTCTGCACCTGACCGCGGTCGTTGCGCACCTCGATGTCGCCATCCTCGGTGGGGGCCGAGTACTCGAGCCGCTGCTCGACGGCGGGGAGGGACAGACCCTTAGCCTCGACCTCGGTGTGCTCAGCATCCGGGTGGCGCACCTCGACCTCGAGGTTGAAGAGGAATCCTACGGACTCCTCCTTGATCTGCCCCATCATCGCCTGGAACATCTCGAATCCCTCGCGCTGATACTCGATGAGGGGATCGCGCTGGGCCATCGCGCGCAGTCCGATGCCGTCTTTCAGGTAGTCCATCTCGTACAGGTGGTCGCGCCAGCGGCGGTCGAGCACCTGCAGCACCACGCGACGTTCGAGCTCGCGCAGCGCCTCGACGCCGAGCTTGCTCTCTCGCGCCTCGTACGCGATATGCGCATCGCTGCGCAGCTCGCGTTTCAGGCCCGCCGTAGTGACGCGCCCCTTCTCCCCGGCCTCGGCGACGACCTCGTCGATCGTGACGCCCACCGGATACACCGTCTTCAGCTCGGTCCACAGCGCGTCGAAGTCCCAGCTTTCGGTGTGCCCGCTGCCGGTCTTGTCGTCCACGATGGCGTCAATCGCGTCGTCGATGAAATGCGACACCCGATCGGCGATCTCGTCACCCTCGAGGATCTGACGACGATCTGCGTAGATCGCCTCGCGCTGCCGGTTGAGCACATCGTCGTACTTCAGCACGTTCTTGCGCATCTCGGCGTTGCGCGCCTCGACCTGGGACTGGGCGCTGCGGATCGCGCGGCTGACCATCCCCGACTCGATCGCGACGTCGTCGGGGAAGTTGGTGCGGGCCAGGATCGCCTCGGCCGCGCCGGACTGGAACAGCCGCATCAGGTCGTCGGTGAGCGAGAGGTAGAACCGGCTCTCCCCCGGGTCTCCCTGACGGCCGGAGCGACCGCGCAGCTGGTTGTCGATCCGGCGCGACTCGTGACGTTCGGTGCCGAGCACGTACAGGCCTCCGGTGGCAAGCACCTTCTCCGCCTCGGCGTCCACATCTGCGCGGACCTTCTCGTACACCGCCTCCCACTCCGCTTCGTACTCGTCCGGAGTGTCGACCGTGTCGAGGCCCTTGGCCTTCATCTCCTGCACGGCGAGGAACTCTGCGTTCCCGCCGAGCATGATGTCGGTGCCGCGGCCTGCCATGTTGGTGGCGACCGTGACGGCGCCAAGCGTTCCCGCCCTGGCGATGATCTCCGCCTCTCTGGCGTGGTTCTTGGCGTTGAGCACCTCGTGCCGGACGCCCTTCTTGGCCAGCAGACGGGACAGGTACTCGCTCTTCTCGACGCTGACCGTGCCCACCAGCACCGGCTGACCCGCCTCGTGCCGGCTCACGATGTCTTCGACGACCTGGGCGAACTTGGCCTGCTCGTTCTTGTAGACCAGGTCGGACTGGTCCTTCCGGATCATCGGCCGGTTGGTGGGGATCGGCACGACCCCCAGCTGATAGGTCGACATGAACTCGGCGGCCTCCGTCTCGGCCGTGCCCGTCATGCCCGAGAGCTTGTCGTAGAGACGGAAGTAATTCTGCAACGTCACGGTCGCGAGAGTCTGGTTCTCCGCCTTGACCGGCACGCCCTCCTTGGCCTCGATCGCCTGGTGGATGCCCTCGTTGTAACGGCGTCCGACCAGGATGCGACCGGTGTGCTCGTCGACGATCATGACCTCGTCGTTCATGACCACGTAGTCGGTGTCGCGCTTGAACAGCGCAAGCGCTTTGATCGAGTTGTTCAGGAACGAGATCAGCGGCGTGTTGGCCGACTCGTAGAGGTTCTCGATGCCGAGGTAGTCCTCGACCTTCTCGATGCCGGGTTCGAGCACGCCGATCGTGCGCTTCTTCTCATCGACCTCGTAGTCGACGTCGGGCTCGAGCGTGCGAGCGAGCTTCGCGAACTCGGCGAACCACCGGTTGGCCTCTCCGGAGCTGGGACCGGAGATGATGAGCGGCGTGCGCGACTCGTCGATGAGGATCGAGTCCACCTCGTCGACGATGGCGAAGAAATGACCGCGCTGGACGAGGTCCTCCTGGCGCCAAGCCATGTTGTCGCGGAGATAGTCGAAGCCGAACTCGTTGTTGGTGCCGTAAGTGATGTCGGCCTCGTACTGCTGGCGACGCACGGCGGGCGTCTGTCCGGAGACGATCGTTCCGGTCGTCATGCCGAGCGCACGGTAGACGCGGCCCATGAGCTCCGACTGGTAGCTCGCGAGGAAGTCGTTGACCGTGACGACGTGGACGCCCTCGTCCGCGATGGCGTTCAGGTAGGCCGCGAACGTCGCAGTCAGCGTCTTGCCCTCGCCGGTCTTCATCTCGGCGATGTTGCCCATGTGCAACGCCGCGCCACCCATCACCTGCACGTCGTAGGGACGCTGACCGAGCGTGCGCCGCGCCGCCTCCCGCACGGCGGCGAAGGCCTCGGGCATGAGCTGGTCGAGCGTCTCCCCCGCGGTGTAGCGGGCACGCAGCTCGACGGTCTCACCGCGCAGTTCGTCGTCGGTGAGCGCCGAATACTCGTCTTCCAGGGCGCCCACCGCCTTCACGACCTGGCCGAGGCGACGCAGCACCCGTCCCTCACCGGCACGCAGCAGTTTCTCGAGCGGGTTGGCCACCGGGGCTCCTCCATCCATCGTTCGGCGCGGATACGCCGGTGCGCCCGCGGGCACACCGACCCATGTTATCCACCCGTGACCTACGAAAGCTCTGGACACGGACCCGGGGTATGCGCAGGACACACGCGAAAACACATACGTAGAATGTAAATACCGGGTATGCTCGCGGCGGCGTCAGCTACGACGCCCCATGAAAGGAGTCGTCCATGCTGGTGTGGCGTCGTTGGGTCTTCCCCCTCCTCCTCGTGGCGGTCTTCGCACTGATCGCCGTATCCCTGACCAGACTCGCCTTCTTCCCCGACCAGCACACCGTCGCGATCGAGCCGGCCGCCGCCGTGACCGATCCGGTCGTCGCGGTCGAACGCGGCGATGTGGTGAACACGCTGAGCCTGACCGGCAGCGTCGCGCGCGACGAGCCCACCGCACTGAAATCCGACGTCGACGGCACCGTGACGGCGGTGCACGTCGCCGACGGCACGGACGTCACTGCGGGGCAGGCGCTTTTCACCGTCAAGCGGGGGGAGGACTCGCGCACGCAGGACATCGTCGCCCCCGAAGCCGGGTCGATCTCGGAGACCGCGATCGTGAAGGGGCAGTCGGTCTCGACCGGGCTGACGCTCGCGACCCTGACGCCGGCGCGCTATCACCTGCTGGCCACGGTGGAGCCCGTGCAGCTGTACCGACTGCTCGACGCGCCGACGGACGCGCAGGTCACGATCACCGGAGGACCCGCGCCGTTCACCTGCACGGGTCTGAGCACGCAGGTGGCCGAGGATGGCACGACCAGCATCCGCTGCGCCGTCCCCACCGACCAGACCGTCTTCGCGGGCCTTCCCGCCACGCTCGACGTCACGGTCGGCACCGTGAGCGACGCCCTGATCGTGCCGACGACGGCCGTCAAGGGCGGTGCGGGCAGCGGTGTCGTCTGGGTCGACGACGGCAGCGGAAGCGACCCGGTGGAACGCACCGTCACGCTCGGCGTCAACGACGGCACCGACGTGGAGGTGGTCGACGGCCTGTCCGAAGGCGAGATGATCCGGGAGTTCGTCCCGGGGGTCGCTGCCCCCACCGACGCGGTCTGCTACGACGACGGGATGGGCGGGCAGTACTGCGACGTGAGCGGGACGAGCTGGTGACCCTGGTCTCGCTCCGGGCCGTCACCAAACACGTCCTGCTGCCCGACGACACCCGGCTGGACATCCTGCACGGTATCGATCTGGACGTCGAAGCCGGCGACCACCTGGCGATCGTGGGACGCAGCGGATCCGGCAAGTCGACCCTGCTCAACATCCTGGGACTGCTCGACACCCCGTCCTCGGGCACCGTGGCCTTTCGCGAACGCACCGTGGCGCGGATGCGGCGCGGAACGGTCGACCGGATGCGGGGCAGCACCGTGGGTTTCGTGTTCCAGCAGTTCAACCTGCTCGCCGGGCGCACCGCGCTCGAAAACGTGGCGATGCCGCTCGGCTACGCCACCGGGCGGGCATTCTGGCAACGCCGCGACCTGGCCGCCACGATGCTGGAGCGGGTGGGACTCGGACACCGACTGACCGCTGTCCCGGAGCGACTCTCCGGCGGGGAGCAGCAGCGGGTCGCCATCGCGCGCGCACTGGTGCGCCGACCGGCGCTGATCCTCGCGGACGAACCCACCGGGGCGCTCGACGTCGAGACCGGCGGCGCCGTGATGAGCCTGCTGGACGAGATCGCCGTCGAATCGGATGCCGCGCTGATCACCATCACCCACGACCTCCACGTGGCCGCCCGCGCCCGGCGACACTACCGGCTGGCCGACGGGCGGCTCGCACCCGTCGACCTGAGCAGCGCGTTCCGGGAGAGCACGCTGAGCTCGGAGCTGCCGACATGAAGGCGATCCTGGCAGCCGCCGTCGGGGCGATATCGGAGGCCTGGTCGGAGCTGCGGCACCACCGGCTGCGGGTGCTGCTGAGTCTCGTGGGCATCGCCGTGTCCGTCGGAGCGTTGACCGCGGTGGTCGCGCTGGCCGACTATCAGCGCCAGTTCACCGCGGAACAATCGGACCGCTACGGCGGACGGGCGGCGACGATCTCCATCTCCGCCTCCCGCGAGGACGGCGCGGCGATCGACCAGGATGCCCTGGACGATCAGTTCACCCGGGTCGCGCAGCGTTACGGCTTCACCGACACCTCGCGTGTCTCGCAGTATGCGTTGACGGCGCCGGTGCAGACCGGTGACGGGGTGCACCAGGCGACGCTGCGCCTGATGGACCAGGACTACCCGGTCATGCATCGCCTCGCGCTTCAGGCTGGACGCTGGTTCATCGACGGCGACGAGGAGCTGCTGGCGCCTCCGGTCGTCGTGTCCGAACCGCTGTGGGAATCGCTCGGCGCGGTGCCGCTGTCGCAGCATCCGACGATCACGCTCACCGGCGCTCCTGCCGGCACCTACCAGATCGTGGGTGTGACCCCGTCGCAGGGGCAGGGCGACACCGAGCATCGGATCGACATGCTCTACGACACGTACCGCGACCGCGTCGACGAGCTACCGGCCGACGCCACCGTCACCCGGGAGGTGTGGGTGCCCGACGATAACGTCAGCCAGATCGGACCGGTGCTCGCGATGGATCTGCGTGCCGCGGCGGACGACGGGGTCGCGCTCTCGGTGAGCCGCACCGACTGGGCCGCCCAGCCCGGATCGACCGACTCGGCGGCGACGTTCGAGCTGGTCACCGGCGCGATCGCGGGGCTGGTGCTGCTGCTGGGCGGACTCAGCCTGGTGAACGTGCAGCTGGTCGCGATGCGTCAACGCATTCGGGAGATCGGGGTGAGGCGCAGCTTCGGCGCGAGCGCCGCACGCGTGTTCACCTCGGTGCTGCTGGAGAGCGTCGTCGCCACCGCCGTCGCGGGGGTCGTCGGCATCGTGCTCGCCGTCGCCGTGCTGCGCACGCCGCTCGTCCTGCAGATGTTCTCCGGCCTGCAGGACATCCCCCCGTTCCCGGTGCGCGCCGCGGTCATCGGGCTCGTCGCCGCAGTCCTCATCGGGGCGCTCGCCGGCGTGCTGCCGGCGCTCGTCGCACTGCGGGTCAAAGTCATCGACGCGCTCAGGGTCTGAAGAAGAGAAGGAAGAGAGAACGAACATGTCCGTCCGTCAAAGCCTGCTGGCAATCCTCGATCAGGGCCCGTGCTACGGCTACCAGCTGCGCACCGAGTTCGACCGACGTACCGGGTCGACGTGGCCGCTGAACGTCGGACAGATCTACAACACGCTCGACCGGCTCGAACGCGACGCTCTCGTCACCAAGGGCGAGACCGATGCGCAGGGACACGTCTTCTACGAGATCACCGACGCGGGACGCGCCGAGATGCGGGCCTGGCTCGATTCCCCGGTGGAACGGGGTCAGGGCACCCGCGACGAGCTCGCGATCAAGCTCGCGCTGGCGGCGACGCTCCCCGGCGTCGATGTGAGCGCCGTGATCCAGACGCAGCGGCACGCATCACTCGCCCAGCTGCAGTCGCTGACCCGCGCGAAATACGCCGGGTCCGACCCCGACGGCCCGGAAGAGCTCGCCTGGTCGCTGGTGGTGGACGCGATGATCTTCACCGCGGAGGCGGAGGTGCGCTGGCTCGACCACACCGAACAGCGGCTCGCGCAGCATCCGGTGCGCGCACTCGAGCTGTCGACCGAGCAGCCCCGCCGCGGGCGCCCCGTCCGCGCAGAGGCGGAGGCCGGTCGGTGAACCGCCCCGAGCAGGTGCTGCGCCTGATCGGGGTCGCGCAGCAGTACGGCGACGGGCCGACGGCGGTATCGGCGTTGTCCGGCGTGGACCTGGAGGTCGTGCGCGGCGAGCTCGTCGCGGTGATGGGGTCGTCGGGCTCGGGCAAGTCGACGCTGCTGACGATCGCCGGCGGCCTGACGACGCCGACCACCGGTGAGGTCGTGGTCGAGGGCGCGCACCTGAGCACGCAGACCCCGGCGCAACTCGCGGCGCTGCGGCGACGCTCCCTCGGGTTCGTCTTCCAAGACTTCAACCTCATCCCGACCCTCACCGCACTGGAGAACGTGATGCTGCCGCTGGAGCTCGACGGCTTCCGCGGCAGGGTGGCGCGGCGGGCCGGGATCGACGCGCTCGCCTCGGTCGGCCTGGACGACCGGGGCGACGCCTACCCGGACGACCTGTCCGGCGGCCAGCAGCAGCGGGTCGCGATCGCCCGCGCGGTCGTGGGCGGGCGGCGGCTAATCCTCGCCGACGAGCCGACCGGCGCGCTCGACTCCGTCACCGGCGACGTCGTGATGCGGATGCTGCGCGCCCGGGTCGACGCGGGTGCTGCCGGCATCCTTGTCACCCACGATGCCCGGCACGCCTCCTGGGCCGACCGGATCGTGTTCCTGCGCGACGGGCGGATCATCGACGAGTCGCGCCGTGCGGGTGCGGAGACGCTGCTCGCGGAGACCGGGCGGTGAGCTCCGCGTCCAGCAGACGCGCCCGTGGACGCGCGGAAGCGGAGGCGCGCCGCTCGCCCTGGCCGCGCTGGCGCACCGATCTGCGCCTGGCGCGCCGCCAACTGCGGCGCACACTGAGCGGAAGCGTGCTCGTCGCCGCGCTGGTCGCGCTGCCGGTGACCGCGCTCAGCGGGGCGGCGGTGCTCTGGACGAGCGAGCAGCCCACCGCCGCGCAGCAGGCGACACTCCAACTGGGCCAGGCGCAGTCGTGGGTGAGCCCCGCGGGATGGGGCGCCGGTTCGGGGTCCGAGCAGTACGTCGACCAGCCGAACTCCGTCGTGCCGTCATCGGCGACGGATTCGGGAACACGCACCTACGTTCCGCTCGATGCCGATGCGGACCCCTCGGCGCCCGGCGGTGTGATCCCGACAGGGGCCACCGTGACGCCGGTGGCGAACGACGCGTCCACCGTCGTGGAGACGGCGACCGGTCTCGGGCGGGTGACCGTGACCGTCGGCGACGTCTGGGATCCGCTGTTCACCGGCCGCTATCTCCGCCTCGACGGCACCGCCCCGGCCGCCCCCGACGAGGCCATGGTCAGCCCGGGCCTGCTCGACCGGCTGGGCGCCCGCATCGGCGACGAGGTCGTGCTGCACGAGGGCGGTCAGCGCTTCACGATCACCGGCACGCTGCGCCGCGCCGATCAGGATCCCAGCGCGCAGACGCTGTTCCTGCCCCCATCCGCCCTGGATGCGGTCGATGCCCAATGGACCGCCTGGTATGTCTCCGACTGGCAGCCGGACCTGGCCGGCCTGCGCGCGCTCAACGACGCCGGGTACATCGCCTACGCGCGCGGTCTGGTGCTCGATCCCCCCGCGGACGCGCCGGTCGCTTCCCGCGACCAGGCCTCGGGCCTGTTCTGGGGCGCCATGCTGGTCGGCACGATCGCTGCGGTGTTCGGCGGCTACCTGACGGTGCTGCTGTCCGGAGCGGCCCTGTCGGTGACCGCCCGCCGTCAGCAGCGGACGCTGGCGGTGGCGGCATCCGTCGGCGCGGCGCGGGGCGACGTCTTCCGGATCGTGCTGCTGCAGGGCAGCTTGCTGGGTCTCGTGGGCGGACTCGCCGGCGCAGCGGCCGGCATCGGCATCGCGGCGACGTTCCTCGGCGTCACCGACCGCGGCGTGGCAGACTCGATCCTCGCCGGCAACTGGGGGTTCCGGGTGCCGTGGGCGATCGTGGGCGGGATCGTCCTGTTCGCGGTGCTGTCGGGCACCATCGCCGCGCTCGCGCCGGCTCGCGCGGCCAGCCGCGGCGACACCATCGGCGCCCTCCGCGGCGCCCGTCGACCCGGCCGCGTGCATGCCCGGCGGCCGCTCTGGGGGCTGGGTCTGATGATCACGGGTCTCGCCGCGGTCACCGCCGGCGGGATCACCCTCACAAGCGTCGGCCCGAACGATCCGGACCCCGTCGTTGTCGCCGTGCGCATCGCGGCGCTGTGCGCGATCGTGCTGGGACCGGTGCTGCTGCAGATCGGGGTGATCCTGGCCGGGCACTGGCTGCTCACGGTCGTCTCCCGGCTGCTGTCGCGGTTCGGACTCGCCGCACGCCTGGCCAGCCGGGATGCGGCGGCCAACCCCTCCCGGGTCGTACCGGCCTTCGCCGCGATCGCCGCCTGCGTGTTCCTGGCCGCCTTCGCGTTGAGCGCGACGGCGATCTCCGCCGCAGCGGTGACCCGGAACTACACCTCGTCCACCCCGATCGGCACCGTATCGGTCTCGATGTGGAACGCCGACCCCGCGGATCCCTCCGCCATGGTCCCGCTCGCGCAGGACCTCCTGTCGCCGACCGCTCCACGGGCGACGGCGCTCCTCTATGCACCGAGCTATGCCTCCTACGATCCGGACACCGGAGCGATAACGACCCCCGATGCTCCGGCCTTCCGCGCCGCCAGGGCAACGGCGCACGCCGGCTGCACCGACCCAACGTGCGAAGGCGCATTCTTGCAGGCCAGCGGTTCGATCATGGTCGTCGATCCGGATCAGGCCGCCACCGCGCTGGGTGTCGCCGCGGACGACCCCGCGCTCGACATCCTGCGCAACGGCGGCGCGATCGTGACAGACCCCGACTATCTGTTCGACGATGGCACCGCCGTCATCGCCCAGTGGCGTGCCGACGATCTCGACCACCTCTACGACACTTCGCGCGCGCAGGCAGCCGTCGCGCCGGTCACCACGCTCCGCATCCCTGCGACCGTCGACGAGTTGACGACCACCTTGAGCTATCAGCTCCTGATCTCTCCAGCCACGGCCGAAACGCTCGGGATCGTGGCGGTGCCGACCCAGCTCATCGCCGCCTACGATCAGCTGCCGGGGCAGGATGTGCTCGACCGGATGCAGGCGAATGCGGACGTGATCGGCGGCACCGCGTCCGGAATGAGCGTCTGGGCGGAGCGAGGCCCGGCCGCCGTCGATCCGTGGCTGTGGCTGACCGTGGCGGCGGCCACGATCCTCGTGATCGGCGCGAGCGCCGTGTGCCTCGGACTCGCGCGCTTCGAACGACGGCCCGACGACGCGACCCTCTCGGCGATCGGCGGACGACGCGCACTGCGTCGGCGCGTCAACGCCTGGCAGGCGCTCGTGATCGTCGGCATCGGCTCGGTCAGCGGCGCCGCGGTGGGGACGCTTCCCATGTACGGGATCGTCATGGGCACCTCCGACGATCTCCACGCCGCGGACACCCCGTGGCCGTGGCTGGCAGGTGTGGCGCTCGCGCTGCCGATCGCGATCGCCGCCGTGGCGTGGCTCGTGTCGCCGCGCCGGCCCGACCTGACCCGCCGCACCGTCATCGCCTGATCCCGCGATCTCGCCCCTCTGTCACTTCGTCCCCGCCCCGCGTCTCCCTCCGGTCTTCGCTGAGTGTCCACGACACGCGGATACGATCAGGTCCGCATCGGCGTGTCGTGGACACTCGACGGAGCGTCGGGCGTGCCGGGCCGGTCGGGATACGCGTGTTGCGGACACTCGGAGGATCTTCGGGGCGCGCGGCCGAGACACAGGCGACCCGCATAGGATTGCCGCATGGCAGGACTGTGGGGCAAGCGCAAGCGTGAGCAGCAGGCGCAGCTCGCCGCGGCGGATGCCGATCTCGCCCAGCGCGCGCAGGCGGCGCTCGTCGCCGCGGACGAGCGGATCCGCTCCACCTCACAGGAACTGGCCTTCGCCGAGGCTGAGCTGGGGACCGCCGCGACAGCTCCCGTGACGGAAGCACTCGGCTCGGTAAGGACGCATCTGGCCGAGGCGTTCACGCTGCACCAGCTGAACCACGACGAGATCCCGGACACTCCGGAGGAGCTTCGCACGCGCAACGCCCGCATCGTGCAGCTGTGCGAATGGGCGCAAGACCTCCTCGACGAACGCACCACGGCACTCGCGGAGCGGATCGCGAAGGTCCGGCGCGCACCCGAGGTGCTTGCCGGGGTTCGCACGGATGCGAAAAGCCTGCGCACCCGCATCCCCACTGCCGCCGAGATCGTCACCCGCCTGTCCGGCCGATACGCCGACAGCGCACTGCGCCAGATCTCGAACGTGCCGGCCGAAGTCGACCAGGTGCTCTCCTTCGCCGAGCACAGCGCGGACGTCTCCGAGCGACGGCGGGAAGCCGGACGCGGCGACGAGGCGAACCTCGCCCTGGAGGCGGCGACCGAGTCGGTGCGCCGTGCGACCTCGATGCTGGACGCCGTCGAGGACTTCGAGATCGAGGCGCTCCGCGCCGAATCGACACTGGCGGATGTCGTGGCCGATTCCCGCGCCGATCTGGTGGCCCTGCGGGACGCCCCGCGCACACCCGCGGTGATGGACGCCGCGACCCGCTTGGATCAGGCGCTCGCGCAGGTTCCGGCAGCCGGGATCCTGACCGATCCTTTCGCCGAGCTGTCGCGCCTGCGGGAGGCGAACACCGCACTGGACGCCGCGGTCGCAGCCGCTCGCGCACGGGCCGAGCGGCCGCTGCCGAGCGCGCAGCAGGTGCATCTGGCGGTCGACGACGCCGATCACCAGATCGCGGTGGCACGAGGGCTCATCGACGGTCATCGCTGCTGGATCGGCGCGGACGCCCGCACCCGACTCGCGGAGGCCCAGCGCACCCGTGGCGAGATCGACGCTCTTCCGGCGGATGAGGAGTCGCGGGAGCCCGCGCTGACGATGGCCCGTCGCGCCGGCGAGCTCGCCCGTCAGGCGGTGCAGCTCGCCCAGCAGGACATCGACTCCGCCCGCCCGAGAGGCGGGGACTGGGGCGGCGGCGGACGACGCGGCGGACCGGGCGGCGGCGACATCATGGGCGGCCTGATCGGCGGCGCGATCCTCGGCGGTCTGCTCGGCGACATGTTCGACTGACCCCCGCGCAAGCGACCGGCGGGGCTAGGGGACGAGCTCTGCGGGCTGCGCCTGCGTCGCCAACGCGATCACGCCGTAGTCCCAGCCCTTGCGCCGGTAGACGACACTCGGCTGGTCGGTGCGCGCATCGATGAAGAGGAAGAAATCGTGTCCGACCAGTTCCATCCGGTCCACGGCGTCCTCGACGCTCATCCACTCCGCCTCGAACTTCTTGGTGCGGATCACGACCGGGGTGTATTCCGGCTCCTCCGCATCCACGACGACCGGCAGCTCCCCGGTCGCGGCGGCCCGCAGCGCCGCGGCGGACGCCGGCTGCACATCGATGCCGGCGAGTTCGCCCGTACCCTTCTCGAAGTGCACCTTCCGCGGATGGTTGCGGGCATCCACGCGCTTCTGCTTCGCCCGCCGGATCTGCTCGCACAGCTTCTCGACGGCCTGGTCGAGCGAGACGAACTTGTCGCCGTCGACGGCCTCGGCCCGGACGAGCGGAAACCCCTTCCCAATGAGGGTCAGCTCCACCGTCGAATCCTCCATATGCCCGTTGTGGTAGGCACGATGGGTGACCTTGACATCGAGTTGCTCCGCGCGTGGCGCGATGTTCTCGATACGGGCGGACTTCTCTTCGACCACGGTGCGGAACCGATCGGTGATCCCGACTCCCACGCCGACGATGCTGGTGTCCATCTTTGACCTCCTGTCCGGTCCGCCCCGGTCCAGGGCAGACGTTGTCGCCTCGGTGCCCCCACCGTAGCCCGCCGGATACCCCGCTGTCACGGGTCCCGCAACATCGGCGCAGGAAGTCCTCCGAGCCGCAGCGTCGTGGCCGCGACCGTCGCCGCCACGACGCTGCGGGCACCCGCCGCGCGCAGTGCGCGCGCCGCCTCAGCGAGGGTGGATCCGGTCGTGACCACGTCATCCACGACGACCACGCATCCCCCGGCGGCCCCCGGCAGCGCCGCGAGCCCGCCCGCCACGTTGCGGACGCGTTCTGCCCGCCCCAGACCTCGTTGGTCCCCCGGTTCGCGCACGGTCACCAGCAGTCGTGATGCCGGGAGTCCGGCCCGCCGCAGCAGCAGGTCGACGACGCGATAGCCCCGCCGGCGCATCGCCCGTCGCGACGACGGCACCGGGACGTACACGACGGGTTCTGCGGACGCGGATGCCGCGGCCGCGGCCCGCAGGGCGGCGCCCAGCGGTCCGGCCAGGCCGGTCCGACCGTCCTCTTTGAGTGCCCGCAGCACGCGCGCGGTGACGCCCTCGTAGGCGAGGGCGCTGTTCACCGTCACCCCGCCGAGGGCCGTCACGGCGAACGGACGCGGCGCCAGCCGTGCCCGGCACGTCTCGCACAGCGTGGTATCGGGCGCGCCGCATCCGGCGCAATCGACGGGAAGCAGGAACGCCGCTGCGTCGGCGACGGCCTCGCGCCACGACGGGATCTTCGCATCCATCGCAGCATCCTCACGGCTAGCACGGAACCACGGGGATATCTCACCACTAGGGGCATCGCCGCCGTGCCGCCTGCTTCCCTGGGGAGGAGAGGACGACGTCAGCCGGTGGCGGTGCCTTGCTGAATCGCGAGCACCGACACCCCGGTCGCGGTCTGCACCCAGGTCGACGAGCGCCGCACGTACAGCGATCCGTCCGCGGTGAGCAGGCGGGCACTGTCCGCCACGTTCGAGCCCGCCACCGAGACCGGCGTGCCCGGAACCGAGAGGGTGTCGGCCGCTCCGCCCACGGGCGCATCGACGAAGGTGTTGGCGGTGCCCACGGAGATCACACCCACCGAGGAGTCGTCGAGCCAACCGACGGCGATACCGCCGGAGGGGAGCTGCGCCAGCACCTCCGGCTCGCCCAGGGCGGTGGCGACGCCTTGGGTGTCACGGATCACCCCGGCCACCGCGAGCACAGTGTTCGCGCCGTATGAGAGCACCGCCGCCATCCTCGTTCCGTCCCGGGAGATCTGCATCGAGCTGATGCGGGTCGCTCCCGCCCAGGCCCCGGTGATGCGGGTGGAGACGCCCGCATTGGCCACCATCACCTCGGACGGCGACGACGACGGAACCGACCAGACCGAACCGAACGGGTCCAGGGTGGGCGCAATGAGGTCGGCCCTGGCATCGACGACGGTGGACACGCCGTCCGCACTGACGCGGATCGCCTGCCCGCCGGCGAGCACCGCGGCGGACTGCAGGTCGGCTGCAGTCTCGATCGCGGTGGGAGAGAGCGCCACGATCGCATCCGACAGACCCGCCACGGTGGTCAGCGCACCGGACGAGAGGAAGCCGAACCCGGACGTGCTGAGCACGAGCGGCCCACGGGTGGCATCGACCTTGGTCGAGGCGGTCGTCACCGTCGTTGCGTTCAGCACCGTGCCGTCCACGAGCATCTGCACACTGGTCACCCCCGCCGTGGCCAGGCTCGCCGCCAGCTGGGTCTGCATCCGGTTCAACGTCTGGTCGTCCAGTGTGAGCGCCTGTTCACTCAACTCCGCCTGCGCGACGCCGTCGTCCACCGGCACCGCCGGGGTCAGCGTCACGCTGCTCGGGAAGGCAGATGCCACCGATTCCGCGAGCCACGTCGCGGGTTCGCCGTTCACCAGCGCGGTCGCGATGCGTCCGGCGGCGTTCAGCGTCGGGAACCAGCGCACATCGGGCACCAGGTAGGTCCAGGTCGGGTCGAAGTACATGACCTCGTACGAGTGGAACACGTTGGAGAACAGGTCTTCGTCCATGACGAGCCCGGCAGGCGCCTCGACGATGCGCCACTGGCCGTCGTCCTGCTGGGCCAGCCGGTAGGTCAACGGCGTGGTCCCGCCGTCGGTCGCGGTGTACGTCCCTGCGGAGTCGACCGTCGCGACCGGGGTGACCTGCAGCGTGACGGTGCCGTCGTCGGCGACCGTGTACTGGCGGTCGGCGAGCACGTCGACCACGACGCTCGCCTGCGGATTCCAGCTCGAGCGGTAGTCCACGGCGAGGAAGGATCGGGCCACGGCCCAGGATCCGTCCGCGGCGCTCCCCTCGGGGCTGGACGCCGCGGTGATGAAGCCGTCCACGATCTGTTCGGGCGAGGCGCCCTCCTGCGGTTCGACCGGCCGGTAGTCGAAGGACGGCTCGTCGTCGTCGCTCGTCGCCGATCCCCCCGCCTGCACGGAGCCGGAGGTCGGCAAGCCCGCGCACCCGGCCAGGGAGAGCACCAGGGTCGCGCCGAGGAGCAGGATCAGCAGCCGTCTGAGCATCATCCCGTCTCCGCGGTCGAGAGGTCGATCGGCTGCGTCACACCGAACGACTCGGTGCCGGTGTCCCCCGGGCTGATGGGGACCGGCGAGGCCACCGACACCGCACCGGGATGCCGCGGCAGGATCAGCACGAAATTGCTGCCGCGTCCGGGTTCCGACCACACGCTCAACGTGCCACCGTGCAGCTTCGCGTCGCCGAGGGCGATCGACAGACCGAGACCGGTGCCGCCGATCGTGCGCTTCCGGGACGGATCGGCGCGCCAGAACCGGTCGAAGACGCGCTCGGTGTCCTCGGGGCGCATCCCCAGCCCGTAGTCGCGGACGCCGATCGCGACCGCATCCTGATCGCTGTCGACCGTCACGACGATCGGTCGCCCCTCGCCGTGCTCGATCGCGTTGCCGAGCAGGTTACGGACGATCCGGCGCACCCGGCGCGGATCCATGTCCACCGGGGAATATCCGCCGGGCGCGACCAGCCTCAGCTCGCTGCCGTTCTTCTCGGCGAGCTGCGACATGCCGTCGATGACGTCCTCCGCGAGCTGCGCGAGGCTCGTCGGCTCGGCCTCCAGCTCGATCGAGCCGGCGTCGTAGCGGCTGATCTCGAGCAGATCGCCCAGCAGCTCCTCGAAGCGCTGCACCTGGGCGTGCAACAGCTCGGCGGCGCGAGCGGGGACCGCATCGAAGCCCTCGCGGTTGTCGTGCAGCACGTCTGCGGCCAGGCGGATGGTCGTCAGGGGGGTGCGCAGTTCGTGGGAGACGTCGGAGACGAAGCGCTGCTGCACCAGGGAGAGCTCTGCGAGCTCGCGGATCTGGGCCTGGATGCTGTCGGCCATCGCGTTGAACGAGCGCCCCAGCGTCGCGATCTCGTCCTCGCCGTGCACCGCGACGCGCACGTCGAGCCGGCCCCGCGCGAGCTCCTCGCTGGTATGCGCCGTCTCACCGATGGGCGCCGTGATCGAGCGCACCACCAGCCAGCAGATGCCGGTGATGATGAGCACGAGCGCGATGCCGACCAGCCACAGCGTCCCCTGGACGAATCCGAGGGTCTGCGCGGCGGCCGACATGTCGTAGGCGATGTACAGCTCGTAGGCGCCGACGCCGGGCACGTTCAGCTGCTGCCCGACGACGATCCCCGGCACGGTTGCGCCGTCGTCGTCGGTCAGCGCGATCGACTGCCACCACTGCAGGTCGGTGTCGCTCTGCACCTTCGTGCGCAGGTCCGTCGTGATGGCGCCGTCCCAGTCGCCGCCCTGCGTGAACGGCACGGGAGCGTTCGCCGAAGGGGTGGTGTCGGCGCGCATGACCGCGATCCGATCGGATCCGGCCATCCGGCTCAGCGCCGATGCCACGCTCGTGTAGACGTTCCGCACCTGTGCCGCGTCGCTCTGCACCGAGGCGTCCAACGTCTCCTGCGCGGCGGCCGTGGCTCGGGCGGCCGTGCTCAGCGCCTCATCCCGACGCGACTGGAACAGGTCGTTCTGAATCGCCAGCGCCATCCAGACGCAGGCGATCAGGATCGCCATGCTCGAGGCCACCACCGTGATCACGACCGTCCGGAATCGCAGCGACCGCCGCCAGAGGCTCCCCATCCGGGACGGCCAGCTCCGCCAGGCCCGCAACTCCTGCGCGAGGACGGCCCGCAGGTTGGGCACCGCTCACACCACGCTGCCGGCGCGGTAGCCCACGCCACGGACGGTCGTCACGATCTTCGGATTCTCCGGGTCGACCTCGACCTTGGCCCGCAGCCGCTGCACGTGCACGTTCACCAGTCGCGTATCGGCCTTGTAGTGGTATCCCCACACCTGCTCGAGAAGCATCTCGCGGGAGAAGACCTGCTGCGGTGTGGAGGCGAGCGCGACGAGCAGCTCGAACTCGAGCGGGGTGAGCCCGATCGCGTCGGCGCCGCGTCGCACCTCGTGCGCGAGCACGTCGATCACGAGGTCGCCGATGCGCAGCGTCTCCGCGGCGGCCGCGGCGGCGGTGGGCCGCAGCCGGGTGCGGATGCGGGCGACCAGCTCTTTCGGGTTGAAGGGTTTGACGATGTAGTCGTCGGCGCCGGATTCGAGCCCGCGCACGACGTCCGCGGTGTCGGTGCGGGCCGTCAGCATGATGATCGGCACGCCGGACTCCGCGCGGATGCGGGTGCAGATCTCGATGCCGTCCAAGCCCGGAAGCATCACGTCGAGCAGCACCAGGTCGGGCTGTTCGTCGTGGAACGCCCCCATCGCCACGTCGCCGTCGGCGCAGAAGGCCGCGTCGAAGCCCTCGGCCTCCAGCACGATGCCGATCATCTCGGCCAGCGCCGGATCGTCATCGACCACGAGGATTCGTGAGCTCATGTACCGCGATCTTCCTTTGCGTCCGGGGCGCGCGAGCGCCGGCAGTACCCCGGCGGGCGCACCTCAACACAGTAGCCCACACGTATGCACGAACGGTTCAGCACATCCCGGCGGAGCGCACACCGGAGCGGGTGCCGCCGGCGGTCCCCGCGCAGACGTGGGGCGTCCCCGGCACCGGGTGCGATGCCGGGGACGCCCCGGGGTCGTGCCGAACGGCGCTCAGCGCAGGTCGAAGCGGTCGAGTTCGGTGACCTTGCCCCAGGCTGCGGCGAAATCACGCACGAAGGTGTCCGCGGCGTCGTCAGAGGCGTAGACCTCGGCGAGCGCCCGCAGCTCCGAGTTCGAGCCAAACAGCAGGTCGACGCGCGTGCCGACCCCGAGCTGGTCGCCGGAGCCGTCGCGGGTTCCGACGAACGCGTGCGATCCGGGGTCGAGCGGCTTCCAGGTGGTGCCGAGGTCGAGCAGGTTCACGAACACGTCGTTCGTGAGCACGCCGGGCCGGTCGGTGAACACGCCGTAGTCGGAGCCGTCCCAGTTGGCGCCCAGCGCACGCAGACCGCCGACGAGGACGGTCGTCTCGGGAGCGGTGAGCGTCAGCAGGTTCGCCTTGTCGATCAGCAGGTGCTCCGCCGGCAGGCCGCTCTCGTGCCCGCGGGGACCGACGTAGTTGCGGAAGCCGTCCGCAATGGGCTCGAGGTAGCCGAACGAGAGCACGTCGGTCTGCTCGGCGGTGGCGTCGGTGCGGCCCGGGTGGAACACGACCGTGACGTCGTGACCGCCGTCGCGGGCCGCCTTCTCCACTGCCGCGTTTCCGGCGAGCACGATCAGGTCGGCGAGCGAGACTTTCTTCCCGCCGCTCTGCGCGGCGTCGAAGTCGGCCTTGATGCCCTCGAGCACGGCGACGGCCTTCGCGACCAGGGCCGGGGCGTTGACCTCCCAGTCCTTCTGCGGCGCCAGGCGGATGCGCGCGCCGTTGACGCCGCCCCGCTTGTCGCCGCCGCGGAAGCTGGATGCCGCCGACCAGGTAAACCGCACCCACTCACCGACGGTGAGGTCGGTGCCGAGGATGCTCTCCTTCAGGTGCGCCGCATCCGTCTCGTCGATCAGCTCGTGGTCGACGGCGGGCACCGGGTCCTGCCAGATGAGCTCCTCCTGCGGCACCTCCGGGCCGAGATACCGGGAAACCGGGCCGAGATCGCGGTGGGTCAGCTTGAACCAGGCGCGCGCGAACGCGTCGCCGAAGGCGACCGGGTCTTCTGCGAACCGGCGCGAGATCTTCTCGTACTCCGGGTCGAAGCGCAGGGCCAGGTCGGTCGTGAGCATGCGCGGCTCACGACGGCCGTCGGAGTGCGCGAGCGGCACCATGTCGGCACCGGCCCCGTTCTTCGGCCGCCACTGGTTGGCGCCGGCGGGGCTCTGGAAGAGCTCCCACTCGTAGGCGAACAGGATGTGGAAGAACTCGTTGTCCCACCGGGTCGGGTGATAGGTCCAGGTGACCTCGAGGCCCGAGGTGATCTGGTCGTCGCCCTTCCCGGAGGCGTAGTCGTTCTTCCAGCCCAGTCCCTGCCGCTCAAGGCCTGCCGCTTCCGGGTTCTCCTCGACGTTCGTATCGGGGGCGGCGCCGTGGGTCTTACCGAAGGTATGGCCGCCGGCGACGAGCGCGACGGTCTCCTCGTCGTTCATCGCCATCCGGCCGAACGTCTCGCGGATGTCGTGAGCGGCGGCGACCGGGTCGGGCACGCCCTCCGGTCCTTCCGGGTTCACGTAGATGAGGCCCATCGTGGTGGCGCCGAGCGGGCGCTCCAGCTGACGGTCGCCGGAGTAGCGCTTGTCGGTGCCCAGCCACACCGTCTCTGCTCCCCAGTACACGTCGTCGTCTGGCTCCCAGGTGTCGACGCGACCGCCGGCGAAGCCGAAGGTGCGGAAGCCCATGGTCTCCAGCGCGACGTTTCCGGCGAGGATCATCAGGTCGGCCCAGGAGATCGACTGGCCGTACTTCTTCTTGATCGGCCACAGGATGCGGCGCGCCTTGTCCAGGCCGACGTTGTCGGGCCAGCTGTTCAGCGGCGCGAAACGCTGCTGGCCGCCGCCGGCGCCGCCGCGGCCGTCCATCACGCGGTAGGTCCCCGCGGAGTGCCACGCCATGCGGATGATGAGGGGGCCGTAGTGGCCGAAGTCGGCCGGCCACCAGTCCTGCGAGGTGGTGAGGGTCTCGGCGATGTCCGCCTTGACGGCGACGAGGTCGAGGGTCGCGAACGCCGCGGGGTAGTCGAAGTCCGCGCCCAACGGGTCGCGGGCCGGCTGGTTCTTGGCCAAGATCTTCAGATTGAGCTGATTCGGCCACCAGGTGTGGTTCGCGGCGCCCTGGGTGGGCCGGGGCAGGGAGTGGTCCACGGGGCACCCTGCGGTGTCCTCGGGGGCCGGCTCGTCGGTGACGGTGACCGACTGGTCGACCTGGTTCGCCGGTTCGCCGATCGGGGGGACGATGTCCTCCGAGTTGCTCATGTGGGGCTTCCCTTCGTGATGGGGTGGGTGGAAGTCTCGGCGGTGGCCGCGCAGTCGGGGCACAGGCCCCAGAACGTGACCTCTGCAGTGTCGATCACGTAGCCGTGGGTCTGCGAGGGCGAGAGGCAGGGAGCTTCGCCGACGACGCACGCGACGTCCTCGACGCGGCCGCATCCATTGCACACGACGTGGTGATGGTTGTCGTGGGCGCTCAACTCGAACAGGCCCGGCTGGCCGGCGGGTTCGATGCGACGCACCAGCCCGGCGTCGACGAGGTCGCCGAGCGCGTTGTAGACCGACTGGAGGCTCGTCACGTCGAGTCGACCGCTGACGTGCTCGAGCACCTCGTCCGCTCGGGCGTGCGCGTGCGTTCCGAGCGCGTCGAACACCGCACAGCGAGTGGCGGTGACCCGGAGCCCAGCGGCACGGATGGCGGTCTCCGCGTCGGCTCGCGGTCGTTCCGGGGTCATACCCCGATCCTATCCCTCTTTTGAATTACTCAAAACTAGGGATATGCCGTGCGGGCGATATCAGACCCGGAGCGTCTCGTGTCGCACGATGATCCAGCCTTGAGGAACGGACAGGCGGTCGGCATGGATCGCGCACAGATCGTGCGCGTGGGGGGCGCCGGCGAGGCCGAGGGGTCCGATCGCGGCCATCTGATCGCCGTAGTCGTACGTCAGCGTCGCGACGGCCTCCCGCGCACAGCCCACTTTGGAGCACAATCTCTCACCCATCGTGCCGACCCTATCGGCGTCGCACGAGGGTTCCTCGGCGCCGCGCCGCACCTCGCGCGCCCCGACTGTCCTCCTGGCGCCTCGCCTAGGATGGCCCTGTGAGGCGACGGCGGACGAAGGTTGATGCGCATCGCGCACGCCCCGCGCGACACGGCCGCCACGGCCGGGAAGGACGCAGCGCCGTGGTCCGGCCGCCGCTGCCGCCGCTGGAGTCCCGACTGGACCGCTTCGACCTCGCCGTGGGATCCGCGGCGGAGTTCCTGCGCGGCGCCTGGTCGGATCTGCGCGAGGTGCGCTTCGAGATCGCCGATATGCCGCCGGGCACGGACGAGGGCGGCATCCCCCGCTGGGCGGTGTCCACGGCGGAGAAACGCATCGTCCTGTTCCGGCTGCCGATCGAGCGTCTCAGCAACCTGCCCCGCAACGATGAGGCGAGCCACCGGATGATGGTCGAGAGCTGTGTCTTCCGGGCGGCGGCCGAATACCTCGATCGCGATCCCTGGGACCTCGGTCCAGAACGTTTCCGGTTCTTCTGAGGTGCCCTGCGGCGCCGATCAGGGGTAGACGGTGAGGACGGACGCAGCGGTCTCCGCCGGCCACACCGGCACGCCCGCGAGCTGCCCGTCACCCGAGTAGGACACCATCGCGTGCACCGAGGCGCTCGTCGTCAGCCGGTATACGGTCCCCCCGGTCAGCGCGATCTCCCCGGAGCCGCCGGCCGACACCGACAGCGTGAGCGTGCCGGTGCCCGAGACCGGTTCCAGGACGAGGTCGGCGTCCGCGTCTCCGGCGGTGACGACCAACGTCGGCGAGGGGCCGTCGGCCACGGCGACGAGAGTCTCGCCCTCGACCTCGGGCGTCTGGGCGTACCAGGCGAAGTCGGCGCCCTCCCCCAGCCCGGTCGTCTGCCACACCGCTCCCACCACGGCGACGGGAGAGTCGACCTCCACCGTGTAGGTTCCCGCGGCGAGACCCGACAGTTCGAGTTCGCCGGGCACCCCGGCGCGCAACGGTATCTGCTGAGTCGCGCTGGCGGAGCCATCGATGGACGTGACGGTCACGGTCGCCTCGGCGTCCTGCTGAACGGAGAGCAGCCGCACGATCGTCGTCGCGCCGGCCTCTGCGGACTCGACGGCGCTGTCCTGCACCACGACGCCCGGCACGACCAGTTCGGTCGAGGCTCCGGAGACGGCTTCGACCTGCTCGACGCCGCCCGGGAGCAGGGTGCGGGTGAGGCTGGACTGCAGCACCGCCGTGACCGGCGCGCCGGTCGCGGTGACACGCACTACCGGGGCCTGTTCGCCGACCTCGATGCCCGACAGCGTCACGATCCGCTGCGATCCGGCGGCCACGACGATATCCGTCGCGCCCGTCGGAGTCTGCGCACCGGACGCGCCGTAGACGGTGAGGGTGACGGTCGCCGGCACGTCACCAGGGTTGGAGAGCAGGACGGCATCCGCGCTCCCGGTCGTCGTGGCCCCGCCGACCAGCCAGGACTCCAGCTGCGCGGGCCGGCACGCGGAAGCGGCGAAACCGCGCAGGTCGTCGGCGTCGACCGCGGCCGAACCGGCAGCGGCGACATCGGTGGCCGAACCGCCGCTCGGCGCGGCGGAGTAGACCGAGGCGCCGGCATCCCCGTCGATCGACGGCGACAGGCTCAGCGTGTCGGACTCCACCTCGGCATCGTCCGCTGCGGAGACGACACTCTGCTCCGCGGCCAGGGCCAGCTCAGACGCGTCAAGGGAGTTTCGGCCGAGGGCGACGAGTCCGCCGGCGCAGGCGACGACCGTGTCGGAGGCGGCAGGGGTCGCGGAGACGCTGATGGGCGTTGCCGCCAGGGTGGGCCAGGGCGCTGCCACGCCGATGACGACGGCGAGCACGACGGCCACGCCGACGGCGGTCCCCACGATCAGACGGGTGCTGGTCGCAGCCCAGACGAGAACACGGCGGCGGTCGGTCATCGCTCCTCCTCCCGTGCACGGGGCCCCACGAGACGCGAGGTGCGTCGCGCCTGGCGGCGGGTGGCGGCGGTCGGCACCGACAGCAGCAACGCCATGACCATGACCACGACCTGGACCACGGCGATCAGAACACCGAGGTTTGCACCGGCGGTGGACAGCGAGGCGCGGTCGGCGACGTCCACCGAGACCCGCCAGAGCGTGCCCTTGGGCGTCGCGCCGACGTCGTCGAGGCCGTCCCGCTGGTCGAGTGAGCTCTCCGCGGACAGCCGCAACGCGCGGGCCTGGTCGGTCTCGTCGGCCGCCTCGGAGCTGACGACCACGAAGCTGATGCCCTGCGCAGCCAGGCGGTCGACGGCATCCTGCGAGGTCGGGGTGACGAGATCGGCGACGATCTGGGCGAGCTCCTCATCGCTCACGGTCGCAGTGGTGGCGGTGGCGACGGTCGTCGACTGCCCGCCGAGGGTCTCGCTGCCGCCCCAGATCACTCTCGCGGCGGCCGAACCGTCGGGGCGGGGGCTGATCACCAGCGTTCCCACCGAGGGATCGTTGCTGCCCTGCGCGTCGACGTAGGCGGGGATGGTCGAGGTGGGGCCGTTCGTGAGCGTCGACTGCCCCCGCAGCATCGCAGTCGCCGACGGGAAGACCGCGACCGCGACGCAGACCATCAGCACCGCCGCGCCGATCGCCCGCAGGCGCCGCTGACGCGCCAGCAGACCGGCGTCGAGCGCGAGGGTGGCGGATGCGACGAGACCGAGCCAAGCCAGGCTCAGCCCGCCGCCCGGCCACAACGAGACCGGATCGGTGTCGGCATCCTGCGCGACTTGCACGCCCACCGCGAGGAAGGCGGTACCGAGGCCGAGCACCGCTGTCAGCAGGAGGAGGGCCGTAACCATCCATCGGGGCGTCAGCAGCGCGAGCAGCGCGAGCACGATGAGCGGAGCGATCAGAAGCGCGGCCGTCCAGCCCGGGATCGGAAGCTGCCACTGCGCGCCCCAGTCCGACAGCACCTGCGCCCAGCCACCGTACGAGTCGCTCGGGAAGCCTGCGGTCAGCGCGAGCCGGCCTGAGGCGTCCGCGTTCGTCTCGGCCGCCACGCTCATTCCCGGATCCGCGAGGAGGCCCCACGGCGAGCCGTGGCGCAATTGCGTCCACACCAGCGGAGCGAACAACACGACCGACGGCACGATCAGCCAGACCAGCCGTCCTGCCCCGGCGCCGGCGCGGACGACGACGGTGAGCATGATCGCGAGTGCCCACAGCACGACCAGAGCAGGTCCGAGCGACGGGACGGCGGCGATGACCCCCGCCAGGAGGAGAGAAGCGGCCCCCGCGGCGGCCCAGGAACGGTGGGCGACGGCGCCCGCGTAGAACAGCCACGGCAGCAGGATGTGGGCAATCACCGCGCCAGGCCTGCCGTCGATGAGCGCTGACCAGAGAGACGGCGACAGTGCCCACAGGACGCCTGCGGTGTTCCGCAGCACCGAACGCGACGTGACGCGGGTCGCGGCGAACCAGCCGCCGAGCACGGACAGCGGCACGGCGGCCAGCCACAGCAGCACGATCGCCCGTGAGGGCTCGAACGGCCAGAGCGACCCGATCACCGCGATGACGGCGGAGAACGGATCGGCGGCGCCGACGGCGTCCAGCCCGACCGAGCCGAGACCGTAGCCGGCCTGCGCCCACAGCTGGGCGACGGTCGATGCCAGCGGGGCGAGCGCACCGCCGCCGAGGACCGGCCACGCCAGCAGCGCTGGGAAGGCGCCGATGGAGACGAGCACGGCCGCCAGCACGACCCAGGCGCCGCCGCCGGTGAAGAACCGCAGCTCCTCGCGCACCGGAAGGTCGGCGCTGTCGACGTCGCCGTCGGTCGCGAGCCGGTGATGCAGCTGGGCGCGCGTGACGCGCAGACCCGCCAGCTGGGACCAGCCGACCGTCTGCGCCCGCCGGAGGACGCGACGCGAGCGGGCGATCGAACCCCACCGCCAGAACACGACGATCGACGCACCCCATTCGGGCAGCACGCGCGCGGGCTGTTTGGCGACCAGCGTCGCAGCGGCCCGCCACAGCGCCAGCACCAGCAGCGACAGCCAGTGCAGCGGCACCACGGCCGCCGGCGCGTAGGTGAGCCGGCGGTGCAGCTGCGCAACCCGCGACGCGTACGCGCGGTGGCGGCGACGGCGGCGGGTGGTCGGATCGGGTAGCGACGCGACGCCGTCGCCGGCGACGGCGACGATCGCCTGCGGAACGACGCTGACCCGGTGGCCGGCGAGGTGGGCGCGGACGCCGAGGTCGAGTCCCTCGTCGCTGCCCGCGAGCGCTCGGTCGAGACCGTCCAGCTGCGCGAGGACGACCATGCGCACCAGCATGCCCCGCACATCCGCGCCCAGCACGTCGGCGTCGGTGTCGTGCTGACCCTGGTCCAGTTCTCCGTCGACCAGTCCGACCGCTCGACCGAAACGAGTCATCGTGACGCCGAGCGAGACGATCTGAGAACGATCATCGGCGGCGACCAGCTTGGGTGCGGCGACGGCGATCAGTGGCGACACCTCGAGCGCGCCGGAGAGTTCGGCAAGCGCGTCGGGAGCGGGCTCGGTGTCCTGCGCGAGCAGCCACACCAGATCGCCGCTCAGCCGAGCCCCCGCAAGCCGCACGGCGTCGGCATAGCCGGTGCCCTCGCCGGCGGCGATGACGCCTTCGGCGCCAGATCCGGCGGCGATCTCCGTGAGGGCGCGGTCGCCCCCGCACAGCACGATCGTCAGCGCGTCGGCCGGCCGGGTCTGCGCGGACAGGGCCGCCAGCGTCCGCTGCAGGTGCGCCGACGAGGCGGTGCGGCCGTCAGGGCGCACCACGAGCAGGGCATGGATACGGGCGGGCATAACGCGGCCAGCCTAGGCTGTTCGGCCCCTGCTGCCACATCGAACGCGCCGTACGCGACGTATCGGATGAACCATCGTCCAGACTGGTTCCGAGCTCCCCGCCACGGTCGACGTGGAGGCGCTCAGCTCGCGCGCCGCTTCAGTTTGCGCCGCTCGCGCTCGCTCAGACCGCCCCAGATTCCGAAGCGCTCATCGTTTTGCAACGCGTAGTCGAGGCATTCCGCCCTGACCTCGCAGGAGGTGCAGATGCGCTTCGCGTCACGCGTCGACCCGCCCTTCTCCGGAAAGAACGCCTCGGGGTCGGTCTGTGCACACAAGGCATCGCCCTGCCAGGCGAGAAGGTTGTCCTCGACGGGCTCGGGACGGCGCACTCCGGGAACACCGAGGAAGACCGGATCGACGAACCAGTTCTCGGGGACGCCCGAACGGTACTCCGCTCCCGTCATGCTTTCTCCCGTTCGGTGTGCTTCACACGCAACTGCGCACTATGAATTACACCCGTGTCATTCGCCGTGGTCAAGTCGCGAATGGTAAAACCTCAACCGCGGGTTGAAGCTTAACGACGCGTCATCGGCGTGTCGTGCGCGGCCGCCGTGTCCGGTTCCGCGTCCGGCGGTGCGGCCTGATTCAGGGACGGCCGGGCAGGGCGACGAACAGCTCGCCGCCCTCACCGGTCACGGTGAGCGTCGTCTCGCCGATGGCGACGGCGGCACGGCCGGGCGCGAGATCGACAGCCTCGCCCGAGCCCGCGACCGCCCTCACCCGTCCGGCGACGGCGAGAACGATCGCCGTGCCGTGGAGCTCAAGCGCGCGAGGCGCGGCATCTGCACGGAGGTGCCACAGCTCGAAGTCGGGGATGCCGGGACGGAAGACCTCGACGCCGTCACCGGCCGGCTGCGGCGCCAGCCGCGGCGGATCCCCCGCTCGCGTGTCGAGCACCCGCAGGAGTTCGGGAACGTCGACGTGCTTGGGAGTCAGGCCGCCGCGCAGCACATTGTCGCTGGCAGCCATGATCTCCACGCCCAGCCCCGCCAGGTAGGCGTGCAAGACCCCGGCCGGCACGAAGAGAGCCTCGCCGCGGCGCAGGACCACGAGGTTCATCAACAGCGCGAAGACGATCCCGGGGTCGCCGGGATAGGCGGCGGCAACACGACGTGCCGTCGCGAGCTCGGCCGCGAACTCCCCCGACGCCGCATCCGTCAATGCCGCGGCGATGGCGTCGACGGCCGGCTGCGCGTCGCCGGACAGGAGCCAGGCGAGCGTGTCGCGCAGCGACGCGGCATCGTCGCCGCCGCGCAGCCGTGACGCGACCGTGTCCCCCGCGTCGCCCAGCACGGCCAGCAGGCGACGGGTCGTATCGAGCTCGCGCAATCCAGCGAGCGCTTCGAAGCGGTCACTCAACGCCACGATGACCTCGGGCTTGTGGTTGTCGTCCCGGTAGTTGCGGGCGGGGGCGTCGACCGGGATACCGGCGCGCTGCTCGGACGCGTATCCGGCCACCGCCTCGGTCTTCGAGGGATGCACCTGGATCGACAATGGGGAGGCGGCGGCCAGCAACTTCAGCAGGTAGGGCAGCCGTTCCTCGCCCAGCTGCTCGCGCAGGGTGGTGCCGCCCGGAAGCGTGGCGGGAGACCCCGGGTGGTCCCCGAACCAGATCTCGGCCTCAGGCGAGCCAGAGGCGGTGCGCCGCTGCAGCTGCGGGATGAGGGTCGTGGACCCCCAGGCGTAGTCGCGGGGTTCGTTGTGGAGCGGGGTGAGCACGCGCCCAGCCTAGGCGAGCGGGGATGCCCGGTTCACGCACGTCGCCACATCAGGTGATTCGGCGGATTCAGGCTGATATCGGCCCGGAACGGCCTGATCCGGCCGAATCGCCTGATCTCGCGCGGGCGCGCAGGCGGCGGGTGGCGGGGGCGGACGCGAGCGCAGGCGGAGGCGGGCGCGGAGGCTGGCCGCGCCTCCGGCGCGGCGCTCTGGCTAAAGCTGTCGGCCGTGGGTACCGCGTCACGGTCACGGTCCTGGCAGGCAGATGCCCATCGTCCGCCGCCGAGCGGTGGTCCGGCGCTTCGCGTCTCCCGCGGTAGCACGCTCACGCGGCTCGACGCTCCTCCGCCTGACGCGCCGAGCTGCGACGCCGCTCGTTCACGGCGCGCTGCTGCCGACTGCGGGCGTCCGACGGAGCACGCGCACCCGCACCGAGAGAAAGCACTAGGGAGATGTTCCCACTCGGCTGACCAGGCTCCGTTCCGCGGCGGGCATCGCTAGCCTGGGCGCTAATGACAGAACACACGCAGCACCCGGCGTGGCCGGTGCCCGCTGCGCCCGAGCGTGAGCGCACCGGGCATCTGATGCTGCGCGCCTGGTGCGTGTTCGTCCTGTTCGCGGCGTTCGCCGGCGGCGGGTGGCTCGCAGCGTTCGGCACCGTGGGCGCGGGCTTCGTGGCCGCCGCATGCGCCGTCGTCTCGGCGGCCTGCTGGGCGATCGTGCGCCCTGCGTTCAACTTCCGGCGTCTGCCTTGGTTCGTGCTCGCCTTCGTCCTGTGGTCGGTGATCGTCCTGCCGTGGGCACCGGGCGGCCTCGCCGCCTGCATCCTCCTGGCCATCACCGCGGGGCAGGGACTGTTCGTGGCGGCCGTGCTCACCTGGAGCGAGCTCGTCGCCGCCCTCAGCGCAGCGCTGACCTGGATGCTCGGACTCTCCGTGGTGTTCGAGCTCGCGGTCGCCGTCCTGGTCGGCGGGCCGCTCGGCCCGGGCTTCACACGGCCGGCCGATGCCGGCCGCACGCCGTGGTCGCTCGGCGACCTCTTCTCCGGCGGAGCACTGCAGGGGCTGGCCGGGGACACCGGCCAGTTCAGCGCGGTGTGCACGGTGGCGGCTGTGGTCTTCGGCATCCGCGTCGCCGCGTCACCGCGTCGTGCACTCCCGTGGCTGTGGCTGGCCGTGGCACTGTTCGTGCTGGCGCGTGGCGCATCGGCAGCGGTCGCGCTCTCGATTGGGGCCGTGGTGGTCGTCCTCGGTGCGGTGCTGCTCATGCGCACCGTGCGCCGCGCAGGCGGGCGCAGCAAGTACTACACACTGTTCGCCGCGGTCGGCATCATCGGGGCCGCACTGCTGTGGCTGTGGCGCGACACCGCGTTCGCGGAGGCGCCGACCGCGTGGGCCGCCGCCGCGCAGACGGGCTGGGTCGGGGTCGCGCTGCTGTCCGGCATCCAGCTGTCCTTCGTGTGGCGCTCGTGGTTCTTCGCAATCGACCGTCCGCGCTGGGATCTGCGCGCCGACCGCCCCTACTCGCCGCTCACCCTGCTACCCACGCTCGTCGGCGCCATGCTCCTGGTGCACAGCCTGGTCGACGTCGACTCGATGGCGCTGTGGGGATGGCTGCTCATCGTGACGCTGGGGACGAAAGTCACGCAGGCGCCGCTCGTGGGCGTCGGGCCCGCCGAGCATTCGGCGGCATTGGAGCGAGGGGATGCCGTCGCCGCGGCGTGACGCTCAGGATCGCAGGCGAGCCGCAGGGTAGGATCGGGACGCTATGGCCGCCGCATCCGAACATCCCGACGTGCCCTCCTCCCCCGACTTCGACGCGTCGTCCGCGACCATCGCGATCGTGACCTACAACCGGTCCGCGCTGCTGTCCACCCTGCTGGAGTCGCTGGAACGGATGGACCCGAAGCCCGGGCACGTCGTCATCATCGACAACGCATCCTCCGATGACACGACCGCCATCGTCGATTCGTTCCGGGACCGCGTCGGCACGGAGGTCGTGTATCGCAGACTGGAGACGAACACGGGCGGTTCGGGCGGCTTCAGTGAGGGCGTGCGCACTGCGTACGAGCTCGGGTCGACCTGGATTTGGCTCATGGACGACGACGTGGAGGTGCTGCCCGACGCCCTGGCGAGGATGGGCACCTGGGCGCCGCGCTTCAAGAGCATCCAGGGACGCCGCTACGACTACGACGGCAGCGCGTTCTACTGGCAGTACCGGATCGCGGAGCGGATGGGCATCCCCATCCCGTTCGCGCCCGCGGGCTTCGACGAGTCCGGCTTCAAGCCGATGAACTCGGGCTGCTTCGAGGGCATGTTCATCCACCGCGACATCGTGGCCCAGATCGGCCTGCCGGATCCCCGCTTCTTCATCTACTGGGACGACCAGGTGTACGGCTGGCTCGCCTCGCGCCGCACCGACTCGGTCATCGTCGACGAGTTCGTGCTGCGCCGCACCCGCGAGATCAAACAGTGGGACATGGGCGTGCGCCACATGAACGCCTCCAGCGACTCGTATCGGTACTACATCATGCGCAACCGCGCGCACATCAAGCAGTACTACCGCGCGAACCGGGCCTACAACCCGGTCCTGTTCGGCCTGGGCACGACGCTGACGTTCGGCAAGGAGCTCATCCGTCTCGCGGTCGTGGAGCGCAAGGTGCGCGGCACCTCTCACCTGTTCCGAGGCCTGCGCGACGGCCGCCGGATCGCGCGCGACCGCTCGTGGCGGCCGATGCCCCCGCTGGCGTAATCACCCCTCTCCTCCCCAGCCCCACTGGCCCAACCGTCACTTTCGGTCCGTTTTCGCCGCCAAAGCCCGCGAGAAATGACGGTTCGGGAAGCGGAGGCAGGGACGCGGAGCTGTGGATAACACGGCGGGGAGATCTGTGCCCCGCTCAGCATGGGCCGATGGATCTACCCACAGCATTCCTCGTGTCGCAGGGGTCGGAACTCGGACTGACGACGGGGCGGATGCGAGCCGCCGCGTTCCAGCGGCCCTACCGCGGCGTGCGCAGCATCGAACTCGACATCTCGACGCTGCACGGACGCTGCGCCGCCCTGCAGCCGCTGATGGGACGCAGCCACGTGTTCAGCCACGTCACCGCCGCGCTGCTCTGGGGACTGCCGCTGCCGTGGGCGCTCGAACATCCCGACCGACCGCTCGACGTCTCCGCCCTCGAGCGTACGAGGATGCGGATCACCGGCGTCATCGGGCACGAGTTGCCGCCCGGCATCCCGATCCGACGCCTGCGCGGTGGTCTGCTGGTCACCGCGCCGGCCATCACGTGGTGCCACCTCGCGGCCGAGGCAGCGCATAAGACCCGAGCCAAACGCATCCCGGTGTTCCACCACGATCTGGTGGCGCTCGGCGATGCGCTGGTGTCGGGCGAACGCCGTCGAGACGGCTCGCGCACCGTGCCATTGTGCACGCCGAGCGAACTGATACGGGCCGTGGGACAACACGGCTCCCGGCGGGGTGCTCGCGCTCTCGACGATGCGCTGCCCCGCGTACGCGGAGGCGTGGACTCGCCGCAGGAGACGCGCCTGCGTCTGGCCATTGTCGATGCGGGGCTGCCCGAGCCGGA
>JAATGR010000042.1 GCA_015654575.1 Actinomycetales bacterium
CGCTCTCGACGTAGACCCACGCCCGGCGTCCGCTGTCGAGCAGGGCAGACGCCCGGCGATAGATCGACGCCTCGTATTCGTCGGCAGCCTCGATCTCGGCGGACCTCACCTCGAGCACGCGTCCCACCACTTTGTCGAGCGGGTCGCCGGTGTGCCTGAGGATCGGGTGTTCCGACCTGCCGGAGAGGTCGACGACGCGCGGATCGTCGATGTGGGCGTATTCGAGGCGGTAGCCCGAGAGGACATCCTCCGAGCCCGCCACGAGACGGCCGAACGTGTCGAGCTGGACGTCCGCATATTGCAGCGTCCCGTAGGTGAACAGCAGCTGATCCTCACTCCCCATGGCGACAGGGTAGCGCCGGTTCAGACGCCGAACAGCGCGCGGGCGACTGTGAAGATCACCAGCCCGGCGAGCGAGCCGACGATCGTGCCGTTCAAGCGGATGTACTGCAGGTCACGCCCGACCATCAGCTCGATCTTCTGCGTGGTCTCCTCGGCATCCCACCGCTCCACCGTCTCGGTGATGATCGAGGCGATCTCATGGCGGTAACGGTCGACGAGGAACACGGCGGCGTCGGTGACCCAGACGTCGACACGATGCTGCACCGCGTCGTCGACGACCAGTCGTTCACCGATCTCGACCAGTACCTGGGTCGCGCGGGTCCGCAACGGTCCGTCCTCGTCCGCGAGCGCGATCAGCAGCCCCTTCTTCGCGGTTCTCCAAGCTTCCCCGGCCAGTTCCCGCACGCGCGGCGAGTCGAAGATGTCGGCCTTCGCATCCTCGAAGCGCTCGATCGTCGCGGGGTCGTGCTGTAAATTCTCGGCGAGCCGCACGAGGAAGCCGTCGATCGCGCGGCGCGCGGGATGCTCGGGATCGGCCTGGACCGCCGCGACGAACTTCACCGCCTCGTGGTATGCCGCCTCGTCGATGAGGCCGTTCACCATCGACGGCACCCAGGACGGAAGCCGTCTCGAGACCAGCCCTGAGAACGAGGAGCGGTTGGAGGTCAGCCAGGTGGCGATGCTGTCCGCCGCCAGGTCGACCACGTCGTGATGCGCCCCGGAGTCGACGAGTCGGCCGAGCCATCCGCCCAGCGGTGGACCCCACTGCGGCACGACCAGGTGCTCCCTCGCGAGGTCGGTGAGCAGATCCTGCACGTCGTCGTCGCCGAGTGCGCGCAGGACGCCGGCAGCGGCCGTCGCCCCCTCTGCGGCGACGCGTTCCGCGTGCGCGGGCTCGCGAAGCCACTCTCCCAGCCGCGAGGCGATCGGCGTGGCGGTCAGCTTCCCGCGCACGACGTCCGCCCGCAGGAAGTTCGTCTCCACGAACTCGCCCAAAGATCGTCCGATCTCGTCCTTGCGCTGGGGGATGATCGCGGTGTGCGGGATCGGCAGGCCCAGCGGGCGGCGGAACAGCGCGGTCACCGCGAACCAGTCGGCAAGGGCCCCGACCATGCCGCCCTCCGCGGCGGCGCGCACGTAGCCGAGCCAGGGATAGCGGACCTGCAGGGCGAACGCCACGCAGAAGATGACCGCCAGTGCGGCGAGCGCCGCGAGCGCGATGCCCTTCATCATCCGCAGGGCGCGGAGCCGTTCGCGGTCTGCCGGGGAGAGCAGCGCCGCAGGGGTCCGGGTCATGCGCTCATCCTCGCACGGCGCGAGCATGGGCCTGGGCGTGCGTGCGCGTCAGGCGACGTCGCCGCGCTGGCTCGTCCAACCGAGGTCGAAGCTGCGGTTGCCGTGGATGCGGTCAGCGAAGGTGTCCAGGCGTGCGAGGACATCCGCATCCGGCCGTGCATCGATCGACGGCAGCCATTCGTCCACGTGGGCAGCGAACCGCGACCCGGGGATCGGCGCGACCGGGATGCCGAGCTGTGCCCCGCGCGCGAACAACCAGGCCAACGCCAGCTGAGCGCCGGTCAGGCCGGCATCCGCGGCGATCGCGAGGTATTCGTCCCGGAGGGCGGCGTTGCGCGCCAGCGTCTCGGGGTGGAAGCGCGGGAACTTCGGCCGCCCGTCGCCCTCGCCGATCTGCTCCGGCGAGAAGTCGTCGGCCAACCAGGCGCGGCTGAGGGGCGAGTAGGGAACGAAGCCCACGCCCAGCTCGATCGCGGCCGGCACGACGGACGTCTCGACGTCGCGGCTGACGACGCTCCACTCGGTCTGCACGGCGGCGATCGGATGCACCGCGTGCGCGCGGCGCAGCTCATCGGCGGTGGCCTCGGACAGCCCGAGGTGGAGCACCTTCCCTTCGGCGACCAGTTCGGCCATCGCCCCGACCGTCTCCTCGATCGGCACGTTCGGGTCGACCCTGTGCTGGTAATAGAGGTCGACGTGATCGGTGCCGAGCCGCGAGAGGCTCCCCTCGATCTGCTCGCGCACGTACGGGCGGTCGCCACGGATGCCGCGGGAGCCGATCACCCCGCCGTCGATGCCGAACTTGGTGGCCAGCACGATCTCATCGCGGCGGGTCGCGATCAGGCGTGCGATGGTGCGCTCGCTGCGTCCCGCGCCGTAGATGTTCGCCGTGTCGACGAAGGTGAGGCCGGCGTCGACCGCGTGGGTGAGGGTTGACAGGGCGGCCTCGTCGTCGATCGGGCCGTAGACGTCGGACAGGCTCATGGCTCCGTAGCCCAGGGCGGTGACGTTCAGCCCGTCGCCGAGGGCGACGGTGGGAAGGGTCGACATGCGTGCGTCAGCTTTCGAGTGGGCCGAGCCAGGCCGCTGCGGCGGTGGCATGGGCGGATTCGGGGTCGGAGGGGTGGAAGAGGCCGGCGATCACGTCGCGGTAGAGGCGACCGAGCTCGGCGTCGGCGAAGTATGCGGAGCCGCCGGCGGTGAGCATCGCCTCGTCCACCACGGCCTTCGCCGTCGTCACGGCGCGGTGCTTGACGCCGGACAGCAGCGAGAACCAGCGGGGTCCGTGGTCGACCTTCTCGTCCACGTCGCGGCTCAGCGAGGCCAGCTGCGGACCGAGCGCGTCGTAGTCCAGGACGATCTGCGCGATCCGCCATCTGATGTCGGGGTCTTGCGCGAGGGATTTCCCGCTGCGCTGGGAGCGGCGCTGCTGGGCGGAGTGCACCGCGAGGTTGAGTGCCCTCCGGGCCAGCCCGGTATAGACCGAGGCCAGGAGCAGCTCGAACACGCTGAAGATGCCGAAGACGATCGGATCGGGGCTCGGACCGGGGTCCACGCGACGCACCACGCGATCGGCGGGTGCGACCGCACCGCGAAGCTGCGTCGTGCGCGACTGGGTGGCCCGCATCCCGATCGTGTTCCAGTCGTCCCCGGTGACGACGGCTTCCGTGCGGGGCACGAAGGCGTAGACGAGCTTCGGGGCATCGGGGGAAGTGGTGTCCAGGCCGTGCAGGCCGAGCTGCGTCCAGGCCGGTGCCAGCGAGGTGAAGATCTTCGTCCCGGTGAACGCGTAGCCGCCGTCCGGCTGCGGCTCCGCGACGGTGGTGCTGCCGAACAGCACAAGGTCGTTGCCCGCCTCGCTGATGCCGAACGCGAACAGCTCGCCGGCAGCGGCGCCCGTCTGCACGAAGGCGAGGTCGTCGATTCCGCGGTCGCGTAACACCTTGGCGACGCCCGTCCACACCAGGTGCATGTTGACGGCCAGGGCGGTCGCGGTTGCGGCGGTGGCCAGCCGCTGCTGGAGCAGGGATGCCTCGGCAAGCCCGAAGCCGGCACCACCTCGATCGGCGGGGACGAGGATCGACAGGTAGCCGGCCTCGCGCAGCTCGTCGATGTCCTCCTGGGGGAAGAGGTTCTGTGCGTCGTATGCGGCCGCACGCCCCCGGATGCGTTCGAGGAGCTCGTCGGGCAGGAAGGCCGCCGGATCGAACGCGGTCATGCCAGGGCCTCGCGGAGCAGCCGGAGAAGGGGAACGGGCATGCTTCCAGCCTACGGCGGGTGTCGGACGTGATGGCAGAGGCCTCATCGGGCGACGCCCCGGCGACACGCCGGGGCGCATGATCCGTCGCGATTCGGATGTCGGAGGGGCGGCGTAGGTTCCGCTTCTGTGGATGGTTCGCCCGTCCTACCCGGAAATCGCCGTCGTCCAGCGCTTTTCTCGCCCGGGAGGAGAAGGCCCGGCTGTGGATGAAACGGTGGAGAACATGTGTTGTACCTGGGGATGACGGTTGGAAAACTACACGGATGTAACTACTACCTGTTGTGGTGCTTCCTGACCTCCATCCCTATATGTAGTATTGAGCTCCCGGTGGCGCGCAGCCCAGAAGTGCTGACGGCCCACCGGCGGAACACGTGATGAGACACCTGGCGAAACAGGAGAAGAGGGTTCGAGATGGCGATCACCGTCTACACCAAGCCTTCGTGTGTGCAGTGCACCGCGACATACCGCGCGCTGGACTCGAAGGGCATCGAATACGAGGTCCACGACCTCTCGCAGGACCCGGCGGCGCTGGAGCAGGTGAAGGCGCTCGGCTATCTGCAGGCGCCCGTCGTCATCACCGATGAGGACCACTGGTCCGGCTTCCGGCCGGACAAGATCGATCAGCTCGCTTCGCGACTGGCCTGAGTGATGGCGACCGCAACGGCTTCGGGCAGCGCGGTCCGTCACTCCGAGACCGCGAGTCCGCTCCTGGTCTACTTCTCCAGCGTGTCGGGTAATACCGCCCGCTTCGTGGAAAAGCTCGGGATGCGCGCCGCGCGCATCCCGCTGCGGGCCTCCGATCCTCGGCTGGTCGTCGATGAGCCCTTCGTCCTGATCACCCCCACCTACGGGGGCGGTCAGAGCGCGGGCCATGAGAAGGGCGCTGTTCCCAAACAGGTGATCCGGTTCCTCAACGACGAGCGCAACCGGCGCTTCATCCGCGGAGTCGTCTCCGCAGGAAATACCAACTTCGGCGAGGCCTACTGCATCGCCGGTGACATCATCAGCCGCAAGTGCCGTGTGCCGCACTTGGACCGGTTCGAACTGTTCGGCACGCCGGAGGACGTCGATCGCATCGGCGACGGATTGGAACGATGGTGGACGCAGCACTGATTGATACGAGCTTCAAGATCGACGAGCGATACGACGGGATGGACTATCACTCGCTCAACGCGATGCTGAACCTGTACGACGAGCAGGGGCACATCCAGTTCGACGCGGACCGGCGTGCGGCGCGGGAGTACTTCCTGCAGCACGTCAACCAGAACACGGTGTTCTTCCACTCTCTCAAGGAGCGACTCGACTATCTCGTCGAGAAGCAGTACTACGAGGGCGCGGTGCTGGACAAGTATCCGTTCGCCTTCGTCGAGGCGCTGCACGATCGCGCCTACTCGGCGAAGTTCCGCTTCGCCACCTTCCTCGGCGCGTTCAAGTACTACACGAGCTACACGCTGAAGACCTTCGACGGCAAGCGTTACCTCGAACGCTTCGAGGACCGGGTGGTGATGACCGCACTCGGTCTCGCCGACGGCGACCAGAAGCTCGCGGAGGGACTCGTCGACGAGATCATCTCGGGGCGTTTCCAGCCGGCGACCCCGACGTTCTTGAACACCGGCAAGGCGCAGCGCGGCGA
>JAATGR010000104.1 GCA_015654575.1 Actinomycetales bacterium
GCGGGTACGCCGAGGGTGGAGAAAGTTGGTTCTGACAAGAGTGGGAGTGCCTTCCAGGCATCGTGACTCCGTGTATCCTCAGGCCGCGTTCTGGCGGGCTGTGCTCGGAGTGAAAAGGCGAAGGTGCCGACTGGCACGATCGTTCGCCGTCGAAAAGTCGACACGCACGGGGCTGGTGCCCGGTGGTGCGAGCTGCGTTCTGCGACGCAGAGAGTTCCTGATGAACTCGCAAGTCCACACCCTACCGGAAAAACAGTTAGTGCACGAATCCTGGTCGGGATGGGCGATTCCGGCCAGGTTCAGTGGCGTAACATGCGAACAGAGTTCGTGCACGAACAGTAGCGTGGGTAGATGACTTCCCGGCCCAATAAAGAGAACCCGTCGACCCTGGCTTTCCTCAGTCAGGCCGTGCATGCCGGCAACCACGTCGATCAGGGGTCCGGTGCGATCAGGACGCCGATCGTGATGGCGAACTCCTATGCACTGCCAGAGGACCCGTCGAGCGTCAGCTGGTCAGGGACCGACATCCCCCTGTACACCCGCAACTCCGGAGCCAACCAGCTGGGCCTGCAGTCCAAGCTCGCAGCTCTGGAGGGTGGTGAGGATGCCGTCGTGCTCGCCACCGGTGTTGCGGCCCTCCATGCGGTGTTCTTCGCCTACTTGAACAGCGGCGACCACATCGTCGTCGCGGACGTGACCTACGAGGCCACCTGGCGGCTGTTCACGGAGCTGCTGCCGCAGAAGTACGGCGTGGAGGCCACCTTCGTCGACGCCTCCGACCTGGACGCGGTGCGGGCCGCGATCCGGGAGAACACGCGCCTGGTGCACGTGGAGGCGATTGGAAACCCGACGACCAAGGTCACCGACATCCGCGCGGTGGCGCAGATCGCCCACGACGCCGGCGCGCTGCTCGTCGTCGACTCCACCTTCACTCCTCCCCCGCTGTACCGGCCGCTCCAGGATGGAGCGGACCTGGTTGTGCACTCGCTGACGAAGTACATCAACGGCCACGGTGACGCGATGGGCGGGGCCGTGATCGGTTCCCGCGAGCTGGTACGGCCGTTGAAAACGGACGCGATGGTCTCCGTGGGCGGGGTGATCTCTCCCTTCAACGCGTGGCTGATCACCCGCGGCTCCGTCACCTTGCCACTGCGTCTGGCCCGTCACTTGGACTCGGCGCAGCGGATCGCAGCGTTCCTCGATGCCGACCCGCGGGTCGCATATGTCGCCTACCCGGGCCTGTCGTCCCATCCCGGGCACGAGCTCGCCGCACGCCAGTTCGGCGGCCGCGGTTTCGGCGCGATGATCGCCTTCGCGGTCGACGGTGACCCCGACACGCAGAACCGGTTCGTGGGCAACCTGCGCCTGATCACCTCGGCGGTCTCCCTCGGGCACGACGAATCACTGATCGTCCACGTCGGCACGGACGGCGCCCGCGTCGTCGCCTACCCGGACGTGTTCAAGAAGTACGGGCACCTCCGATTCTCGATCGGCATCGAAGATCCTGACGACCTTATCGCCGACCTCCGCGGCGCCCTGGACGCGACCTTCCCGGCCAAGTGACATCGGTGCGGTGCAATGAGCGACGACAACGAAGATCACGCAGCAGTGGAGCCCGAGACTGACGCCGGCTCATGGGTTGAGCAGTTCCTCGCGCGGGTTTTGGCAGCAGACCCACGCTCCATCATCTGGTAGGCATAGTCCGGTCGGCTGAATGCTATGTCGCGATTCCACTTCGCCGGGTCCCTCGGGAGCGCCCCGGTATCGGCGCTCGGATCTCGGTCCGCTGTGAAACGAGCCTAGGTCGCTGCGCCGATGTAGGAATACTTCACGAGGACCTCGGAGGCGAGGCCGGCCTCGTCGAGCACGCCCTGCACCGCGGTGAGCATGTACTTCGAGTCCCAGCCCATGTAGAGGTAGTTCGACTCGTCGAGCTCGTCCCAGTGCCCGTTCCACGACTGCGCCGCGTAGATGGGGCCGCCGCGGCGCGCGCTGAACGCGACGACGCTCTCCCGCGAATCGGCCCAGAGCCGCTTGAAGATGCGGTTGAAGAGGTACTTGACGTCGTAGACCTCCCAGTGCTCCCCGCGGTACTCCACGTACTCGAACTCGCGCTCCCAGCCGCGCGGCCAGCCCCGGCGGCGCACGGCATCGAGGATGGGGGTGAGCCCGTCGTCGTCGATCGACACCACGGCCGGGCGCTTCCACACCTCGAGGAAGATCGCGGTGAGCCGCACCGTGCGATCGGCGATCGCCGCCGTGCCCCACGCGGGCGTCTCCGCCAGCTCGCGGGTGGTCGGCACCGCGCTCTGCGCGTAGAGCCCGCGCTTCTCGGGGAACGACCCGCCGAACCCGCGCTCGGCGAGCCCCTGCTCGAGCAGGGCGAGATTGCCGAGGGTCGGGGCGAGCGCGCGGTGGCTGTTCTGCTCGTCATCCGTGTACTCCGCCCACTCGCGGATGCCGTCGCCGCTCCAGTCGTCGGCCGGGGCGAGCGGCACCACGTGGTCGACGTCGAGACCCGTGAGGCTCTCGACTCCGGCGATGCGGCCGAGCACGTAGGCGGTGTGGGGCAGGTCGCTGTACTTCAGCGCCACCCGCACCCGCTCGTCGGAGGGTGTGACCCGGGCGATGGCGCGCACCAGCTCGTCGGCGCCGGCCGCACGGGCACGGCAGAGGCGGGCCACCAGGCGGTCGTTGCTCACCCCCACCACGGTGCGGCGCAGCAGCAGCGACTGCACGTGTTCCAGGATGCCGATCAGGGCCTCCTTCGAGACGTCGCCGTGCGAGTAGTCGTAGTAGGCGCGCATGACGAGCGGATACATCCCGCGCCCGAAGGTGTTGAGGTAGCCCAGCTGGCGCGCGATCTCCGCATCCGGCTCCTGGGCCGGGTCGAGCAGCACGCGGTAGGCGTCGGAGTACTCCCGCCACACCGTGGCGTGCGCGCGCAGTGTGGCGAGATCGAGGCGGGGGAACTCGTGCCGGAACGCGTCGTACACGCCACGCTCACCCGCGATGGCGACCTCGCGCCCGGTGGTCATCACCAGGTAGTGCCGCCAGAAGCTGCCGATGACCTCACCCGTGTTCTGCTCGATCGGCAGCCAGAAGGTGTCTTCGATCTCGCTCTGCTCCGCGTGCGAGAGGCCCATCAGCACGTAGTTGTGGATGAGCTCGTGGTCGCGCAGCGGCTCGCCCGTTGAATTGAGGCTCTCGAAGATCTGCTGGGCATTCGCATCCGGCCCGAGCGTGATGGCCACGTGCTCGAGCTTCTGCAGGCCCCGCCAGATGCGGGCCACCTCGTCGGGCCGCACCTGGCTGCGGAAGAACGCGTAGTTGTCGTCGAAGCGGGAGTCGCGCAGGCCTTCCTCGGCCGAGCGGTGGTCGAGCACGACGCTCTCGAAGATCTCGGCCCAGCCCCGGTGCGGCCGCAGCTTCGTGCGCGTGGGGTCGCCGGTGCGCACGAGCACCTTCTCGAGTTCGGCGGCGAGGGCGGCGTCGTCATCCTTCACCGTGTGATGCAGGGCCGCGACCAGCAGCATGAGTGTGGTGATGCGCTGCTGGCCGTCGATGAGCACGAGCTCGGCGTCGTCATCCGCGTCGTCGGCCGCGGTGGAGAGGATGGAGCCGATGAAGTGCCGGTGCCGCTCGTCTCCGAAGTCGGCGACGGCGCGGATGTCGCCGAGGAGCTGTTCGCACCCGCCGATGTCCCACCGGTACTGGCGCTGGTAGACCGGGACCACGATGGTGGTGGAGGCTTCGGAGAGCCAGGCGATGGTGTTAGCGGCGGTCGCTTGGATCTTCAATGCATTCAGTCGCACGACAGCAGGCCGATACTCTATGAGCTGATTCGAGTTGATTACGAGAGCACGTCCGGGAGCTCGCGGGTCGTGATGCGCCGGCCGGTGAAGAATGGCACCTCTTCACGCACGTGCAAGCGTGCCTCGGTGTAGCGCAGGTCGCGGGTGACGTCGACGAGGTCGGCCAGGTCGGGGCTTTCCAGCGGGAGAATCCATTCGTAGTCGCTCAGGGCGAAGGTCGCGATCGTGTTGGTGAGCACCCGCCGGTATTTCGCGCCGGCGATGCCGTGCTCCCAGAGCATCCGGCTGCGCTCGTCGTCCGGGAGCAGGTACCAGTCGTAGGAGCGGATGAACGGGTAGACGGTGAGCCACGCCTCGGCGGGTTTCCCGCGGAGGAACGCGGGGGTGTGCAGCTTGTTGAACTCGGCCTCGCGGTGCATGCCCATCGCGTGCCAGACCGGTTCGGCCTCCTGGAACAGGCTGGTGCGGCGGATCTCGCGCAGCACCGCTTGGAGCACTCGTGCGTCGTCGCCGTGCGACCAGATCATCACGTCGGCGTCCGCTCGAAAGCCCGAGACGTCGTAGAAGCCGCGGATCGTCACGCCACGCTCCGCGGCGGAAGCGATCACGGCGTCGAGCTCTGCGACCGGGTCGCTCCGATCCGACTGCACCGGCCACGACTCCGATGAGGCGCGTCGGCCCACCGGTCGACGGAACACCGCCCAGAGGGCATACGCCGTGAGCAGGTTCGGGTCGATTCCATCGGCCGGCTCGTGCGGCGGTGGCGTCGTGGTGTTCATGTGGTTCTCCGTCTCGTCAGCGATGCTTGCGTTGTTCCGCGCGGCGCTGGGCGCGGTTGGTCGCGGGCTCTTCTGTTCCCGGTGCGCGCTGACCGAACGCACCGCGGATCGGGGGCTTGTGGGTTGCCGCCGGCTGGTGGGCCTGGGTGGAGGTGCCGTTCTGGGTGCGAGCGCGGTCGGTGGCGGCCCGGTTGATCCGTCCGCGTTCGTCGCGCACCTCGACGTTGCCATCGTCGCTGGGTGCGGTGTACTTCATCGCGGCCGGCTTGGTGTCGGCTGGGGTCAGCCCTTTCGCGGCGATCTCGGTGGCCGTAGCCGAGGAGTTGGTCACTTCGACTTCGAGGTTGAACAGGAAGCCGATCGTTTCTTCACGGATCGCGCCGATCATCTGTTGAAAGAGGGTGTAGCCCTCGCGCTGGTACTCGACCAGGGGGTCGCGCTGCGCCATCGCGCGCAGGCCGATGCCGTCTTTCAGGTAGTCCATCTCGTAGAGGTGGTCGCGCCAGCGGCGGTCGATCACCGAGAGGACGACGCGGCGTTCGAGCTCGCGCATCGCTGCGGCTCCGAGCGAGTCTTCGCGGCTCTGATAGGCAATGCGCGCGTCGGAGAGGAGCTCTCGTCGCATGAATTCTTGGCTGATCCGCCCCCGGTTGCCGGCTTCGGAGATCACCTCGTCGATCGTGATCGAGACGGGGTACAGCGTGCGCAGCTCGGTCCAGAGGGCGTCGAGATCCCAGGAGTCGCTGTGCCCGTCGCCTATGTGCGAGTCGAGGATGTCGTCGATGACGGTGGTGAGGAACTGCTGCGTGCGTTCGTGTAGGTCGTCGCCTTCGAGGATGCGGCGGCGGTCGCCGTAGATCGCCTCCCGCTGCCGGTTCAGGACGTCGTCGTATTTGAGGACGTTCTTGCGGATCTCGGCGTTGCGGCCCTCGACCTGCGACTGCGCGCTGCGGATGGCGCGGCTGACCACTTTCGATTCGATCGCGACGTCCTCGGGAACGGTGCTGCGGCCCATCAGCGCTTGCGCGGCGCCGGAGTTGAACAGTTGCATCAGGTCGTCGGTCAGGGAGAGATAGAAGCGGCTCTCCCCCGGGTCGCCCTGACGGCCGCTGCGGCCGCGCAGCTGGTTGTCGATGCGGCGCGATTCGTGCCGCTCCGTGCCGAGCACGTACAGCCCCCCGGCGTCGACGACCTTGTCCGCCTCGACGTTCACCTCGCTCTTGACGCGCGCGAAGACCTCATCCCACTCGGCCTCGTATTCGTCGGGGGTCTCGATCGGGCTCAGTCCGCGCCCGGCGAGCTCGGTGACGGCGAGGAATTCGGCGTTGCCGCCGAGCATGATGTCGGTGCCGCGGTCGGCAATGTTGGTCGCGACGGTCACGGACCCGAGTCGGCCGGCCTGGGCGACGATCGCGGCTTCCCTTGAGTGGTTCTTCGCGTTGAGTACTTCGTGGCGTATGCCTCTCTTGGCGAGGAGGCGGGAGAGGTATTCGCTCTTTTCCACGCTGACCGTGCCCACGAGCACCGGCTGGCCGTTCTGGTGGCGCTGGGCGATGTCCTCGACGACCTGGTCGAACTTCGCTTGCTCGTTCTTGTAGACGAGGTCGGGCTGGTCTTTGCGGATCATCGGCCTGTTGGTCGGGATGACCACGACGCCGAGTTTGTATGTGGACATGAACTCCGCCGCCTCGGTGTCGGCGGTGCCCGTCATGCCGGCGAGCTTGTCGTAGAGGCGAAAATAATTCTGGAACGTAATCGAGGCGAAGGTACGCGATTCCTTCTGGACGGCAACTCCCTCTTTCGCTTCGATCGCCTGGTGCAGCCCCTCGCTCCAGCGCCGGCCGGGCTGGAGTCGGCCGGTGTATTCGTCGACAA
>JAATGR010000131.1 GCA_015654575.1 Actinomycetales bacterium
ACCGGAAACGCGACCGATGCACGCGGGCGGAAGGTGCGCGGTCACGGCAAGGAGCCGATGATCGCCTGGATCGTGACCGGCGTCGTGGTCATCGGCGGCGTCGTCCTCAACGCCGCCACCGCGACGCATTCCTCGCCCGGCGCGGCAGCGGTGACGGTGATCGGCAGCACCGAGACCGGTGGAACGGACACCGACGCCGACGCCGACACCGAGACCGAGACCGACGGAACGGACGTCGACACGACGACCACTGCACCTAGACCCGCACTCACGCTGGAGCAGCAGAACGCCGTGAAGAAGGCGCAGACCTACCTCGAGTTCTCCTCGTTCTCCCGCGAGGGGCTGTCGGACCAGCTCGAGTACGAGGGATTCACCCCCGACCAGATCGCCTTCGCCCTGACCGCCGTCGGGTATTGATCGCTCCCCGCCCCGCGGGCTCCGCCTCCGCCACGTCCGTTCGGGATAATGGGCGGGTGACCGACCCCCAGAACCTGCCCGGCTGGAACCACGTCTACTCCGGGAAGGTGCGCGACCTGTACGCGCCGGAGGCCGCGGGCGGGGAGCAGGCCGGCAGGATGCTGGTCGTCGCAAGCGACCGGATCAGCGCCTTCGACCATGTGCTGAGCCCCGGCATCGACGGCAAGGGCGAGCTGCTCACGACCCTCAGCCTGTGGTGGTTCGACCGGCTGGCGGGCGCCGATGGCGGCCGCCGCATCCCGAACCACCTCGCCGCCGACCACGTGCTCGACGCCGCGGGGGATGCCCGCTCGGTCATCCCCGACGCCGTGGTCGGGCGCGCCATGATCGTGCGGAACCTCGACATGCAGCCGATCGAGTGCGTCGTACGCGGCTACCTCACCGGTTCGGGCTGGGCGGAGTATCGCGAGCAGGGAACCGTCTGCGGCATCCGCCTGGTCGACGGCCTCGACAACGGCGACCGCCTGCCGGAGCCGATCTTCACCCCGGCCTATAAGGCGCCGCTCGGCGAGCACGACGAGAACATCACGTTCGACCGCGCCGCTGAGCTGGTCGGCGCCGAGCGCGCGGCCGAGCTGCGCGACCTGTCGCTGGAGATCTACGCCCGCGCGGCGGCGACCGCGGAGGCACGCGGGCTGATCCTGGCCGACACCAAGTTCGAGTTCGGGCTCGACGACGACGGCGTGATGACCCTCGCCGACGAGGTGCTGACGCCCGACTCCTCGCGCTACTGGGATGCCGCGTCCTGGCGCACCGGGACGACGCCCGCCGAGCGCATGGCGAGCTTCGACAAGCAGATCGTGCGCGACTGGCTCGCGGCCGCCTGGCCGTCCCGCGAGGGTGAGCCGCCGGCCCTGCCGGCCGAGGTCGTGGCCCGCGCGGCCGACCGCTACCGCGAACTGCTCGAACGTCTGACCGGCGACTGAACGCGCGGATCCGACCCCGGCGTCGGACGCTGCCGCCGCATGCGGCGCCCACATCCGCTAGTCTCCGCGAGACCGCATCACGCGACAGCACCACGCGGCCGAGACCCCGGGCATCCGCGCTGCCCGGGGGCGATCGGCCGCTGCACGGCACGGCGAACGACACCTGGAGGACTGCGCATGGCCATCTGGAAACTGCACGACAACGGACACCGCATCGAACCCGGCGCGGTGGTCGCCCCGGACGAGCGGCTCAACTGGCCCGCCACGATCGCGATCGGGGTGCAGCACATCGTCGCGATGTTCGGAGCCACCTTCCTGGTGCCGGTGCTGACCGGCTTTCCGGTCTCGACGACGCTGCTGTTCTCCGGCGTCGGCACGCTGCTGTTCCTGATCGTCACGAAGAACAAGCTGCCCAGCTACCTCGGCTCCTCGTTCGCGTTCATCGCCCCGGTGACGGCGGCGACCGCCAGCGCGGGGATGGGCACGGCGCTGGCCGGCATCGTCGCGGTCGGCATCCTGCTCGCCCTCGTCGGCATCGTCGTGCAGCTGGCCGGCCTCGGCTGGATCGACCGGCTCATGCCGCCGGTGGTGTCGGGCACGATCGTCGCGCTGATCGGCTTCAACCTCGCGCCGACCGCCTGGTCGAACTTCAACACGCAGCCGGTGGTCGCCGCGATCACCCTCGTCGCCGTCATCCTGTTCAGCGTGCTGTTCCGCGGCTTCCTCGGCCGCATCTCGATCTTCCTCGGCGTGCTCGTCGGCTACATCGCCGCGGCGATCGGCGGTCAGCTCGACTTCAGCACCGTCGGGGACGCCGCCTGGATCGGCCTGCCGGAGTTTCACCTCGTCGACGTCACGGCACCGGGCACCTGGGCGGCGATCGCGATGTTCCTGCCCGTGGTACTCGTGCTCATCGCCGAGAACGTCGGGCACGTGCGAGGAGTGGCGACCATGACCGATCCGGCCGTGAACCGCTCCACGGGACGCGCCCTCATCGCCGATGGCGTCTCCACCGTCGTCGCCGGCGCCTTCGGCGGTTCGGGCACCACGACGTATGGCGAGAACATCGGGGTGATGGCCGCGACGCGCGTCTACTCGACCGCCGCCTACTGGGTCGCCGGCATCGCCGCGGTGCTGCTGGCGCTCTCCCCCAAGGTCGGTGCCGTGTTCAACTCGATCCCCGCCGGCGTGCTGGGCGGGGCAACCACCGCGCTGTACGGCCTGATCGGCATCATCGGCATCAAGATCTGGGTCGACAACCGCGTCGATTTCTCGCGGCCGGTCAACCAGTACACCGCTGCGGTGGCGCTCGTGATCGCGATCGCCGGGTTCACGATGTCGTGGGGTGATTTCCAGCTCGGCGCGATCGTGATCGGCGCCGCCGCGGCGCTGCTCATCTACCACCTCGGCAATCTCATCGCCCGTGCGCTCCACACCGGCGCCGACGGCGGCGGCCCGCTGCCGGTCATCGGGCCGCTCGGCGGCGACCCGGAGTAGGCGCGGTCGGCATCCGCCAGTCCGCCCCTCCGGGCAGCGCTCCGGCCGGCCGGGCTGCGCATAACTCAGGCAATCTGCGTCAGGCGGCGCGACGTCGGCGCGTGATTCCGCGAAACCAGCCGCGGAGCGCGGCCGATCTGCCTGAGTTATGAACCGGGCCACAGCGCGAAGAACGCAGGAGAACCCCGGACGCACGCGGCAGCCGCACCTCGCAGCGCCCCGGACGATCGGCCGGGTGCGCTGCGGGCGCGCACCGTAGACTTGTGGCGCCCATCCACCGCACGCCCCGGAGTCCGCACATGCCCACCATCGTCGTCGACGTCATGCCCAAGGCCGAGCTGCTGGACCCGCAGGGGAAGGCGGTCGCCGGCGCCCTGGACCGGCTGGGCATCAGCGGATTCTCGAGCGTGCGCATCGGCAAGCGCTTCGAGCTCGTCGTCGACGGCGAGGTCGACGACGCGGTGCTCGCCACCGCCCGAGAGATCGCCGACGAGGTGCTTTCCAACTCCGTCATCGAGAACGTCGTGGGCATCGAGGTCGTGGAGTGACCGTCAGGATCGGCGTCATCACCTTCCCCGGCTCGCTGGACGACCGCGACGCGCAGCGCGCCATCCGCGTCGCCGGCGCCGAGCCGGTCGCGCTCTGGCACGGTTCGCACGACCTCGACGGCGTTGACGCACTCGTGCTGCCCGGCGGGTTCAGCTACGGCGACTACCTGCGCGCCGGAGCCATCGCCGCCCTCGCCCCGATCATGGCCGACGTGAAGGATGCCGCAGCGGCCGGCGTGCCCGTGCTCGGCATCTGCAACGGCTTCCAGATGCTCGTCGAGGCGCATCTGCTGCCCGGCGGGCTGATCCGCAACGCCCACCAGCAGTTCATCCGGCGCGACCAGAAGCTGCGGGTCGAGAACGCCTCGACCGCGTGGACGAGCGGCTTCGAGGCGGGACAGGAGATCGTCGTCCCGCTGAAGAACGCCGACGGCGGCTACATCGCCGATGCCGAGACGCTGGCCCGCATCGAGGGCGAAGGCCTGGTCGCCTTCCGGTACGCCGGGATCAACCCGAACGGGTCGCTCAACGACATCGCGGGGCTGACCAACGAGCGTGGCAACGTGGTCGGGCTCATGCCGCATCCCGAGCACGCCGTCGAGCCCGGTTTCGGCCCCGACACGAGCGAGGCCATGCGCTCCGGCGTCGACGGGCTTGCTTTCTTCCGCTCCGCGATCGCTGCGGTCGTCGGCGTCGCCGCATAGCGCCTTCGTCACGGCGCTATCCGCACGCGGCGAAGGACGCAGGGCGGGAGCAGGCGTAACGTCGAGGGGGTGACTGGACCTCTCGTCGTATCCGTGCCGGACTCCGATCTCGCATCCGCCCTCGCACCCCCGGCCGACGGCGTCGAGGTGATCGTGTGGCGGATGGACGGACCACCGCCGCGTGACACGATCGACATCGTCGTGCCGCCCTACCAGAGCCTCCACGGCGTGCTGCCGCGGCTGGCAGGGGTGCGCACGCAATTGGTGCAGGCCCAGTCGATCGGCTACGAGGGCGTCGAGGATATGCTGCCCGCCGGCACGGTGTTCGCGAACGCCGCCAGCGTCCACGAGACCTCCACGGCCGAGCTCGCGCTCGCGCTGACCCTCGCCGCGCAGCGGGAGCTGCCGCGGTTCGTGCGACAGGCCGAGCACGGCGTATGGGAGTCGACGTTCGCACCGAGCCTCGCCGATCGTCGTGTCCTTCTGCTCGGCTACGGCGGCGTGGGCAAGGCGGTCGCGGCCCGGCTCGTCGGGTTCGAGGTGGATCTGGTCCCCGTGGCGTCCCGGGCACGGGAGGAGGACGGCGTGCACGTGCACGGCATCGACGAGCTGCCCGGGCTGCTGCCGGGCGCTGAGGTCGTGATCCTCACCCTGCCGGGCGGCGACGCCACCCGGCATATCATCGGCGACCCGGAGCTGTCGGCGCTGCCCGAGGGCGCCCTGGTGGTCAACGTCGGACGCGGCCCGCTCATCGACACCGCAGCGCTCGTCGACCACGTGCGACGAGGCCGCGTGCGCGCCGCGCTGGACGTGACCGACCCGGAGCCGCTGCCCGCCGACCACCCGCTGTGGCAGCTGCCGGGCGTGCTCATCACCCCCCACGTCGGCGGGGCGACCTCGGCAATGATGCCCCGGATCGTGCGACTGATCCGCGAACAGGCGGAGCGGCTGCAGGCGGGCAAGCCCCCGCGCAACGTGGTCCTGCGCGCCTGACCTCCGCCCGCCTGCCCCGCTTCCCCTGACCCGCGCCCGCCCCGCCGAGACGTCGAGCAACGTCCGTCCCACGCGCGGATCGGAACCTTCTCCGACGTCTCGCGACGAGAGGGGAGACGGGGCGGGCGTCAGCGGGTGTCGACGTCGGCGCCGTGCCACAGGTCGCCGCACTCGATCCGTTCGGCGCCGTGCGCGCGCAGGTAAGGGCCGGCGCCGCGGTCGCCCGACAGTCCGTCCGCGAGCGCGGCCCAGCGGTCGCGCCCCAGGAGCACCGGATGCCCCGGGCGACCGTCGTAGGTCGCCTGCGCCAGCACCGCGGAGTCGGCCAGGGCGAGGATGCGGCGCACCGCCGCGACGGGCAGGTCCGGGATGTCCACGGGCACGATCAGCAGCGCCGCGGCAGGCGTGCGGGATGCGGCGTGGATCCCGGCGCGCACGGATGCCGCCAGGCCGGTCTCCCAGTCCGGCACGGGCACGGCGACCGCGGACCGGGGCACGAGCGCCGCGACATCCTCGCCCGACGCTCCGACCGTGACGAGCACCGGCGCGCATCCGGCCGCCCGAAGGGTGTCGACCGCACGCACGACCCACGGCTCGCCGGCGGTGTCGCGAGCGAGCCCCTTGGGACCGCCGAACCGGACGCCGCCGCCTGCCGCCAGCACCAGGCCCGCGACCCCGGCCACAGCCGGGGCGGCATCCGGCACCGGCTCCGCCTCGCTCATGATCGCCTCAGCGTAGCGTGCCCGAAACACGCGCGGATTACCGTGGATGCATGCTGGATCTGGCCGCCGATCTCCTGCCGCTGCTGCGTGCCGGGCAGCGCGTCGCCGTGGTCACGGTCGCCCGGGTCGCGCGCAGCGCCCCCCGCGGAGTCGGGGCGGCGATGGCCGTGACCCGCTCCGCGCAGGTCATCGGCTCGATCTCGGGCGGGTGCGTCGAGTCGGATGCCGTGTCGCTCTCGCTCGCCGCTCTCGGCGATGGGCGCGGATCCGTGTCGCGACTGGGATTCAGCGATGAGCAGGCGTTCGCCGCGGGCCTGGCCTGCGGCGGCTCGATCGACGCGGTCATCAGCATCATCCGACCGGACGACGCGGCCGCGATCGAGGCGCTCGAACACGCTGCCGCCGGCCGGAGCGCGGCGATCGGCATCCTTGTCTCCGGTCCCCGCACCGGTGAGATCGTGGCCGCAGACGACGTTCCCGACGCTCTCGATGCGCAGCTGCGCGCTCAGAGCACGGTGCTGCCCGCCGCCCTCGACGGCGCAGACGTGCTGATCGTGTGCTCAGCTCCCCCACCGCGGCTGATCCTGCTGGGCGCGGGAGAGCACGCCGCCGCGCTGTGCCGGGTCGGCACCGCCGCCGGTTTCGCCGTCACCGTCTGTGACGTGTGGGATCTGTTGACCACGCGCGAGCGCTTCCCGGATGCGGAGCGCCTCATCACCGCCGTGCCGCAGGAGTACCTCGCCACCCAGCACGACGACGTCGACGCGCGCACCGCGATCTGCGTGCTGACCCATGACGTCCGGCTCGACGTGCCCGCGCTCGCGACGGCGTTGCGGATGCCGGTCGGGTTCGTCGGCGCGATGGGGGCCCGTTCGACGGTCACCCGCCGGGCCGAGATGCTGCGGGACGCGGGACTGGGCGAGGATGACCTGGCCCGGCTCCACTCCCCGCTCGGCTTGGATCTGGGCGGGTCCTCCCCGGAGCACACGGCGCTCTCGGTGCTCGCCGAGATCGTCGCGGCCGGCCACGGCGGGTCGGGTGTGCCGCTGCGCGACCGGGGCGGCCTGCTGCACCGCCGGGTCGCAGTGGCCGACAGCGGTTCCCTCACCGCGGCCGGCATCGCGGGGCTCGACGCGTCGTGCGCCGTCGCACCACTCCACCGCGCGGGCGCCTGAGCCGTCACACCGATCGGCGCGGATCGGCGGGTGCGCCGGATCAGACGATCCGCCGGAATCAGGCCGAAATCCGCCCTGAACAGCCTGATCCCGCCGAATCACCTGATCTCGCACGCACACGCACGCGCCACCACCCAGCGCGCCAACCGCGAACGCCCCGCCGAGTCGGGCTTGCGCCGGAATCAGGCGATCCGCCGGGTCGGGCTTGCGCCGAATCAGGGATCCGGCCGAATCACCTGATCTCGCGCACGAACACAGGCGGAGGAACGAACACGAGCTACCGCGCCGCGCCGCCCCGACCGTGAACGTCCCGCCACCCGGTCAGGGGCGCAGCAGCAGCTTGCCGACCCGTCCGGGTGCAAAGTTCGCGCGGGCCGCGACCGAGATCTCCTCGAAGGGATGCACGGACTCGACCGGGAGCGCGAGCGACCCCTCTGCCACCCGTCGGATGACCTCGCCGATGAGCGCGGCGCGCCCGCTCGCCCCCATCGCTGCGCTCACCTTGCTGCCCCAGAAGCCTTTGACCGTGATCTGCCCGAAGATGACGGGGCCGGAGCCGAGCTGCATGACCGGCGCCGCCATCGCACCGAACACCACGAGCGTGCCGTCCTCGGCGATGAGCGAGAGCACGTCGCCGCTGGCGGTGCCTCCGACCGAGTCGACGCCGGCGCGGATCGGCGCCCCGCCGGTGAGCTCGGCGACGCGGTCGCGCCAGCCGTCCTGGTCGGTCGCGACCACGTCGCCGATCCCGGATGCCGCGAGCTCTTCGACGCCGGCAGCCCGGCGCACGAGTCCCAGCACCCGCAGGCCCCGGGCATCCGCGAGCTGGGCGACCAGCCGCCCGACCGCACCGTTCGCGGCGTTCTGCACGAGCCAGTCGCCCGCGTTCAGGTCGAGGAACTGGATCAGGCTCAGCGCGCTGAAGGGCATCGAGACGAGCTGCGCGGCGGCCTCGTCGGCGATACCGTCCGGCACCGGCACGAGAGCGGCGGCCGCGGCGACAAAGTACTCTGCCCAGACGCCGAACGTGCCGCCGGTGACCACGCGCTGCCCGACCCGCAGGCCCTCGACCCCCTCGCCGAGCGCGTCGACGACGCCCAGCGCCTCGGTACCGGCGCGAGCAGGCAGCGCGGGCTTGTAGCCGTAGGTGCCGCTCACGGTCCAGAGGTCGTGGTTGTGGATCGGGCTGAGCAGCATCCGCACCCGCACCTGTTGCGGCGCGGGCTCGGGCAGTTCGACCTCCTCCACAGCAAGGACGTCGGCCGGTTCGCCGAATACATGGTGGACGAGTGCGCGCATGATCTCTCCGGGTTGGGGGTGTGGGTGGGTCAGACCAGCAGGCCAATGACCGTGGCGGCGACCGCGAGCAGCGGCAGGAAGCCCTGAGTCACCGCGGCGCGGCGCTTATCGGGCGAGGAGAGCAGGAGCACGAGCGCGGCCGCCAGCATGGATCCGGTGCCGGTGAGCACGAGGGTCAGCCCCACGGCGAAGGCCCCCGCCGCGGTGACGATGATTCCGGCGAAGACGGCGAGAGCGAGGAACAGGTTGTAGAAGCCCTGATTGAAGGCGAGCGCATGCGTGTGGGCGATCTCCTCGTCACTGCTGGTGCCGAAGGTGCGCCGCGCGCGCGGGCCGTCCCACGCGAGCGACTCCAGCCAGAAGATGTAGACGTGCAGCACGGCGGCGAGCCCCGCGAAGACCAGCCCGACGATGATCACGGCATTCCTCCCAATAGTGAACCAACCGTTCCAATATATACTGGAACGACTCGTACACAAAGGGGGCATCGATGGGCCGCACCCGCAGCTTCGCCGAACAGGATGCCGCGCGTGCCGCACTCGGCGTCTTCTGGGATCGCGGCTACGCCGAGACCGCCGTGCCCGACCTCGAGCGCGCCACCGGTCTCAGCCGCTCCAGCATCTACCACAGCTTCGGCAGCAAGCGGGGGCTGTTCGACGCCGCCGTCGTCCGCTATCTCGACGATGTCGTCCACCCGCGCCTTGCGGGGCTGCAGAGCGACACGGTCGAGCCGGGCGCGCTGGAGACCTATCTGAAGGGGCTCCGCTCAGCGATGGCCGACACGTCGACGCCGCTCGCCGCCCACGGCTGCCTGCTGGTGAACACCGCGGCCGCGAGCACCGGAGACGACGCCGACCTGCGCGCCGCGGTGCGCGCCTACCGGCAGGAACTGAGCGCGGCGGTCCACGCCGGCGCCCTCGCCCGCCGCCCCGAGCTCGATGACAAAGCCGCGACGACCCTCGCGACCGCCTGCCTCGCACATATCGTGGCGGCGATGGCCCTGGTGCGGGCCGACCCGGACGCCGCCGTCGCGCTGATCGACAACTCGCTCGCGCTCGTCCGCGACCGACCCCGTCCCTCACCGGACGAATCCGGCCGTGCGAAACACCCGTGAAATCCCGGTTTGGTTCACTCGGAGTGTTCGTGCGGTCAACATCCGAGGAGGAAGCCGTGGACATCACCAGCATCACCGGCTTCCGCGCCGCGCACAGCCGTGACGACCTCGCGCTCAGCCCCGGCGAGGTCGTGATGGCCGGCGGCACCTGGCTGATGAGCGAACCGCAGCCGGACACGACCGGCTTCGTCGATCTGACCACGCTCGGCTGGCCCGACGTCGAGGTCGACGGCGACGGCCTGCGCATCGGCGCGACCTGCACGATCGCGCGGCTGCTGGCCTGGGCGAAGACCGAAGCCCCCGCCGACTGGACCGGGCTGTCGATCGTACCGGACGCCGCAGACGCGCTGCTCGCCTCGTTCAAGATCTGGAACACCGCCACGGTCGGCGGGAACATCGCCCGCTCGTTCGCGGCCGCCGCGATGGTCTCCCTCGCGGTTGCGCTGGACGGCGTCGCCGAGATCTGGATGCCGGGCGGCGGAAGCCGCGACGAGCCCGTCGCGACCTTCGTCACCGGAAACGGCACCAACACGCTCGCCGCCGGCGAGGTGCTGCGCTCCGTGTTCCTGCCCGCGACCGCGCTGCGCGCCCAGGCGCGGCTGCGCAAGATCGCGCTGGCGGAGCTGGGGCGCTCCGGGGCGGTCGTCACGGGCCGGGTGGATGAGAACGGCACCACCGTCTTCGGCATCACCGCCGCGACGCTGTCGCCCACCGTGCTGCGCTTTCCCACGGTGCCAGCCGCGGGCGACCTGGCGGATGCGATCGGCGCCGCATCCGGCTATTACACCGACCCGCTCGGCTCTGCGGACTGGCGCCGGGGGGTCAGCGCCGTGCTGGCGGAGCGGATCCGCGTCGAGTTGGAGGCCGAGTCATGAGGTTCGAGGTCAACGGCGCACCCGTCGAGGCGGACCCGGCACCGGGGCAGTGCCTGCGGACGCTGCTGCGGGAGCACGGTCATACCGAGGTCAAGAAGGGATGCGACGCCGGTGATTGCGGCGCGTGCAGCGTCCTGATCGACGGCGAGCCGGTGCATTCGTGCATCATCCCGGCCGCCCGGATGGACGGCCGGTCGGTGACGACGGCAGCCGGACTCGCCCCCGGCGACGAGCTGCACCCGGTGCAGGAGGCGCTGGTCGAGAACTTCGGATTCCAGTGCGGGTTCTGCACGCCGGGAATGAGCGTCACGGCCTCCACCCTGTGCGCCTCCGACCTCGACGACCTCGACCGGCGGATGAAGGGGAATCTCTGCCGGTGCACCGGGTATCGCCCGATCCGCGACGCGATCCGGCAGTCCGTGCTCGGCCCGGTGCGCGCGACCGGCCCGGCCGTCACCAGCACCCTCGCTCCGGCCGCGGGCGCTGTGTCCGCTCCCGCCCTCGTCCCCTCCGCCTCCGCCTCCAGCGCGAGTGTCCAAGACACGCGGATGCCGGCGCACCCCGAACCGCGTGTCTTGGACACTCAGCGCGGAAAGAACGGGGCGCACGGCGGGCAGCGGACGACGCAGGGCGTCGGGCAGTCGGCGCGGCCGGAGGCCGGGCGCCGCGTCGTCCAGGGCCGCGAGCCGTACACGTTCGACGTCGCCGGCACCGACGATCAGCCGTGGCCCGGCACCGCGCTGACGCTGCGCGTGGTCGCCAGTCCGCACGCGCACGCGCGCATCCGTTCCATCGACACCTCGGCGGCGCTGGCCGTTCCCGGCGTCGTCGCCGTATTCACCCATGAGGACGTGCCGCGGTTGCGGTATTCCACCGCGCGGCACGAGCACCGTGAGGACGACCCGGACGACACGCGGATGCTGGACGACGTCGTCCGCCACATCGGCCAGCGCGTCGCGGCCGTCGTCGCCGAGACCGCGGCCGCCGCCGATGCTGCATGCCGATTGGTGCATATTGACTACGAGGTGCTGCCGGCCGTGTTCGATCCGGAGATCGCACGGCAGCCGGGTGCCCCGCTGCTGCATCCGGACCGCACGCCCGAAGACCGGGTGGACGACGCGCAGCGCAACGTCATCGCCGCGCTCCACGACAGTTCCGGCGGCGACATGGCCGCCACGCTAGCCGGCAGCCCCGTGACTGTCACCGGCACCTGGCAGACCCAGCGGGTGACCCACGCCCAGCTGGAGACCCACGGCGCCGTCGGCTGGCTCGATGACGACGGTCGGCTGGTCATCCGCTCCTCGACGCAGGTACCGTTCCTGACGCGCGACGAGCTGTGCCGCATCCTCGATCTCGATCCCGAACGCGTCCGGGTGTACGCCCCGCGTGTGGGCGGCGGATTCGGTGGCAAGCAGGAGATCTTCACGGAGGACCTCGTCGCACTCGCCGTCTTGCACACGGGTCGTCCCGTCGCCTACGAGTTCGCGCGGACCGACCAGTTCCTGCGCGCGGCGTTGCGGCATCCGATGCGCGTGTCGGTGACGCTCGGCGCGAATGACGACGGACGGCTCACCGCGATGAAGGTCGACGTGCTCAGCGATACCGGGGCGTACGGGAACCATTCCCGTGGCGTGATGTATCACGCGATGAGCGAGTCGACCACGATCTACCGGGCACCGGTGCGGCAGTTGGATGCCGAGGTGGTCTACACGAACAACGTCCCCTCCGGCGCCTTCCGCGGATACGGGCTGGGGCAGGTCATCCTCGGCGTCGAGTCGGCGATGGATCTGCTCGCGCAGAAGCTCGACATGGATCCGTTCGATCTGCGCCGCCTCAACGCGGTGCGCGAGGGCGATCAGCTGCACCCCGACGCCGAGGAGGAAGACCTGATCTGGGGCAGCTACGGCTTCGACCAGTGCCTCGACCTCGCGCAGGACGCCCTGCGGCGAGGCAACGGGATCGAGGGGCCTGCGGGGTGGCTCGTCGGCGAGGGAATGGCCGCCTCGATGATCGCGACGATGGCCCCGCGTGGACACATCGCGTACACCACGGCGACGCTGACGCCCGAGGGCACCTACCTGCTGCGGGCGGGCACGGCCGAGTTCGGCAACGGAACGACGACCGTGCTGCGGCAGATCGGCGCAACGGTCTTCGGCGTCGATTTCGACCGGCTGGAACTGTGGCATGCCGACACGGATGCCGTCACACACGATACCGGAGCGTTCGCCTCGGCCGGTATCACCGTCGCGGGCAAGGCCCTCTACGCGGCCTGCCGCGCCCTCGCCGCGCGGATGGCAGACATCGCCGCCGACCTCACCGGCACCGATGCGGCCGATGCCGCGGTGACCTCCGACGGCGTGGCGACCCGGGTTCGGACGGTCGGCTTCGCAGAGATCGTCGCCGCCGCTCCGGATGCATTCCGCACGGAGCATGGGCTGACGGCGAACGGCGAGGAGTTCGGCGACGTGCGCTCACTGGCGTTCAACGTGCACGCCGTGCGGGTGGCGATCGATCCGGAGACGGGCAGCGTCCGCATCCTCCAATCGATCCAGTCAGCGGATGCGGGCGTGGTGCTGAACCCGGCGCAGTGCCGCGGGCAGGTCGAGGGCGGGGCCGCGCAGGGCATCGGGAGTGCGCTGTACGAAGAGGTGATGACCGACGGTGCGGGGAAGGTCACGAGCCCGGTCTTCCGCACCTACCGGGTGCCGCAGTTCGCCGACGTCCCGCCGACCGAGGTGTACTTCGCCGAAACCGAGGACTCCGTCGGGCCACTGGGCGCGAAGTCGATGAGTGAGAGCCCGTACAACCCGGTCGCCCCGGCGATCGGCAACGCGATCGCGCGCGCCCTCGGTCGACGCCCGTTCGAGCAGCCATTCAGTCGCGACCGCGTCTGGCGCCTCGCGCAGGGTGCCTGACCGCGCGCGTTCGACCGTCCTGCTCCCGCGATCCACACCGCACTCGGCGACGGGCGAAGGAAGAGGTTTGCGTTCGCCCGTCGCACGTCTCACGGCGGATCGTCGATTACGACAGGCGAGCGGGATCAGTCGGGAACGCGAGCGAACGGGATCAGGCAGGCGTCAACACCGCGTCCAGCGTCAGGAACGCGGCGGTGAACTCGGCCCGCAGGCGTGCCTTCGTGTCGTCGTCGCAGAAGGCGCCGTCGATCCCGTTGAGCGCGATCGCCTTGGCAGCGTCGGCTTCGACACCCATCGCGGCCAGCCCCTCCCGGTATTCGCGACCAAGATCGGTGCGGAAGAACATCGCGTCGTCGGTGGAGACCGCGACCCGGAGCCCCGCGTCGATCATGGCGCGGATGCGATGGTGCTCGTCGAGATGCCAGCCGGAGCAAATCGTGGTCGACACGGGCGTCACGGTGAACACGACGTCGCGCTCGCGCGCCAGCTCCACGACCGCGGGTTCGTCCACGATGCGGTAGCCGTGGTCGAGCCGCTCGCAGCCGAGCACCTCCAGCGCGTCCCGCACCGCCGATGGCTGCGCGAACGGCGTCTCGGCCACGTGCGCCGTGCGCAGCAGTCCATGCCTGCCGGCGAGCGCGTAGGCCTCGGCGAAGCGCGCCGGATCTTCTGTGTCCTCCGGGGTGAGGTCGTCCTGCCCGATCCCGACAACCTCCGGCAGCGCCTGCGCGATCGCCTCTTCGACCATCGCCACCGCGGAGGCCGGAGACTCTCGCCGGTTGATCGCCGCGATGATCCGGAAGCCCACGCCGAAGTCGGCTTCGGCATCGCGCAGGCCGCTGATCAGCGGATCCATCACGTCGCGGTAGCCGAGCCCGCGCGCGGCGAAGTATTGCGGGTTGATGGCGTACTCCCGGTAGCGCAGGTTGCCGTCGGCGACCGCGGACCGCACACCCTCGTAGGCGACCCGCTCGAAGTCCGCCGGCTCGCGGAGCACATCATGCGCATAGCGGAATGCGACCAGGAAGTCGCGCAGATCGTCGAACGCGAACAGCTCATCGGGATAGGTCGTCGGTAGCTGCACGCCGTACTTCGCTGCCAGCTCGAGGAACAGCGGCGCAGTCATCGTCGATGCGAAATGGCAGTGCAGCTCGGTCTTCGGCAGCAGCTGCAGGTAGTCGGAGTAGCTGATCACAGGGCACCCATCTGTTCGTTCCCGCTCGATGTCCGTGGTCCCGCATCCACCGCGCACGGGTGACGCTGCGGGGCGGAGGAGGATCACCGACCGCGCAGTCGCGGGCCCTCTTTGACGACCACGAGTCGGTAGCTGGCGCCGTCCGCCGACCACCAGCGGTGCGAGACACCGCCGCCGTAGTAGATCGAGTCGCCCGGCGCGAGGCGATACACCTCGCCCGCGACCTCGACGTTGACGGTGCCCTCGACGACATAGAGGAACTCATCCTCCACGTGGACGAAGCAGTCCCCGGGCAGCACCGCATCCGACACGACCTCCATCGGATGGAACGGCCGGTCACCGTGCACCAGCATCCGCGCCGACCCGGCGGAGAACCCCTCCGGCACGGCGCCTGTCCCCGAACGCTGCATCTCGACGTCGGTCGCCCCCTCGAACGGCTCCTCGGCGGCCGCTATCAGCTCGATGGGGCTGGTCTCCAACGCGACCGCGATGCGTCGCAAGGAGCCGAGGCTGGGCTGCGCGAGCCCGCGTTCGAGCTGGCTGAGGAACGGATGCGACAGGTCGGTCGCAGCCGCGAGCTGCACCAGCGTCAAACCTCGCGCCTTGCGCAACTGGCGGATACGGGCACCCAGCCGAACGACCGCCGCCTCCTCGGCCCGCTGCCGATCGGTGACGACGCTCACGACCATCACGATCTCATACCGGCAGCGGAACGCCCTGTGCGAGCGCGTACTGCTCCACCTGGGCGATGTACGCGGCCCGACGCGCCGGCGTGAGCCAGGACGCCGTGAACGAGTTGATCGCCAGCTGCACCAGCTCGGTGTCGGTCAGTCCCGCGTGCTCAGCGAGCGCCACGTAATTGTCGGCCACGTAGCCGCCGAAATACGCGGGATCGTCCGAGTTGACCGTCACCGCGATGCCCTCGCGCAGGAGCCCCACGATCTCGTCGGACTTCATCTGCTCGGTCACGAAGGAGTTCGACACCGGGCAGCAGGTCAGACCCAACCCACGCTCCTTGACGAGCGCTACGAGTTCCGGATCCTCGACGATGTTCGTCCCGTGGTCGATGCGGTCCACGCCGATCTCGGTGAGCACCTGGCGGATGTGACCGATCGAGCCGGGCTGGTCGATGTCGCAGTGCATCGTCAGCAGGAAACCTTCGGCCTTGGCCCGCGCGAAGACCGCCGCGAACTTCGACGGCGGGTTGTCGCGCTCGTCGGAATCGAGCCCGACGCCGACGAGCCACTGCCGGTAGGGCAGAGCCTCCATGAGCGTGGACATCGCGTGCTCGGCGGTGAAATCGCGCAGGAAGCACAGAATGAGCTCGGCCGAGATGCCGAGTTCGGCCTCGGCGCGCACGGCCGCGCGGCGGTATCCGCCGATCACGTTCTCGAACGGCACACCGCGGCCGGTGTGCGCCTGCGGGTCGAAGAACATCTCGGTGTGCACGACGCCCTGCGAGGCGGCCTTGCGCAGGTAGGCCCAGGCGAGGTCGTGGAAGTCGTCCGCGGTCTGCAGCACTTCCATCGCCGGGTAGTAGACGGCGAGGAAGCTCGTCAGGTCGGTGAAGTCGTAGGAGGCCTTCACCTCCTCGACGGTCTTCTGCGCGAGCGGGATGCCGTTGCGCTCCGCGAGCGCGAACTTGAGTTCGGGTTCGAGCGTTCCCTCCAAGTGCAAGTGCAGCTCTGCCTTGGGCAGGCCGTAGGCGAACGAGGTCAGCGCCTCCGGGGCGGTCATGATGCTCTCTTTCGATGAAATCGGGATACCGATGCGGGTCAGAGGCCGCTGCGGGAACTCATGCCCATCCGTGCCAGCACGACGTTCTCGATGATCTGAATGACGTTGTAGAGCACGATGGCGGCGACAGTCACCGCGACCACCGAGGCCCACAGAGCGGAGTACTTCGCCTGCGCGAGGTATGCAGACATCGTGCCGCCCACGCCGCCGCCGACCGCGAGCCATTCGGCCAGCAGTGCGCCGGTGATGGCGCCGGGGACCGAGATGCGCACGGCTGCGAAGAAGGATGGCAGCGAGGAGGGCATGGCGATCTTGCGGAGCTTGGTCATCGACCCGCCGCCGTAGACCTCGACGAGGTCGTTCATCTGGGGAGAGCTCGACTTCAGTCCAAAGGCAATATTCACCAGCGCCGGAAAGAGCACGACGATGCCACCGATGACGGCAACCGTCGCGACGTTGCGTCCCACGACCATGATGATCACCGGTGCCATCGCGACCAGCGGAACCGATCGCAGCAGCATCGCGAGCGGCATCAGGGCGTTCTCGATGCCCTTGCTCAGCTGAAAGAGGGAGGCACCGATGACCGCGGCGAGCAGGCCCGCAATGAAACCGATCGCGGAATCGCCGAGGGTTGTCATGAGATTGCCCACCACAACAGCCCGGTTCTCCGCCGCGGCCTCGGCGGTGAACAGATAGTTCCAGACATCGATCGGCCCCTTGGCGATCAGGGGCGATACGTCGAAGAGCGCGAGGACGCCCCACCAGATGACGAGAACCGCGACGATCGTGCCGACAAAGGTCAGTAGACCCCACCCCAGCGCGCGGAGCGCGGACGCGGTGGCCTGCTTGCGGATCTGTACGTTGAGCGCGGCGACCTGGGTGGAACCGATCCCCACCGCGGACGGCTGCGCCGTGTTGAGAGTCGTCATGCGGAGGCTCCCTTAGACCAGGGCGCGACGAGGCGCGCGATGAAACCGACGATGGCGAAGCCCAGGAGGGCCACGATCCCGCTGACGATCGCCAGTGCCCACACCAGGTCGGACTGGGCCGTCTGCATGGCGAGCATCATGGCCATGCCGACTCCGGCCTCGATCTTGCCGAAGAACTCGGAGAGCACGGCGCCGAGGAAAGCGGCGGGAACAGCGATCTGCAGGCCATTGAGGATGGCGGGCAGCGCGGCGATCAGCCGTACCTTCCGCAGTTGGGTGAGTTTGCTGCCGCCGTAGACCGCGATGAGGTCGAGGCTCGTGCGGTCAGCGGATTTCAGTCCCAGCAACGCGCCGACCACCGTGGTGAAGAACACCGACAGCGCCGCCAGAAGCACGGCCGTGCCACTGGGCTCGCCAGTTTCTGGCACGGGGAACAGGATGATCGCGATCATGCCGATGGCCACAATTGGGACACAGTAGGTGAGGATCGCTATCTGCATCGCAATGCCCTCCAGCCGGGGCACGAGCAGGACAATGAAGGCGAGCACGAGCGCGAGGCCGTTCCCCCAGAGATAGCCGATACCGGACTCGGCGAGCGTGACGGAGAAGTTGCGCCAGAAGTAATCCCAGCCGTTGTCGACCGCAGCGACCACGACGTCCACCGGACTCGGGATCATGCTCTTGCCGGAGGGGTTGATCCACACGGCCGACAAGATCCACCAGATGATCAGGAAGCTGCCGACGCCGATCACTCCGGTCACCCACGCGGGGAGCTTGATGTCCTCCCAGTGAACGGCACGGCCCTTCGCCGGCGCCTCAGTGGTCGTCATCGGCGGCGGCTCCCCCCTCGCCGAACAGCAGCTCCGACGCCTGATCCACATAGGCGTGGAACTCGGGGCTGCGCATCATGTCGGGGGTGCGCGGACGCGGGAGGTCGATGGTCATGACCTCCTTGATGCGACCGGGGCGCGGGCTCATGACCGCGACCTGGTCGGACAGGAAGATCGCCTCGGAGATGCCGTGCGTGACCAGGAGGGTGGTCGCGGGCTTCTCGGTCCAGATGCGCAGCAGCTCGAGGTTGAGCTTCTGGCGGGTCATGTCATCCAGCGCACCGAACGGCTCGTCGAACAGCAGGACCTCGGGGCGCATCACCAGCGATCGGGCGATCGACACCCGCTGTCGCATGCCGCCCGACAGCTGCGCCGGCTTGGCCTTCTCGAAGCCGTTCAGCCCCACGAGGGAGATGAGTTCGTCGAGATAGCCCTTGTCGACGCTCTTGCCCGCGATCTCGAACGGCAGCCGGATGTTGCTCATGACGCTCCGCCACGGCAGCAGAGCCGAGTCCTGGAAGGCGATGCCGAGCTTGTTCTCGCGACGCAGCTCTTTCGGGCTCTTGCCGTCGACGCGGGTGGTGCCGCTGGTCGGCTGGTCGAGGCCGGCGAGGATCCGCAAGATGGTGGACTTACCGCATCCGGAAGGCCCCAGCAGCGAGAGGAAGGTGCCCTGCTCCGTGTGAAGGTTGGCGTCCTGCAACGCGACCACGGTCTTCCGGCCGGAGGTGAAGACCTTGTTCAGGTCGGTGATCTGAAGGCCGGTGCCCAGGGTCGTCCCCTGGGCACCGGTCTCGACGATGGTGTTCGTCACGTCAGTCGCTGCTTTCGCTCCGGATCAGCCTGCGTAGTTGATCAGGTCGGGGTTGTCCGCATAGACCTCGTCCAGCAGCGTCGTGTCGAACAGCTGGTCGGCCGTGAGGTCGATGCCTGCGGCCGCGAGGCTGTCGATCGTGGCCTGCTTGAGGTCGTCGGAGATCGTGAACAGACCGTTCTCGACCGTCTCATCGGACACGACGAGTTCGCTCAGCTGCGCGGTCGCGCCAGCCAAGGAGTCGGCGGCAACGAGCTTGAGGTCAGCACCGTACGTGTTCACGGCCAGGTCGGAGCACTCCTGCGGGTCTTTGACCGCGTCGCTCCAGCCCTTGATCTCAGCGGTCAGGAACGCCTTCACCTCGTCGGGGTTGTTCGCGATCATGTCGTCCGTGGTGACCAGGGTCTCGGCGACGAACGGCAGTCCGTTGTCAGCGAAGGTCAGGTCGGCGACGGAGTAGCCCTGGGCCTGGACCGTGATCGACTCGTTGGTGACGTAGGCGACGTAGCCGTCGACCTCACCGTTGGTGAGCACCGAGGTGTCGTACTGCACCGGGACGATGGTCACATCGCTGTCGCTCATGCCGTTGACGGCGAGGAACGCGTCGAACAGCGCCAGGTTGGAGTCCTGCACGCCGATCTTCTTGCCCTTCATGTCCTCCGGGCTGGTGATGTTCGCGCCAGTGGTCAGGGAGAGGATCTCGAACGGGTTCTTCTGGTACGTGCTGCCGACGATCTTCAGCGGTGCTTCCGCATTCGCCACCGCGGTACCGACTGAGACGGCGTCACTGAGGCCGAAGTCTGCGGTTCCGGAGACCAGCTCGGAGACGCTGGTGGAAGGACCTGTCACCAGGTCGACGCTGCTGAAGCCGGCGTCCGTGTAGTAGCCGTTGCTGTCGGCGAAGTATTCACCGCAGAACTCTTCGTTCTTGATCCAGCTGAGCTGGACGCTGATGTCGCCGAAGCTCGCCGTGGAGGTGTCACCCGACGAGGTGTCGGACGAGGAAGAGCTGCCGGAGCAGGCGCTGAGCGCGATCGCCGCAATCGCGACGGTCGACAGGGATACGGCGACGCGGGTACGTCGCGAGGTGAAGATTGCCATGAACTGTGTCTCCAGATGCCGTTAATGCACTCGGGTAGGGGAGTGTCTGGCCGCGGACAGGTCTGCGACCGGTGACATCTTCGACGCTAAGCGATGTAGATTTCACGAACACTGGCGCTCGTGTTTCGTCGCCGTTACGGTCTGGCGTGACTGCCCTGAAACGCGAGCCTCTGATTCTCTGCCCTCATCGCACGAGACCGGCGGGGACGAGCTCCCCGGATCCGCCCGGCATCGGCCAGGCCTTCTCCCCCGCTACGACGCCACTGCTCCCAGCGGGTGAACGGTGGCGAATGTGAACGAGGGGAGTAGCCCCACCCAGGGTGCGATGTCACTGAACGGTCCGCGCGTGAACGCGAGGAGAACACCGGAGAGCAGCAGCACCCCGCCCGTGGTCCAGCCACGATGAAGAACCCGAACGTCAGCCCATCCTGTTGGCCTGCGCGCGCCGGGACAACGGCGCGCGGCGGAACCGCGACCGGGGGAGGACCGCCAGGACGGGCGCCGGTCCGGCGCGGTCAGCGCGGCTGGCCGGCGTGCGCGGCGTGCGCGGGGAGGTCGGTGTGGATCCGGGCGGAGGCCTCGAGCGCGAGCGGGTTCGTCGAGATCCCGCGCTCACTGACCAGCCGTCCGCCCACGTATACACGTGTCAGGTTCCGCAGGCTCATCGACAGCACGTACGTGCTCACCGGATGCAACAGCGGACCGACGTCCGGAGTGCGCGGGTCGACCACGACGAAGTCGGCGAACTTGCCGACCTCCAGGCTCCCGACCCGGTCGGAGATCCCGAGGATCTCGGCACTGACGAGCGTGTGCAGCCGCAGCACACGCTCCGGGGTCATCGACAGCGGATCCTTGGTGCGGGCGCGCTGCATGAAGATGCCCGCGCGCATGTTGCCCCACGGGTCGGAGATGTCGGTGCACGCCTGGTCGTCCAGCCCCATCCCGATGCGGATGCCGAGGTCGATCATCTCCGGCACGAGCGCGATGCCGGACGCGAGCCTGCCGTTGGACGCCGGCTGCCACGACATCGACGCACCGCCCGCGGCGGTCTGCTCGAGGATCTCGGGCGTGGTCTGGATGTAGTGGCCGAACATCATGTCGGGACCCAGTGCCCCGGCATCCCGGTACATCGCGAACTTCGACTGCTGCAGCGGCACCGCCTCGGGCGACTCGAGGAAGTGCGCCTGGTTGGTGACGCCGAAGCGGCGCATCGCCTCGACCTCAAGCTCGGCGGCCTCCGGCCGCGGCGACCACTGCACCTGGCCCATGATCGACGCGCCCAGCGCGTACTCGGCATCGAGGGATCGCGTGTGGGCGACCGAGGCCTCGAACCGGGCGAAGATCTCGTCGTCGGTGCCGGCGCTGACGTCCATGCCGATCGAGTCGACGAACCGGATGCCGGCGTCCAGGCAGGCGTCCGCCTGACGCGTGTGGTAGTCGACCTCGCGCAACGGAGCGTCGCCGACGCGCTGGCCGTCGACCATCGACTCCCACGACTGCAGCGGGTCGGTGAAGTTGTAGGCGGTGGTGACCCCGTTGGCGAGGAAGTCGAGCGCCCCGTGCAGCGTCGACCAGTACAGGTCCTGCGCGGTCAGGCCGCGCGTGAACCCGAGCATGGAGTCGCACCAGCCGTAGAGGGTCTCGCTCACGCCGAGCCCGCGCAGACCGCTGGTGAACAGGTGCGAATGGCTGGAGACGAAGCCGGGGGCGACGAATGCGCCGTCCACGTCGAGAACCTCGTCCGCGGCGGCATCGGGGGTGCCCGCACCGATCGCGGCGATGCGACCGTCCTCGACGAGCATCCAGCCCCGCTCGATGTGGCCGGGGCCCTCGGTGCCTGCGGGCACGGTGATCAGTCGGGCGTTGATGACGAGCAGGCTGGGCATGGTGGTCTCTCCAGGATCGTGACCCGCGTCACGCTACCCGCGGAGTGTTACGCGCCTGCTACGGCAGCCTCACGCTGTCGGTCTTCGGGTGCTCGCGCGGCATCCGATCGCGGTCGTAGGTGATGTCGGAGTAGCCGTGCGGCATCGGGCGACCGTTCTCGTCCACGCTGACGAAGATGATGCGCTCGATGGTGAGGATCCGTCGCCGGGTGATCATGTTGCGCACCACGGCCCGCATCGTCAGCGAGGTGCGGCCGAAGTGCGTGGCGGTCAGGCCCATCTCGATCAGGTCGCCCTGCAGCGCGGACGCCTCGAAGTTGATCTCCGAGATCAGCTTGGTCACGACACGATAGTTGCCGAGCTGGATGATCGCGTAGATCGCGGCTTCCTCATCGATCCACCGCAGCAGGCTCCCGCCGAACAGCGAGCCGTTGGCGTTCAGATCCTCCGGTTTGACCCACTTGCGCGTGTGGAAGTTGATCCCGTCCTCAGACCAGTGCCACTCCGTTCCCGCTGTCTCCGCCACGCATACGACTCTAGCCTCGGACTCTCCGGGTGCGCTCCCGATGAGCGACACCGACCCCGTCCGCGAGGCGGACGGGGTCGGTGTCATCTCCGGTGCAGCGGATCACTGCACGTCGGCGTCCACCCATCCGCTCGCCTTGGTGATGGCCTTCTTCCACAGCCGCAACTGACGCTCGGTCTCCCCGGCGTCCATGGACGGCTCCCACCGACGGTCCTCCTGCCAGTTGGCGCGAAGTTCGTCGAGGCCCGACCAGAATCCGACGGCGAGACCGGCGGCGTAGGCCGCACCCAGCGCCGTCGTCTCGGCGACCACCGGACGCACCACCGGCACGCCCAGGATGTCGGCCTGGAACTGCATGAGCGTGTTGTTGGCGATCATGCCGCCGTCCACTTTCAACTCGGTCAGTGCCACGCCCGAGTCCGCGTTGACGGCGTCGAGCACCTCGCGGGTCTGGAATGCCGTGGCCTCCAACGCCGCCCGCGCGATGTGGCCGCGGTTGACGTACCGGGTCATGCCGACGATCGTCCCGCGGGCGTCCGGACGCCAGTACGGCGCGAACAGACCGGAGAAGGCGGGCACGAAGTAGACCCCGCCGTTGTCTTCGGCCGTCTTCGCGACCTCCTCGACCTCCGGCGCCGAGCCGATCAGGCCGAGCTGGTCACGCAGCCACTGCACGAGCGAACCGGTGACCGCGATCGAGCCCTCCAGCGCGTACCGGGGCGGCTGGTCGCCGAGCTTGTAGCCGACAGTCGTGAGCAGCCCGTTGCGGGAGTGGACGACCTTCTCCCCCGTCTGGAAGATGAGGAAGTTTCCGGTGCCGTAGGTGTTCTTGCTCTCGCCCACCTCGAACGCCGCCTGACCGAACGTCGCGGCCTGCTGGTCTCCCAGGATGCCGGCGATCGGGGTCTCACGCAGCAGGGAGGAGTCCTCCGCGACGCCGTAGATCTCGGAGGAAGACCGGATCTCGGGCATCATCGAGAGCGGGACGCCGAACTCCTGGAGGATGTCCTCGCGCCAACTGAGGGTCTCCAGGTCCATGAACAGCGTGCGCGACGCGTTGGTGACGTCGGTGGCGTGGACGCCGCCTTCGACGCCGCCGGTGAGGTTCCACAGCACCCAGGTGTCGGTGTTACCGAACAGCAGGTCGCCGGCCTCTGCCTTCTCCCGTGCACCCTCGACGTTCTCGAGGATCCAGGCGATCTTCGTGCCGGAGAAATAGGTGGCGAGCGGCAGCCCGACGATCGCTTTGAACCGCTCGACCCCCAGCCCCTCCGCCAGACGGTCGACGATCCGCTGGGTGCGGGTGTCCTGCCAGACGATCGCGTTGTAGACCGGCTGTCCGGTGCGCTTGTCCCACACCACCGCCGTCTCCCGCTGGTTGGTGATGCCGATCGCGGCGATGTCGTGACGGGTCAGGTCGGCCTTCGCGAGGGCGACGCCGATGACCTCCTGCACGTTGCGCCAGATCTCGAGCGGGTCGTGCTCCACCCACCCGGCGCGGGGCAGGATCTGCTCGTGCTCGAGCTGACCGGTCGAGATGATGCTGCCGCTGTGATCGAAGACGATGGCGCGGCTCGAGGTCGTGCCCTGGTCGATGGCGATGATGTATTCAGGCATTTCGGACTTCCTTGTCTATCGGGAGATGCTCACAGACGTTCGGCGACTCTCACGCCAGGTGGAGGAACAGCATCGAGCCGCCCGCGGCGAGACCGCCCCCGATCAGCGGGCCGATCACCGGCACCCACGCGTAGGACCAGTCGCTGGACCCCTTGCCCGCGATCGGCAGGAAGGCGTGCGCGATGCGCGGCCCGAGGTCGCGGGCGGGGTTGATGGCGTACCCGGTCGGACCGCCGAGCGAGGCGCCGATGCCGACCACGAGCAGCGCGACCGGCAGTGCCGTGAGCGGGCCGAGACCGCCGGGCGTGCCGATCGCACCGTCTCCGTAGTCCGCGAAGGCGAGGATCCCGAACACGAGCACGAAGGTGGCGATGATCTCGGTGATGAGGTTCCACGCGTAGGAGCGGATAGCGGGCCCGGTAGAGAAGACGCCGAGCTTGGCGGCGGGATCCTCTTCCGTGTCGAAGTGCTGGCGGTAGGCGAGCCAGCACAGCACCGCGCCGATGATCGCGCCGACCATCTGGCCGGCGACGGCGACGAAGAACTGGGTGACCGTGATCTTCGCCAGCAGCACCAGCGCGAACGAGACCGCCGGGTTGAGCTGGGCACCGGAGTACGCCGAGACGAGCACGCCGGCGAACACGGCGAGCCCCCAGCCCCAGTTGATCATCAGGGTGCCGCCGCCGAAGCCTTTCGTCTTGGCGAGGATCACATTGGCGACCACGCCGCAACCGAGGAGGATCAGCAGCGCCGTGCCGACCGTCTCGGAGAGGAAGTACAAGCCCAGATTTATCTCATTCATGTCTTCGTTGACCTTTCTCGGGTGAATCGTCGCAGTCGTCGTCCGAGACGAGATGGGAGACCTGGTGGTGTGGGCATTCCGGCGCCAGGTCGCCGCCGGAAGCAATCAGCTCACGTCAGCGAGGTGGCGAGTGTCGATGTCGACGCGGTGCGATTCGCGCAGCCGGTCGGCCACCTCGCGTACCTGACGACCGGTCTCCTCCTCGGACCAGCCGAGCGTCGGGGCGACCGCGGCCGCGACCGCGGTGAGCCCGGCACGGCTGAGCCCCCCGACGAACGCGAGCGAGGTGCGCCGGAAGACCATGTCGCCGAGGGCTACGACGTCTTCCGTCTCGGCGAGGTGGGCGAGCTCCTCGGCGAAGTATCCGGGTACCGCGGCGAGTTCCGCGGCGCCGACCGGGATCGCGGCGAGCACATCGTCCGCGCGGGTGCCGTAGCGCTCGAGCATCCGCTCCACCAGCGCACGCTCGTGGCCGTGGCCGTGGGCGCGCACCCAGGCATCGCGTTCTCCGCTCGAGCGCGGGTAGTCCTTTCCGCCGCCGATCGCCAGGGTCGTGGTGTCCACGCTGCGACGGCCGCCGATCCGGCCCAGGACCAGGTCGCTCAGGTGCTCGGCGAGCGCCCGGAACGTGGTCCACTTTCCGCCGACGAGGCTCAGCAGCGGCACACTTCCGAGCGTGCCCTCCTCGATGCGGTAGTCGCGCGAGACGAAGCCGGGCGTCATGTCGTCGTGCCGCGGCAGCGGGCGGATGCCGGAGAACGCGTAGACGATCTGCGAGCGGTTCACCGCGATGGCGGGGAAGACGTGAGAGATCAGGTCGAAGAAGTAGTCGATCTCATCATCCGTGCACACGACCGGGACGCGCGGGTCGGCGTCGATGTCGGTCGTGCCGACCATGACCCTGCCCTTCAGCGGGTATATCAGCACGATGCGTCCGTCGGAGTGCTCGAAGAAGATCTCGTTGCCGCCGGTCGCCGCCAGCAGCTCCGGGTTGTCGAGCACGATGTGCGACCCCTTCGTGCCCCCCATGAACCGGGTCGGCACGCCCAAGGTGTCATTGGTGAGATCGGTCCACGGGCCGCTGGTGTTGACCACGACCGATGCCGAGAAGGTGAACTCCTCGCCGCTGATCCGGTCCCGGAGTCTCACCCCGCCCTCCGCCGCCCCGATCGCCTCGACGTAGTTCGCCGCGCGGGCCCGGTCGCCGCCGGCGACGACGCCGTCGTGCAGCACGTCCAGCGCGAGCCGCTCCGGGTCGTGCATCGACGCGTCGTAGTAGGTGGCCGTGTATCCCACCCCGGGGTTCATCGCGTGGAAGGCGTTCAGCGAGGTGCGACGACGACGGAACACGTGACGGGGAACGCTGCCGCCGTCGCGCGAGAACGTGTCGTAGATCATCAGGCCGAGCTTGATCAGCAGGGCGCCGCGCTCGCGCGGCTTGCCGCGTCCGTGACTGACCAACAGCCGGAACGGCGCGGTGACGACGCCGGAGAAGGTGCGAAAGATGGGGATCGTGGTCCGCAACGGGCGGACGTAGTGCGGTGCGGTGCGCAGGAGCCGGTTGCGCTCGGTGACCGCCTCGCGCACGAGGCGGAACTCCCCGTTCTCGAGGTAGCGCACCCCACCGTGCACCATATGGCTGGACGCCGAGGAGGCGCCGGAGACGTAGTCGTCGCGGTCAACGATCGCGACGTCGACGCCCTGCAGCGCGAGGTCACGGAAGGTGGCGATTCCGTTGATGCCCGCCCCGACGATCAGCACGTCGGCCTGCGAGCGCGCCGACAGAGCGGCGACGGACGGACGGGGATTCGATGTCTGCTCTGACGTGCCCACGGTGCGGGGTTCCTTCCTCAGTGTGTTGCTTCCTCTACAGTGGAAGCCGCATGGACGGACGTGCAAGCCTTCTGAGAATGTGTGCACCGAACGTCGTGATCGGCACGAATGTTCAACCGCAGGGAGACCCGTGGACGCTCCGAAGGAAGACCCCCGCGTGGGCGAGGCGTTGCGCGCGGCGCAGCTGTACTACCTGCAGGACCACACGATGGACACGATCGCTGCGGAAATGCACATCTCCCGCTCGTCGGTGTCACGACTGCTGACCCATGCCAGACAGACGGGCCTGGTCGAGATCACCGTGCACTCTCCGCAAGCCGCCCGAGGGCATGCCGCGGAGCGGCTGGCCACCACCCACGGCCTGACCGTGCACGTCGTTCCCACACCGCCGAACATCAGCGAGGCGGACCGGCTCGACCGCACGGCGCTGTCGGCCGCGCGCATCCTGTCCACGCTGGTCGACAGCAACACCACGCTCGGGATCGCCTGGGGCGCCACGATCTCCGCCGTCTCACGCAACCTGGCGCAGAAGCCGCTGCACAACATGCACGTCGTGCAGATGAACGGCGCCGCGAACACGCAGTCCTCCGGCATCCCCTACGTGAGCGAGATCCTCGACCGGTTCGGCCGCGCGTTCGCCGCCGAGGTGCACCACTTCCCGGTGCCGGCACTGTTCGACGACCCCTCGACCAAGCAGGCGCTGTGGCGCGAGCGCTCCGTGCGCAACGTCCTGACGATGCAGTCCCGGGCCACCGTGTTCCTGTTCGGGCTCGGCTCGCCCCGCGCTGATGTGCCCTCGCACGTCTACGCCGGCGGCTACTTCTCCGGCGACGACCTGCAAAGCCTGGTGCGCAGCGGCGTCGTCGGGGACTGCGCCACCGTCTTCTACCGCGCTGACGGGTCGAGCGACGACATCCCCCTCAACGCCCGCGCGAGCGGCCCGGCCTTCGACGCGGTGCGGCTGATCCCCCACCGCGTCTGCGTGATCTCGAGCCTGTCGAAGCTCGACGCCCTGCGCGGCGCGCTGAAGGCGCGGCTGATCACCGATCTGGTGATCGAGGAGAGCGTCGCCCGCGCACTCGCCGAGAGCGACGCCCACACCCGCTGATCTGGGCCGTCACGCGCGATCGGCGGCCAGCTGCAGCACCGACTCCGCGAGGGCGCGGATGCCGAGCGCGACATCCGCCCCGGACACCGACTCGTCGGGGTGGTGACTGATGCCGTCCGGGTTTCGCAGGAACAGCATCCCCACGTCGGTGACGGCCCCGATCGACATCCCGTCGTGCCCCGCCGGGCTGAACAGTGTCGTCGGCTCATCCATGGCGCCGGGCAGGGTGGAGAGGATGCCTTCGCGCACCACGTCCTGCAGGAGCGGGGCGCACATGACGGCGGGCGCGTTGTGCACCTCGCGGGAGTGCCAGCGCAGGTGCCGCCGGCCCATGATGACGTCGAGCTCGCGGGAGATCTCATCCCAGACGCGGTCGCGCTCGCCGTCGAGCTCGCCACGCAGGTCGAGCGAGAGACGGGCCTCGCCCGGCACGATGTTCACCGCGCCGGGGAACGCCTCGAGCTGGCCGACGGTGCCGATGATGTGATGCTCGGCCGCGCAGATGCGCTCGACAGCGAGCGCCGCCTCCGAGGCGCCCAGTAGCGCATCGCGCCGCATGTCGTAGGGAGTGCCGCCGGCGTGCCGGGACTCCCCCTCGACCACCAGCTGGAACCGGCGAGCCGCCGCGATCGAGGTCACCACCGCGAGCGCCTCGCCCCGCCGATGCAGCTCCGGCCCCTGCTCGATGTGCGCCTCCAGGTAGCCCACGAGCTCGGCCGGCCGGCGCGCCGCCTCGCCGATCCGCGCCGGATCGAGGCCGAACTCGAGGAACGCCTGCCGCAGTGTCGTGCCCTCGGCATCCGTCAGGGCCCACCAGTCGTCGTCCCAGATGCCCGCCACCGCGGAGGAGCCCAGCAGCGCTTTGCCGAAGCGGGCCCCCTCCTCGTCCGAGAAGGCGACGACCTCCAACGCGAAGGGCAACGGCACGCCATAGCGGTCGTCGTCGGTCGGCGCGCGCAGCAGACGCGCGACCTCGAGAGCCATCAGCACGCCGACGATGCCGTCGAACCGGCCGGCGTCGCGCACGGTGTCCAGGTGGGAGCCGAGCATCAGCGCGGGCGCGGCGGGCTCCAGGCCACCGCCGACGAGGCGCTCCAGCCGGCCGAGCTGGTTGCCGGCGGCATCCTGCCGGGTGCGCATGCCGAGTTCGCGCATCCACTCCGCGGCGAGCCGATTGACCCGGGCATGCTCCGGGGAGAGGTAGATGCGCTCGATCCCGTTCGACGACGCGCTCACCCGGGCGAGCTCGTCGCACCGCGCCATCACCCGGCGCGCCGCCGCGGCGACGCGGTCGGGCGTGACGCCGGTCAGCAATGGCATCAGACGGCCTCCGAATATATGTCGGATGCGGCATCCACCCCGCCACCGGCCGGCACCGCGACGCCGAACCGGCGCAGCACCGCCTCGAGCGCGACGAGGGTCGTGAGTACGGCGTCCTTGCGGGCGTTGTAGCCCATGGTGCCGATGCGCCACACCCGCCCGTGGAGCGGGCCGAAGGAGGTGCCGATCTCGATGCCGAAGTCGGTCAGCAGTGCCTGGCGCGCCGCGTCCCCCGGCACGCCGTCGGGGATCTCGACCGCCAGCACGTTGCTCATCTTGTGCGCGACGTCGCCGAACACGGTCATGCCGAGTCCCTGCGCACCGGCGAGCATCGCCCGTCCGGCGAGCTCGTGCCGCGCGATGACGGCCTCGCGACCCTCGGTCAGCAGCACGCGCGCGCACTCGCGCGCCGCGTACAGCATGCTGGTCGCCTCGGTGTGATGGTTGAGGCGTCGCGGACCCCAGTAGTCGAGGATCATCCCGAGGTCGAAGTAGTTCGAGCGGACGAAGTCCTCCGCGTCGGTGTCGCCGGCCTCGCGGATGCCCGCCTCGACTTTGGCGCGGGAGCGGATCACGCCGACGGCCTTCTCACTGAGGGTGATCGGCGAGGAGCCGCTCGGTCCGCCGAGGCACTTCTGCAGGCCGGCGGTCGCCGCATCCACGCCCCAGGCGTCGGCCTCGAAAGCGTTGCCGGCGAGCGAGGCGGTCGCGTCGGTGTAGAACAGGACACCGTGGCGCGCGCAGATCTCGCCGATCTCGTCCAGCGGCTGGTTCATCGTGGTGGAGGTGTCGCCCTGCACGAGCGCGAGGAGCGTCGGCTTCACGCGCACGATCGCCTCCTCGATGACCGAGGGGGGGAACACCTGCCCCCAGTCGGTCTCGATCGTGTGCACCTCGGCGAGCGCCCGCTCCGCGATCTCCGCCAGCAGGTGGCCGAAGCGCCCGAACACCGGCACGAGCACCCGATCGCCGGGGCGCACGAGCGAGACGATCGCCGCCTCGATGCCGGCACGGGAGGTGCCGTCCACGAGCAGGGTGGCGTCGTTGTGCGTGGCCCACACCTGCCGGTACAGCTCCTGTGTCTCGGCCATCGCCGCGGTCATGAACGGGTCGTACTGCCCCACCAGCGGCGCCGACATCGCCCGCAGCACGCTGGGGTACGCCGAGATCGGTCCCGGCCCCATGAGCAGGCGGGCGGGCGGGTCGATCGGTCCGGGAATCGTCATGCGCGTTCCTTCCGGGGTGTCGCGGGGGATGAGGGGTCTGCGGGGGTCACCGTACGACCTCGGCGAAGCGCCGAGCGAGGCGGACCAGGGCGATATCGGTGCCGGGGCGCGAGATCAGACACACCCCGACCGGGGCGGGGCCGAGCTGCGAGGGCACCGTCAGCAGCGGGGCGGAGAGCGCGGGCAGGCCGCCGATGGCCGCAGGGGTGGTCATCCGCAGCGTCGCCCGCCGCACCGAGTCGATGCGGGCATCGTTGGCGGTGCGCATGGGAGCGGGGCCGGGCACGGTCGGCATCAGCAGCACGGCATCGCGCACCAGTTCGTGGATGCGCTCGCGCAGCGTCTCCAACTGCGCCCGCGCCGCCGTCTCCTGCGCCGGGGTGACCTGGCTCGCCGCACGGAAGCGCTCGGCGACGGCGGGTCCCGTCGCCCCGGGATGCGCGCGCAGCCATTCAGCGTTGTTGCGCCATGCCTCGGCCGCCTGCACCATCCGGAACGGCTCGTGGTACTCGTCGAGCGCGCCGATCTCGACGCGGCGCAGCGAGGGCGGATCGTCGGAGGCCGCGAGCCGGGCGAGCAGCGCGTCGAACGCGGTGCGGGTGTCGGGCTCGACCGCATCCATCACCTCGTGCGGCACCAGCAGACGCCACGGCAGGTCGTCGCCGGACTCGCCGAACACGCTCTCGGTCGACTCAGATCCGTCGTAGCTGAGGCACCAGTCGGCGACGCGCTGCAGCGTCTGGCCGTCGCGGGCGAGCCATCCGACGGTGTCGAACGACTGGGCGAGGGGCAGCATCCCCTGCCGCGGCACCAGTCCGTGGCTGGTGCGAAGTCCCCACAGTCCCTGGTAGGAGGCGGGCACCCGGATCGACCCGGCGGTGTCGGTGGCGAGCCCGACCTCCGCCTGGCCCGTGGCGACGGCGCTCGCCGGTCCGCTCGACGAGCCGCCGGGGAGGGCGCCGGGCAGCGCGCCGTTGGGCGGGGTGCCGTAGTGCGCGTTGTCGCCCGCGATGGAATAGGCGAACTCGTCGGTGCGGGCGATGCCGCGCAGCGAGGCTCCGCCGCGCAGCAGATCGGCGACCGCGGGAGCGGTGGTGGCCTCGGCGCGCGCAGACGTGAGGAAGGTCGGATTGCCCGCCCCGATGCGGTAGCCCTTGATCGCGAACAGGTCTTTCACCGCGACGTTGAGCCCGTGCAGCGGACCCTCCCACGCGCCCTGCAGCAGCGGATCGCCGACCGATCGCCACACCGATCGGTCGAGCGCCTGCGCTCGGCTCGTGACGTGCGCGGCGGTGATGCGCCACGCGCCGTCAACGCGCTGCCACAACTGGGACTGCAGCCCAGTGCCGCCGCCCCGGTAGCGCGAGACCGAGACCAGCAGTGCGACATCCGGGGCGAGCGGTCGGTATTCGATCCGCTCGATCTCGCGCGGCGGCACGCCCCCGCGCACACCACGGAACGCACTGATGACGTCGTGTCCGACGAGCAGGCCGGCGGCATCCCCGCGCATCGTCCCCGGCCCCTCGGCGAACATTTCGTCGAGCGTGTCGAGGTCGTTGTCCAGAATGGCCCGCTCATAGCGGTCGAACGCATCGAACAGATCGGCCGGAACGCCGTCGCCGAGACCGGTCATGCCTCTTTCCCCTCCCGAGTGTGTCCCCGTTCGGACCGCTCAAAGCGCTCCGAAGCGGTCCGAACGGGGACATGACCCGGTCAGAAGCGGGACATGGATGCTGGCAGCGTCATGCCGAGGCCTCCGAGACGGCCGCGAAGTCGGACTCTCGGATGCGGGCGTGCACCCCGCACACGATGTCGACGACCTGCGAGATGTCGAAGTCGGTGGCAGCGGACAGGTAGGCGTAGGCCAGGTGCTCGGCCATGCCGTAGCGCGCCTGCAGCAGCGACAGCGCGGCGCGGACGCAGCGGCGCATCGCCTCATCGAGATCGGGATCGAGCCCCGTCGGCACGAGGTACTCGTCGGTGCGCACCAGCGGTCCCGACAGCTCGCCGAAGGAGGCCAACGCCTCGGACCTCGGGACCACGTCGAACCGGAGCGTGGCGCGCAGGGAGGCCTCCAACGCGGTCAGCGCGACCTCCCCGTCTCCCTGGGCGAAGTGCGGATCGCCGACGTAGGCCAACGCGCCCGGAACCTGGACCGGCAGATACAGCACCGTGCCCTCCACCAGAAGGTTGATGTCGATGTTGCCGCCGTGGCTGCCCGGCGGCACCGAGTGGGGCCGATCGACGCCGGAGACGGCGACGCCCATCGTGCCGAGGAACGGCGCGAGCGGGAACTCGACGACCCGGTCGCCGCCCTCGGCCAAGGCGAGCGCGCCGAACAGCGCGCCGTCGCGTTCGACGACGGGGGTGAACACGCTCACGTTGTGCTCGCCGCGCGGCAGCTCGCCGACGAGGGCGCCTTTGCCATGACGGTTGGAGATGACGCCGTACGGCACCCGGGGAACCAGCTTCTCGACGGTGATCCGCAACAGGTCGCCCGGTGCCGCGCCGGTGACGAAGACGGGCCCCGTCACCACGTGCGGGCCGTCGGCGGCCGGGTCGCGGGAGAGCCCGCCCGCGATGTCGACCGCGTCGTGCAGCACGGAGGAGGCGGGCACGCCGTGACCGCCGAAGTAGGCGGCCGGATCCTTGCCCTGATCCTCGAGGATGCCCTCGTGGCTGACGGTGTCGACGGTGACGCTCTCGCCCGAGGCGATCGTGAGCACCGGGGCATCCGCCTCGCAGGGAAGCCGGCCCCAGAGCACCGTCGCCGGCGAGGAGGCGAGGTAATGGTCGCCGGTTATCTCCCCGACTCCGGGTTGGAGGATCTCCACCGTCATGACGTCTCCTCTTCGACGCGGCGAGTCGCGGTGCCGGAGAAGGATGCCGCCGCCTTCTCCTCCGCTGACGCCGTGGACCGGCGGACCAGGATCTCGCCGCCCTCGCGCGCCAGCACGCCTTCGCCACGACGGTACACGGGTTCGCCGCGGAGCCACGTCGTGCGCACCACGCCCGAAAGCAGGCTGCCGTCCCACGGGGACAGCTTGTTGCGGTACTCCAGCGCCCCGGCGCGAACGGTCTGCGTTTGGTCCGGGGCGAACTCGACCAGGTGGGCGGGCGCCCCCGGCGCGATGACGCCGAGCCCGGGAAGCCCCGCGATGCGGGCGGGTCCGGTGGTCATCAGCGGCAGGATCGTCTCGAACGAGATGCCGCGGGCTGCGGCGGCCGTGTGCACCGCTGCCAGTCCGGTCTGGAGGCCCGCGATGCCGCCCCAGGCGAGGCCGAAGTCGCGGTCTTTGAGCGCGGCGGTGGAGGGCGAGTGGTCGCTCACGATCGCGTC
>JAATGR010000024.1 GCA_015654575.1 Actinomycetales bacterium
ACCGAGCTCCTCGGCATGCCGGACCGCCGCCTCGCGCATGTGCGCGGCGACGACATCGGCATGGTGTTCCAGGAGCCGCGCACGGCTCTCAACCCCATCCGCACGGTGGGCCGTCAGATCGCGGAGAGCCTGCGCATCCACGAAGGTCTCAGCCGCAGAGAGGCACGGGCCCGCGCCATCACCGAGGCGGAGCGTGTGCGTTTGCCCGATCCCGAAACCATCGTCGATCGCTATCCGCACCAGCTCTCCGGGGGCCAGCGACAGCGCGTCGCCATCGCCATGGCGCTCGCCTGCCGTCCCCGCCTCCTCATCGCCGACGAGCCGACGACGGCGCTAGACGTCACCATCCAGGCCGAGATCCTCCGACTGCTGCTTTCCCTCACCGCACAGGAGGGCATGTCGCTCGTCTTCATCACGCACGACCTCGCGGTGCTCGCACAGGTCGCCACGGAGGGCGTCGTCCTCGAACACGGCCGCATCGTCGAGAAGGCTCCCGTCGCCACGCTCCTGCACACCCCCTCCTCGCCCGTGACGCAGGGGCTTCTCCGCGATGCCACGGCCACGCTGTGGCGTCCGCAGGGAGGGGACGCATGACGAGCGCACTCATCGAGGCCACCGGCCTGCGCCGCGACTTCTCCGAGCATCGGCGCAGTTTCCTCGAGCCGCGGCGGACACGCACCGTGCTCCACGCCACCGATCTGCGGATCGTGGCGGGAGAATCCCTCGGCATCATCGGAGAATCCGGCTCGGGCAAGTCGACGCTCGTCCGGCTACTCCTGGGCCTGGACCGTCCGACGGCGGGGACCGTGTCCATCGACGGGCGCCCCGTCGATGCGCAGGGCTCTGCACGCTCGTTGCACTGGCTGCGCCGGGAGACGGGGCTCGTCTTCCAGGACCCCTATGCCTCCCTCGATCCGCGGATGAGCGCGGGACGCATCGTCGCGGAGCCCCTGGGGGCGCTGGGCATCCCGGGCGATCACCGGGCGCGCGTGCACGAGGTGCTTGCGCAGGTGGGCCTGGAGCCGGAGATGGCGGATCGCTATCCGCACGAGTTCTCCGGCGGGCAGCGTCAGCGCATCGCCCTCGCGCGTGCGATCGTGCATCGCCCCCGCATTCTCGTGGGCGATGAGCCACTGTCGGCGCTCGATGTGACGGTGCGCGCGCAGATCCTCGCCGTGCTGCGGGAGCTGCAGCGCACGGAGGACCTCACGCTCATCCTCGTTTCGCACGACATCGGGGTCGTGCAGAACCTCTGCGACACGGTCGCCGTGATGAAGGACGGTCGGATCGTCGAACGCGGATCGACCGCGGACGTCCTCCTGCACCCCCGCGAGGAGTACACGCGCCAGCTCCTCGCCGCGATCCCCACCATCCCCTCCTAACTCCCTCCCCTCGCCTCGTTCGCCTCGTTCTTGCGAGCGACTGCGCCAGTTTCCTGCGACTGCGCCCGCTCTTTCTGCCGCCGTTGCAGAAAAGTGGCGCTGTCCCACCGCGAACGCAGGACCGAAGGCTCTCGTCGCAATGCCGAGGTTCAACGCAGCCCGAAATGCCGCATGAGAAACTGGGGTTGCGTCCAATAGCGTGGTGTATGGCTCGCTGGTGATCGCGTCGTTGCGAACGTGACGACGGTCACCGTGTGATCCTTCGAGAGAACTCTTCACATCCATCTCGAGAGGAACCACGACGATGACCGTCAACCCCAGTATCGACCCTGCCCGCTTCCTTGACGAGCAGTTGCATCAGGCGTCGCCGGATCTGCTCCGCCAGATGCTGACCACGTTCATCAACGCGTTGCTGTCCGCGGACGCCGACCTGGTTTGCGGTGCCTCGTACGGCACGGTCAGCGATGACCGGGTGAACCGTCGCAATGGGTACCGGCACCGCGACTTCGACACTCGCGCGGGCACGATCGACGTCGCGATCCCGAAGCTGCGGCAGGGGGCATACTTCCCGGAGTGGCTGCTGGAACGGCGCCGCCGCGCGGAGGCCGCGTTGACGACAGTGGTCGCGACCAGCTATCTGCTGGGCGTGTCGACCCGGCGGATGGACGACCTGGTCAAGACGCTCGGGATCACGGGCCTGTCGAAGTCGCAGGTCTCGGAGATGGCGCGTGACCTGGACGAGCAGGTGGCCGCGTTCCGCACCCGTCCGCTCGACGCCGGCCCGTATACGTTCGTCGCCGCGGACGCCCTCATGATGAAGGTCCGCGAGGGCGGCCGGGTTGTCAAGGTCGCGTGCCTGGTCGCGACTGGTGTCAACGCGGACGGTTACCGCGAGATCCTCGGCCTGCAGGTCAGCTCCACCGAGGACGGCGCAGGCTGGCTGACCTTCTTCCGCGACATGGTCGCCCGCGGACTGTCCGGGGTGAAGCTGGTCACTTCCGACGCCCACGCCGGGCTGGTTGCCGCGGCCGGGGCGACTCTGCCCGGCGCCGGCTGGCAGCGGTGCAGAACCCACTACGCGGCGAACCTGATGTCGGTGACACCGAAAGCGTCGTGGCCGTGGGTGAAGACCCTGCTGGGCACGATCTTCGACCAGCCCGACGCCGATGCCGTGCATGCCCAGTTCGATCGGGTCCTGGCCGCGCTGACCGAGAAGCTGCCCCGCAGCGCCGAGCACCTCGAATCCGCCCGCGACGAGATCCTCGCCTTCACCGCGTTCCCGAAGGAGATCTGGCGGCAGATCTGGTCGAACAACCCCACCGAGCGTCTGAACCGGGAGATCCGCCGCCGCACCGATGTCGTCGGCATCTTCCCCAACCGCGACAGCATCATCCGTCTCGTCGGCGCGGTCCTGGCCGAGCAGCACGACGAATGGGCCGAGCAGCGCCGCTACCTCGGCCTCGAAGCCCTTACCAAAGCCCGCCGCGCCGGCGAGCCCGACACCCAGCCCACCGACGGCGAGCTGACCGTCTTGGAGGCCGCAGCATGAACACCACCACCCGCCAGCTCACCGCCGACGCGATGGACCTGCTCACCCAGATCGAGACGATGCTGCGCTGCGCGAGCATCGACGGCCAGATCGCCATCGAGACCGCCACCGAAGTCATCTACGGCCCGAACGAAGGAGACCACCACACCAGGCTGCTCACCGAGATCACAACCATCCGCGACCGCCTCTACGACCGCCTCGACCGGCCAACACACTGACCGCCCAACCCCCGAAGGATCACAAAACCGATACACCACACAAAAGGACTTGACC
>JAATGR010000132.1 GCA_015654575.1 Actinomycetales bacterium
CGTTCGGGGACGACCTGGCGACCGTCGTCGCCGAAGAGCCCCCGGTCGGCGTCTGAGGCTCAGCCCCAGAGCCTCAGAACACTCCGAGGAGCCAGAGACTGGTGCCGACGATCACCCAGAAGACGAGGCACAGCGCTGACCCGAGCAGGATGCCACGTATTGTCCGCGTGGACCCGGAACGCTCCCGATCCGACGCTGAGGAAGAAGGCCTGCGCGGCGCCACCTTCACCGTCACTCGATCGCCGGCCAGGGCAAGACTTCGCCGCCATGGCGCCCGGCCATCGACGCAGCAGACGTCAGCGTCCGGTTCCTCCACAGCTCGGCAGCGCTCATCGCTTCTTCTCCTCATTCACACGCGCACCGGCCCGGAATATGATGCGCCTGCGCGAATTCCGGTTCGAGGCGGATCGCCCTCACACGGAGGGAGGGCGGGACAGCGTGCCCGATCCGGACGAGGTGAGGGTCCGACCGTCGGAGGTCCGCGACTCGATGACGATGCGGAAGGCTCCGGCGGCGGCACCCTCGTCGGTCCAGGCGATGACGAACGTCCCGCCCGTCGGCTCGATCCCTGCCACCGAGCAATCGCCGCCGCCCGCGTCCGGCGCACACTCCCACCCGTCGGGGCTCTGAGAGATGTATGCGCCGCCGAGAAGGATGATCGACGCCGTCTGGATCGCCCACGTGCCCGAGCCGGCGATGTCGAGCTCCACCGCCACCTGCGCCACCTCGCCGACGTACGTCACGACGATGGTGAACTCCGCGGCCGGTGCGTCGGTCGATGACACGACCGATTCCGTGCTCGATCCCGTCGCGGGGGAGTCGGCGGCGCTGACGATACCGACGGTCGTGGTCGCACCGCCCACGACCAGGACGACGCCGGCCGCGGCCAGGGCGACGAGGCGGGCCACCCGCCGAGGCGCGGCACGCACGATCGCCGCCCGCACCTTCGACATCCCGCCCGATGCGTCAACCGCGGACGCGGTCTGCGCCGAGTCCTCGCGGCCCGACGCGGAGCCCCTGCCCGTGCCCGTGCCCAGCAGCGGATCGGCGACAACGGCCGCGGCGGCGGCTGGCTGCAGCACGTTCTGACCGATGACGAGCAGCAGAAGCACCCCAAGGCCCGATCCGATGACCGCGAATGTCGCCCATGAGGCTCTGCAGGTCTCGCACTGCAGGATGTGGGCGATGCCGCGATCACCAGGGTCATGATCGGTCGGCGCCGCATGCACCCGCGGCGGGAGCAGCGTCGCGTTCGCGGCGTGCTCATCGCCGGCGCGCGACAGGAGCTCGACGAGGAGACCCCGTCGGAGCATCGCCTTCGACCGCAGGAGCAGTGCGGATCCGGCCGTGCCGGCTCGACCGAGCTCGGCCGCGACGACCGCGGGCTTTCGCCCCTCGATGACGACCCCCTGCAGCATCAGACGGTTGTCCGCCGGCAGGTGCAGCAGCGCTGCACGGACCAGCGCGAACTCAGCCCACAGGTCCGCCTCGCGCAACGGCGAGTCGTCGCTTGCCAGCGTGTTGAGGATGCTCTCGTCGGAGGCGTTCGCCTGATCGAGGAGACGGCTGTTGTTCAGTCGGGATTCGCTGGTGACGATGTTGCTCATCGTCCGCACCAGGTACGCCCGCGGTTCGGAGACCGGGGCTGCCGCCCTTACGGCATTGGGCGATGAGGCGGGTGACGGCCTCCGCAAGCAGATCCTCCGGGTCGAGACGATCACCCGCGATCCGGTGCGCGGCGCGCTGCAATACCCTCCGGTGTCGATCCACGAAGACTGCCACCGCGGAGAGGTCGCCCCGCTGCATCCTCTCGATCAGTCGGGGGTCTGTGTCTCCGCCCGACGATTCCGGTGTCGCCCTGTCCATAGGAACGGCAGGAGGAGACATGGCCGGCAGCCTCTCACATAGAGTCCAGCAACCCTCTCCGGGAGGCCTCGAGGACCGCTTCACCGCGCGCGGCAACGCCCAGGAGCCGATAGATGGATCGGACTTGCGTCTTTATCGTGTTCACGCTCACCCCCAGGCGGCGTGCGATCTCAGGATACGTCTCGGGACCTGCGAGCTCGTGCAGGATCGTGCGTCCTTTCGGGGTCAATATCGTGACCCGACGCACACCGGCCGCGCGAGCCAGCGCCGTGCGGAGTCGCAGACGTTCGGCCTCGTCCAGACCACTGGCGGTGAGCAGCGCCTCACGGATCTCGGGCGGCGCGAGCACCGCCACGCGCCAGCAGCGTTCCGCGCTCCAGAGCACCGATGCGACGCGCACGGAAGCGGGGTCCAGCACGCCGCTGATGTTCATCTCCGCCCATCCGGCCGAGAGCATCGCCTCCGCTTTCAGACTGGGCGCCGCATCGTCCCGGGCCGCCAGCTCCACCGCCTCGCCGAGCGCGAGCGCCGGAGACGTATCCGCCGCAAGCGACCTCACCCGCGCGAGCGCGAGCAAAGGCGACTCAGCGGCGGACGAAGCGCTGATCGCCTCCCGCGATAGACGGATCCCCCGCGCGGTCGACGCCTCCACCGCCTGACTGCGCATGATGTTGCGCGCCAGAGGCGAGGTCGGATGCCGATCCCCCGCGTCCGCGACGATGAGTTCAGCGACACCGGCCGCATCCCCCGCGGCAAACAGGGCACGACAGTGGGCGAGGAGCACGATCGACCAGATCTCACCGGGTCCGGCCGCCGCGGCCTCGGCCACCGCCGGGAGGGCTTCCTCCTCCAACCGGTCGACCAGGACCATCGCCCTCGCCACGAGCAGAGAGGCCCTCACCCGGTCACCGAACCACCCCGCCGCGATCACGGCATCCGTTTTCGCTAGTGCCGCTTCCGCCCGCGACGGCCGGCCCCGCAATGCCTCCCCCACGGCAAGTGTCGCCGCCACCGCCGCAGCCAACAACGGATTCGGCGTCCGCGCTGCCGCGGCGACCGCCTGCTCGAGTTCGGCGACAGCACGATCGGGTTTGTCCATCAGCAGCGCCGTCACACCGACCTGCCAGCGGATCACGGCCGTCTGCTCGAGATCCTGAACCGTCTCAGCGACCCGCTCACTCAACGCCTGCGCGTCCTCCCATGCCTCCTCCACCCGACCCGCACGCCGGCGTACGAGCATGTTCAACAACAGGAACGCATCGATCTGCTCATCATCCGGATCGGGGAGCTCACGCAAAGTCGGCAGACCGGCCGTCGGCCGATCACGCGGAAAGAGCAACGCCTCCGGCACCCGCAGAACCGAGATCATCCACAAAACCGGATCCGTCTCAACGATCGTCCCCGCGAGACCCGCAAGAATCCGTTCCGCGCCTGCTGGATCGTCATAGAGCATCCGCTGAACATCCCTCCGCACGGTATGCACAGCCGTCTCCCGCCCCGCCGTCACCATCGTCTCCGCCCTCGGCGCTGCCCGCGTGTTGTCATCGGACTCACCCTCGTCCGGAATGCCCGCCACCGACTCGGCGATCATTCGACCGGAACGCGACGGATCAGGTAGATGCCGACGGCTCCCAGCGCCATCAGAAGCGTGCCGACAAACGTGCAGACCAAGGCGGTCGAGCCGTTGAGGCCGGTCCACGCCAGCACGGTCGTCACGGCGTTGGGCGTATCCGTGATCGTGAAGGAGTACGCCTGCTGCTGCGCACCCACGGTGAACGAGACCGGATCCGCCACCGCATATCCCGCGGGAGCCGTCGACTCCGTCAACGTGTACTCACCCCACGGCAGATCAGCCACCGACCACGACGAAACCGACCCCGCAGCGAACACCTCAGAGAACCCATCAGGCCCCGTCAACGTCCACCCCGCACCCGGCAACGCGACACCCTCGGCATCCGTCTTCGTCCACGAGACCGACCCCAAAGCGAAGGTGTTCGTCACGGCGAGGGAGAGCGGCCCGGCGGCTGTCGCCGTCACCGCCAGCGGGGACGCACTGCTCACCGCGGTTCCACTACCGTCCGCGACCGCCACCGATGCCCCGGCGCTGTCGGGTTCGACCGCGTAGCAGGAGGCGCCGAGCGGAACGAGCACGGAGGCCGAATCGTCGCCGGGGAGCACGCTCACCGTCTGATCCACGACCGTCGAACCCGAACTCGTACAGATCAGCTCGATGCCGAACGCGGTCGAGGCGTACGTCTGGGTGTCTCCGGCGAGCAACTTCTCGAGGTACACCCGGCGCTTGCCGGTGCCGCTCGCCGAGAACGTCGTGGACGCCTCGCTCGTCGCCGTCTCGCCCGTGTCGGTCGTGGAGGTGATCGTGTTCTCCCACTGCGCTCCGTCGGCCACGGTGGCCTCGACGGCGTACGTGCGGTAGGTGAAACCGATGTAGAACACCTTCCCGTAGACCGAGTTCGAGTAGTCCGTCGCGGGCACGTCATAGGTGAACGTGATGGTGAACGAGCCGCCCGACACCTCGTCGCAGGAGGTGACCGTGTAGTCGGTGGAATACAGACTCGCGACCCACGCGTCGGCCGCCGCCGTCTGATCCCAGGACCGCACGTAGGCCGATTGGACGAGCGCGGAGCAGTCCGGCACCAGCCCGGCACCGGAGGTGTCCTGCACGGTGACCGAGGAGTATCCGCCGGTGGGTGTGCGGGCATACCAGTCGATCGCGTACTGGCCCTCGTCGTCCCATCCCTGGCTCGCGGCCCACTTGGACGGCTGGTACCACGACACCTCGCCCGTCGCCGGCTCGTCGATCCCGACGACGTCGATCGTCGTCTGGGTCCCGTCGCCCACCGTCCAGGTGGTAGGCACCGTCGTTCCGGGGTCGATGTCCTCGGTGTAGGAGACCGAGCCGGACGCCGTCGCATCCAGGCCGTCGACGAGCGCCGTGACGGTGATCACCCCGTTCGAGACGGCGATGGTCGCGAGGGTGTTCCCCGAACCATCGGAGAGGGTACGGCCATCGAAGGCGCTCGCGTCGAAGCCCGACGGGACGGTCAGCGTGGCGCTATCCCCCGAGTCGTCGATGGCCACGTCGAAGGACAGCGTCGCCGAGCTGCCGTTGTACACGTCGGTCGTGCTGAGCGCGACGTCGCCGATCGTGGCGTTGCCCGCGGCCTGCGCCGCCGGGAGATCCCCGAGGATGAGAACGAGCAGCAGCACGAGGAACGGCACGATGGCCGCCCGGGGCGATGCCGGCGCGTTCGGCTTCCGTCCAGCGGGCACGCCCGTCGTCGTCAGACGCGCATCCATGATTCGCACGTCTCCGCTCAGCTGCGACGACGACGGACGACGCGCAGGCACAGACCGGCGATGACGAGGACGGCCGCAGCGAGCAGCGCCTGGCCGTAGCCGGAGGCACCCGTCGCCGCGAGGACGGCCGCGGTCGAGGTCTCGGAGGACGGCGTGCCGCCCCCGCTGGTGTCATTCTGAGCCGGCGTGTCATCGGGGGGGATCACCGTTGCCGCGATCGTGACCGTCAGTGTTGCCAAGGCGGTCGTGCCATTCGAGGACGTCACCGTGTACGTCGCCGACGCCGTCGTCCCCGACACCCCCGCAGCCGGCGTGAACGTCGCCGTGCCGTCCGCGTTGACCGCCCACTCGCCCTGCGACGCATCCGATGGGTCCACGGTGACCGACTCGACCGTCGCCGCAGCACCACCGACCTCCGTACCCGGCCCGTACACCAGCGACAACGTCACCGGCGTCACCGGATCCGTCGAAGCCGACGCATCCTCAGCCGTCGCCGGCGTCGCCGCGACCGGAGCCGCCGCGATCGTGACGGTCAGCGTCGCCGACGCCGTCGTCCCGTTCGAGGACGTCACCGTGTACGTCGCCGACGCCGTCGTACCGGCCACACCCTCAGCAGGAGTGAACGACACCGTGCCGTCATCGTTCACCACCCACTCGCCCTGAGACCCATCCGACGGGTCCACGGTGACATCGGTGACCTCCGCCGCGTCGCCGAAGACGAAGTCACCGGCGCCGTACACCGGAGCCAACGTCACCGATGTCTCCGGATCCGTCGACACCGACGCATCCGCAGCCGTCGCCGCGGTAAGCGAGGTGGTGGGCGTGAGCGTCGCGATGTCGTAGCTGACCGTGCCGCCGAGTATGTTGGCTTCGCCAGTGAGCGATTGGTCGTACCACCCGGCCCATCCGCTCGCCCGCGTGTCCTCCACCCTGTAATCCACCGGCTGGATGCCGAGGACGCCGAAGGAGGATGTGACCGTCCAGGTGATGTCCGTGCCGTTCACGTTCCAGGTGCCGATCACGTTGCCCGCCGTGTCGAGCAGATCAAGGCTGGTGACGTCGTTGCCGTCGGCATCGACCAACGACACCGTAGATCCGGTGCACGTGCCGTTGTAAAGCTCGCCTGAGTAAGCGTTGGGCGTGCTGCTCGTGTTCATACAGCTACCGACCGTGTAGTCGGTCGTCGCGGTGCCGGTGGCCGTCGTCACCGGGAACGTCGAGTCATTCGTCGTCGCCGTAGTGAAGGCATACATCGTGCCGGTACCGGTGTAGAAGTAGACGTTCAGATAGCTCTGGTTCGACGTGTCCGTGAGGGACACTTTCAGCGGCCGGATGGGGCCCGCGTAGTCGAGGTGCGCCGCGTCGAGTTGAAGCGTCACCTGCTTCTGCGCGGCATCCTCACTGGTCGAGAACGACTCGCCCGTCGGGATCGTCCAGGTACCGATCTGCTCCGTGGAACCGTCGGACGTCGCCGCGAACGCCGGCAACGTCTGACCGTCCGTGCCCGTCGTCGAACGCACGACCGCACCAGAATCCGTGTAGCTGACGCTGGTACCCACCGCACCCGGCGACGTCCAGAACCACACCGTCCCGTCATAGGTCAGACCTGTGCCGTTGCGGAACGGGATCGTCAAGACCGCCGTCCCCGCGTCGGACACCAATCCGTACGCGTTCGCGAGTTTGTTGGTCGATGTGGTGGCCTGAGCGGGCGCGGCGAACATCATCCCCGCGACCACGACCCCGATCAGCGCCGCGAGTGCGGCGACGAGCCTTCGTGGCCTGCGTCCGTCCGGTCGTCTCCGCCGGGGAGAAGGCGCCACGATGTCCTCGCCCGCATGACGGCTCTCACCCGTGCTGATCGGCGTCCCCGGTGCGACGTGTCCGCGACGATTCTGCGTTGTGTCTCGCATGTGTCGCTGCGCCCCTTGTGTGGTTTCCCAGGCGCTCGAAAACGCCCTCTATGTACCATACGCGAAACCACGCCGAACATGACGCTTCACCCAGATCGTCCGCACGGCCCGGGTTCGACCGGCCGGACCCGTGATTCCGTCCGTCGCGCACACACCGCATGACGCGGTAGGTGGTCGAACCGAACGATGCCCGGCGGGACGTCTAGGTGGTGGGGCGCTCGGCGAGGATGCCGGCACGCTCAGGGTGTGCGGCGAACCACGCCTCCACGTACCAGCACATCGGGACGACCTTGCGATCGCCGCGTTCCTCCAGGAGCGCCACGGCACGGTCGACGAGTTCGCCTGCATGACCCTGACCCCGGAAAGTCGGAACCGTGAACGCGCGCGTCATCGAAACCGTGCGGCCATCGTCGCGGTAATCCAACGCGCTCAGCAAGGTCTCCCCTCGCCGCAGCACGAACCGAGAAGACTCACGGTCATCGGCGAACAACAACTGCCCATCCACGTCATCAGGCTACGCCGCGTGCAGGTCCTGGTGACGGCCGCCAGGGACTTTCCCTCCTTATCCCCGCCGGATGCGCACGAGTCGCGCCCGGCGGGGGGAATGTCCTGATTTGCGGACGTCGACCGCGGCACACGTCACAGTTCGTCACATTCCATGACGGCGATCGACACGAATTGACGCACGCCGTCATGTGCCGCGATAATCGAGTCCATGACTAACGATGTACGCGCTCTGTCCGCCTGGGAGGCGAACGGGACCGCCGGTGCGATGGCCGGCCGCGTCATCATGTGTTGTCGAATGTGCCGCTGAATCGATGACCGCCGCCGGGTCGGACTCTGCTCCCGCCCTGCAGCCGCACGATCCTCCAGCTCCGCACAATGCGGGAGCTGTGCACCTGGCCGGATATCCGGCCGATTCGCAACGCCCCGGGCCTTCTGAGCCCCCTCCCTCAAGGACTTCTCCCATGTCGAACCCCGCCATCCTCCACCGGCCGACCGCCCGTCCCGATCTGCGGCTCGTGCCGCGCGCAGCCGATCCCACACCCGCGCCTTCGTCCGCAGAGCGCAACATTCCGGCGGGAACCGCGCCGCGCGGCTTCGCCTTGTACGTCGGATTCGACGAGGCGAAGGCCGCCGCATCCGGCGTGTCACTCGGCGTGCTCGTCGAAGCGCTGCGCCGGACACTGCACGAGGTCGCCCCCGACGCGGAGACCTATGCGACCGTCGCCCTCGCGCCGGAGGGCGCCGGAGGGCGCGATGTCGACGTCGTGCGACTGGCCCTGCACGAGCCCTCTGCGGTGGCGCGCACGAAGCCCGAGATAGAGGTCGAGGAGCGCGCCGAGGCCGGCGTGGTCGTCGACATCTCCCGCAAGCGCGTTCTGATCGACGGCGAGTCGGCCACGTTCACCTTCAAGGAGTTCGAGCTGCTGCAGTACCTCGTGCTGCGTGAGGGCCGCACCATCGAGCGGACCGAACTGGTCTCCTCGCTGTGGCAGTCGGCCGAGGCCGAGGAGGTTCCGGGCGAGCGCACGATCGACGTGCATGTGCGGCGGCTGCGAGCCAAACTCGGCCGCTTCGAGGACATCGTGCGCACCGTGCGCGGTGTGGGCTACCGCTTCGACCGCCATGCGGACGTCGTGATCCGCTACGGCCACGGCACGCCCTCCCCCGACCGGTTCTGATCCCTCGCGGGCACGGTTTCTGCCGTCGCCTCCGACGCCGTTCCCCCGCCGCGCAGAGTGTTCGTTGCGGGGGAAGCGGTTGCCTCAGCGGCACCGTCGCATCGGCGTCCCGATCACGACGAGAGAAGTGGTCGTGTCGGAGCTGCGACGTAGGGTGGGCCCGTGACCGACGCGACACGGATGCTGCACCGCCGCGATTCGCGGCCGCGGACGGCGGCCCCGCAGGAGACCGTGTACCGGCCGCGGCATCCGGTCGACCTGCACGTGACCGTCGGATTCCAACGCCGTGGTGCACATGATCCGGCGTTCCTCATCGACGGCCCGATCGTCTGGCGGGCGAGCCGCACCCCAGACGGTGTGGCGACGCTCGCCCTGCGTCAGAACGGTGACGGCATCCGCGCCTCGGCGTGGGGTCCGGGCGGCGACTGGGCGCTGTCACAGCTCCCGGCACTGTGCGGCGCAGAAGACGACGATGACGGATTCGATGCGGCCCAGCATCCGGTCATCGCCGAGGCGCACCGCCGTCACCCGGGGTTGCGCCTGGGCCGCACCGATCTCGTGTTCGATGCCCTGGCCGGCGCCGTGTTCGAGCAGAAGGTCACCGGCCTGCAGGCGTTCGGCGCCTGGCGGCGGATCCTCACCTGGCATGGCGAGCGCGCACCGGGGCCGACCCCGCGGCCCATGTTCGCACCGCCGAGCATCGACGGCTGGCGCCGCATCCCGTCGTGGGCGTGGCACCGCGCCGGGCTCGAGCCGTCGCAGTCCCGCACCGTCGCACGGGCCGCCGGGCAGGGTGAATCGATCGTCCGCGCGCTCGACGCCGACCCGCCCGGACGCGACACCGTGCTGTGCGCGCTGCCCGGGGTCGGCCCGTGGACCTCCGCCGAGACCCGCATCCGCGCCTACGGCGATCCGGACGCGGTCAGCGTCGGCGACTTCCACCTCGCGCATCACGTCGGCCATGCGCTGACCGGTGCCCGCACCGACGACGAGGGGATGCTGGCCGTGCTCGCGGCCTGGCCCGGTCACCGTCAACGGGTCATCCGCCTCATCGCGGCCAGCGGCATCCGCGAACCGCGCCGCGGACCGCGGCTACATCCGGAAGACCATCGGCGACGCTGACCCCCTACGCTGGAGCCATGGCGGAGACGAGCACCGGATGGCCGCGCGGCCGCACCACGTGGATACTCGGCACGGTGGTGCTGTTCGGGGTCGGCATCCTGGTCGGAGTGCTGCTGGGTAACATCTGGCTCGGGCTCCTCCTCGCCTTCATCGTGTCGATCGGATGGATCATCGCCTACGAGTCGTGGCGCGGTCGCAGCGTCGGGCTTTACGACCGGGACGACGACGGCGCCCAGCTGTGACACCCCTCAGCACCACCGGGC
>JAATGR010000074.1 GCA_015654575.1 Actinomycetales bacterium
ACGATGCGACGCCCGAGCTTGACATGCGGGATGGTGCCGTCGTTGATGCTCGTGGTGATCGTGCGGGGATCGACGCCGAGGGCTTCGGCGGCTTCCTTGCGGGTGATGACGAGGCTGCGCCGCTTACGGAGGTCGTCCATGTCGAGGGTGCTCTGCCGCATCGTCACACCATCCGTTCGTGTCAGCGCCGAGAAATGTGGTTCCTCTCACCGTAGAGAATCGCACTTGTGCTGTCAAGCATTGCGTTGTAGTTTTCTACTATGGAAACGGAGAGGGTGCGGGGCAACCCCGCAGGGATCACGAACACGCACGTCGCGCAGAACATCCGCGCCGCCCGCCAGGCGATCGGCATGGACTTGCGCACCATGTCCGACGGGCTAAAAGCGGCTGGGCGCAAGCTCTCCACCTCGGGGATCAGCAAGTTGGAGGCCGGGGATCGCCGCGTGGACGTGGATGACCTGACCGTGATCGCCTACCTGCTGCGCACCACCCCGGCCGCGCTGCTGACGCCCCCGGACGAGCAGACGACGCTGACCGGGGTGCCGGAGGGGTATGAGCCGGAAGAGATCGACAGGTGGATGCGCGGGGAACTCGTGCTCACCGACGAGGGGCTGTTCAACTACTGGCAGCAGGAATGGGTGATCTGCACCGACCGCATCCACCACCTCGAAGCCACCCTCGCGGGCATGACCGCCCCGAGCAAAGACGACCCGGAAAAGCCGAGCGCGCACCCCAAGACCATCGCCGCCTACCAGGAACGCCTGGAGACAGCGAAGGCACGCGCGCGCGTGATCCAGGAGCGAGGCGTGCAACTCGACCCGGAGGGGCGCGTGTTCAACGCCGCCGACTACGCCGAGAACTACGGTGACACCCACCGAACCGGACAGACCACCGCGAGAAGGACACTGTCATGACCGCGAAGCAGCCAGCCGCAGGGCAGGGTGGCGGGGGTGAGAAGCAGCAGCGACGCTCGCGCTCCCGGCAGCCGGGCTCGATCCAGGCGTACGACACCGACGCGGGGAAGAGGTGGCGGTTCCAGATCTACGTCCTGAAAGACCCCGAGTACCCCGAGATGGGATCGCGCAGGCTCACCCGCTCCGGGTTCACCAGCACCGACGAAGCCAACGACGCCTTGCAGGATGCGTTGAAGCAGCGCAAGCAGAACGAGAAGTTCGGCAACAAGGTACCCACCCTCGGCGCATACGCCGACGAGTGGGCGGCAGGGCTCAAGCTCGCGGCGTCCACGATCACGGGGTACAAGAAGATCATCCGCAACCACATCCGCCCCCAGCTCGGCGTGATCCGGCTCGACAAGCTCACCGCCACTCGCATCGCCCGCCACTACCGCGACCTCGAAGACCACGGCCGCAACGACGAATACGGCAAAGGACAGCCGCTCTCGGCCAACTCGGTTCACAAGGTGCACGTCGTGCTCGGGGCGATCCTCGATGCCGCGATCGACGACGGGCACCTGACGGTGAACCCGGCGAAGAAGAAGCGCACCGTGAAGCCGCCGAAGTCCAGCGAGGTGCGGGCGCAGAAACCCGAGATCGCGACGTGGACGGCCGAGCAGTTGCAGACCTTCCTCACCTGGAACCGCGACACGCTCGAAGACGAGCTGTTCCCGCTGTGGCGGCTCATCGCCTACACCGGCATGCGCCGCTCCGAAGCCCTCGCCCTGAAATGGTCGGACATCAACACGAAGACGATGCGGGTCAGCATCCGCCGCGCCGTCGACACTGACGACTGGACGAAGACGAAGACCACCAAGACCGGGCAAGCCCGCGTCATCGACGTCGACACCGAAACCCTCAAGGTGCTCGCCTCGTACAAGGTGGCGCGGGCTGAGGTGTCGTTCGAGCTGGCGAAAGCCGATGCCTACGTCTTCGGTGACGATGACGGGAAGCTGCGCTCACCCGACGCGATGACCAGCCGCTGGGATCGCCGCCTGAAATGGGCGACCGCGAAATTCGACTCCCTGCACCGGGTCACGATCAAGGGACTACGTCACACCCACGCGACCCTGCTGCTCGAACTCGGCGAGCACCCCAAGGTCGTGCAAGAGCGGTTGGGGCACTCAACGATCACCACGACGATGAACATCTACTCCCACGTCACCCCGACCATGCAGAGGTCAGCAGTAGACCGTTTCGCCGCCCACCTCGGACAGGCATAAGCACTTCTAACGCGCTCACGGTCACGGGGGCAGCCTGACCTTACGGTCGTCATCCGTAGGCTGGTCATATGTCCTCACGCCCTGCCCCGGAGTGGTTCACCTGCACTGAGCAGGCCACACCCGAAGTGATGAGGCGCGTTGCCGAGGCAGTCTCGGCCAACACAATGGAGCTACAGGTGCGGTCGACACCCATGCTCGCGCACTGGTTCGTGCTCGACTCACTTCTGCTTTCGAATCATGCGAACCGTGAGGGCATGCATGCCAACGCCCTGGCGCTCGTGAGGCAATGCGTCGAAGCCATCAGCATCATCGAACTCGGACTCTCCGGCCATCCAGATGCCGAAGCCACCCTCCACAAATGGGAGGCGGACGAACTTACCGCCGGGAAGCTGCGAGCCTGGTTGGAGACGAATCTCTGGTCCAGTTATGGCACAGGGCTCTGGGACGAGCCATGGTCTACCTTCATGCGAGAGTTCGCCAAGGCGGTCCAGCCGTACGCCCACTACAGCAGCCCGCTCTCGCAGTGGCAATACCGGCTTCACCACCTTCCACTTCCTGAGCCAACGCCCGCAGGTGACGCTCCGGCTCACGAGCTGCGGAAGACTATCGAGATCACACCTCGGGCGTACGACGCGCAGAAGGCCACCCGCATCACGCTGTTCCACGGCCTTGTGACGTACATTCTGGGGCGGATCGTGCTGGTTCACAGACCGGACGACGCGGACTTCAGCCGCCTTATGAGTCGGTGCGGAGCAGCGTTGGGAGCGTCTCGCTATTTGGACGGGCACAAGACGAACTGGAGCGAACAGCTCTGGGCGATGGTTTGGGACCGTAACGGCGGCACGATTCTCGAATAGACGAGACCAGGTCTGTCACGACTCCTGATGTCCCGAACCTCCAGCGGGTTCCGCCCGTAGCCGCCCTTGATGGCCGTGAGACGACTCACCTCGGGTAGGGCTTAGCACTTTATCTAGCACTTCCGATGAAAACGACCCCTGACCTGGAAAATAAAATCCCAGGTCAGGGGCCATTTCGTTCGCGTGCGCGAGGGGGGACTTGAACCCCCACGCCCTATACGGGCACTAGCACCTCAAGCTAGCGCGTCTACCTATTCCGCCACCCGCGCATGGGTGTCTTGGTCGTGCAACCGAGGGTCGAGCCTAGCACGTCCGTAACACCATCATGACGCACCGAGTCGGCGCACAGGAGCGCCGGGGACCAGCGGGTAGCCTGAGCACCATGACCCCGTCGCCCGGTTCTGACGACCTCCCCGAGGTGGTCCGCATCGCACGGGATCTGATCCGCATCGACACCACCAACTACGGCGGCGGGAAGGCGGTAGGCGAGCGAGAGGCCGCCGAATACGTCGGCGCCTATCTCATGTCTCTCGGCCTCACCCCGCAGTTCTACGAGCCGGTGCCGCGACGGACCAATGTGACCGCGCGTATTCCGGGACGCGACCGCGACAAGCCGGCGCTCGTCGTACACGGCCACCTCGACGTCGTCCCCGCAGTCGCCGCCGACTGGCAGGTCGATCCGTTCGCCGGCGACATCCGAGACGGGATGCTGTGGGGTCGCGGCGCCGTCGATATGAAGGACATGGATGCCATGATCCTCACCTCCGTCGCGGACATCGTCCGTTCCGGGGAGCAGCCCGACCGAGACCTCGTCGTCGTGTTCTTCGCCGACGAGGAGAACGGGGGAGTGGAGGGCTCCGCGCTGGTGGTGCGCGACAGGCCGGAATGGTTCGCCGGCGCGACCGAGGCGATCAGCGAGGTCGGCGGGTTCTCGGTCGATGTCGGGGATCGCCGCGCCTACCTACTGCAGGTGGGGGAGAAGGCACTCTTGTGGATCCGACTCGTCGCCCGCGGCGCCGCCGGCCACGGAAGCCGGTTCCACCCCGACAACGCCGTCACCCGACTGGCCGAGGCTGTCGCAGCGCTCGGCCGCACCGAGTGGCCCATCCGGCTCACCGAGACCACGCGGAGCTTCCTCGACGGGCTGTCCGGCCTGTCAGACGCCGAGACGACCGACCCTGATGACATCGCGGAACTGGCGGGCTCCGCCGCGGGGTTCTTGAAGTCGACGCTGCGCACGACCATGAACCCCACCGGGCTCACCGCCGGCTATAAGCACAACGTCATCCCGGATCGCGCTGAGGCTATCATTGACGTCCGGGTGCTGCCCGGCACCGAGGACGAGGCCCTCGCGGACATCCGTCGCATCGTCGGCGACGACATCGAAATCGAGATCGTGGTGCGGGACGTCGGCCTCGAGACACCGTTCAGCGGCGACCTCGTCGATGATGGTCGCCGCCCTCGGCCGCCATGATCCCGGCGTCCCCGTCATCCCCTATCTGATGGGCGCGGGGACCGACAACAAGGCGCTCTCACGCCTGGGCATCGCCGGATACGGTTTCGCCCCACTGCGGCTGCCCGCCGGACTCGACTTCACCGGCATGTTCCACGGCGTCGACGAGCGCGTTCCCCTCGACTCCCTCCTGTTCGGTCAGCGGGTCCTCACCGACCTGCTGCGCACCTACTGAAGCGAAAGGCCCCGATGCACTTCCTCGAGGCGATCTTCCTGGGCCTGGTCCAGGGACTGACCGAGTTCCTTCCGGTGTCCTCCAGTGCTCACCTGCGCATCGTCGGGGCGTTCCTGCCCGGCGCGGAGGACCCAGGCGCCGCCTTCACCGCGATCACCCAGATCGGCACCGAGGCAGCTGTCGTCATCTTCTTCTGGCGCGACATCGTGCGCATCGTGTCGCGCTGGGTGAAAGCGCTCTTCGGGCGCATCCCCCGGAACGACCCGGACGCCCGCATGGGCTGGCTCATCATCATCGGCTCGATCCCGATCATCGTCCTCGGCCTGCTCTTCCAGAACCAGATCGAGACCGTCTTCCGCTCGCTCTGGCTCGTCGCCGGCATGCTGATTCTCTTCGGCATCCTTCTCGGAATCGCCGACGCCATCGGCGAGCAGAAGCACTCGCTCTCCGACCTCACCGTCCGACACGGACTGATCTACGGCATCGCGCAATCCTTCGCCCTGCTGCCGGGGGTGTCGCGCTCCGGTGGCACGATCACCGCCGGGCTCCTGATGGGCTACGAACGCGCGGCCGCCGCGCGCTACGCGTTCCTGCTGGCCATCCCCGCCGTTCTCGGCAGCGGTCTCTACGAGCTGTACAAGACGGTCGCGCATCCCTGCGTCGATGCGTCAGCCGGATGCACGCCGGAGCAGTTCTCCCTCGGTGAGACCGCGGCCGCGACCCTTGTCGCTTTCGTCGTCGCGCTCGTGGTCATCAAGTACTTCATGGCGTGGATCTCGAAGCACAGCTTCCTGCCCTTCGTGCTGTACCGCGTGGCGCTCGGCACGCTCGTCCTCGTGCTCCTCGCGACAGGCGCCATCGCCGCCTGAGGCTCATGCTCTCAGCGGCGGGGCTCGTCCCGTCCGGGTTTGGCCGGCCCGTCGCCGCGGTGGCGGAGGTATTGCTCGAACTCGCGGGCGATCGCATCGCCCGAAGCCTCGGGCGAATCCCAAGTGTCTCGCGTGCGCTCGAGCCCGCGGATGTACTCGGTCATCTCGTCGTCATCCGCCGCTGCGGCATCGATCGACGCCTCCCAGGCGGCGGACTCGGTCGCCAGATCCGCCCGCGGAATACGCGCACCGGTGAGATCCTCCAGCTTGTCCAGCAGTGCGAGCGTGGCCTTGGGCGACGGGGTGTGACCGGCCACATAGTGCGGAACGCTCGCCCACAGCGTCGCGGTCGGGATCCCAGCCGTCTCGCACATGTCGGTGAGCACGCTGAGGATGCCCACCGGCCCCTCATAGCCGGAACGCTCCAGTCCGAGGGTGCCGCGGAGCATGTCGTTGTCACTCGCGGCGAAGATTGAGATCGGGCGGGTGTGCGGCACATCCGACATCATCGACCCCAGGCCAACGAAACCGGTGATGTCCTCTCGTAGCGCCACGTCGATGAGCTCAGTCGCGAACGCTTGCCAGGCGCGGGCCGGCTCGACGCCGGTCATCAGCCACAGCTCGGGACCCCGGCCAGGCTTGCTCGGTCGCAGGATCGTCGTCCCCGGCCAGCGAATAATCCGATTCCCTTCGGCATCGGCAGTGACCTGGGGGCGGGTGTATTGATAGTCGAAGTACGACTCCGGATCGACGGAGTAGGCGGCATCGTATGCCCCCTCCTCGCGCAGCAGCGACACCGCAGCGGACGCGGCTTCACCGGCATCGTTCCAGCCGTCGAAGGCGGCGACGAGAATCCGACGACCGAGTCCGTCCACGCATGTCCTCCCTTGCCCCGGCTCCACTCCAGGATAGGCGGTCGCCGGCACTCGGGTGCCGCTGGATAGCATGGCTGGGTGACTCTCCATCTGCCCGCCGCTGTTCTGTGGGACATGGACGGCACCCTCGTAGACACCGAACCGTACTGGATGGCTGCCGAGATACCGCTGGTCGAATCGTTCGGCGGCACCTGGACGCACGAGCAGGCACTCCGCCTCGTGGGGCTCGGCTTGGAGGACGCGGCGCGCATCCTCCAGGCAGCGGGCGTGCGCATGGCGGTGCACGACATCGTCGAGCATCTCACCGCGGATGTGATGAGCAGGCTCCGCACAGACGGCGTGCCGTTCCGTCCTGGCGCGAAGGAGTTGTTGGCCGATCTGCGATCCGCGGGGGTGAAAACGGCGCTGGTGACGATGTCACTTCGCCGCATGGCGCAGACCGTGGTCGATCTCATCGACTTCGCCGCGTTCGATCTAGTCGTGGCCGGTGACGACGTGGCACGCCCCAAGCCCTACCCCGACCCGTATCTGCAGGCCTGCGTCGCGCTCGGCGTGGCAGCCTCCGACACCGTGGCCATCGAAGACTCGCCGAACGGCGTCCGCTCAGCCGTCGCGGCCGGTACCGTCACCCTGGGCGTGCCTCTGATGGTCTCGTTGACGGGAGCGGGCGCGCACGCTCTCTGGCCGACTCTGGCAGGCCGGGACACGAACGACCTGCGGATGCTGCACGCCGCGCACCGCGCCGAGGAGGCAACGCATGACGGCATCCGGTGAGGCCCCACGGGGGCCCTTCCGTATCGGTGACCGGGTTCAACTGACCGACCCGAAAGGACGCCTGCAGACCGTCACCCTTCGTGACGGCGGCGAGCTCCACACGCACCATGGCGTGCTCCGACACGAATCGATCGTCGGACACGACGACGGCTCAGTCGTCGTGAACAGCGCCGGGCACGAGTATCTGGCCCTCCGGCCGCTGCTGCGGGACTTCGTCCTGTCGATGCCGCGCGGCGCCGCGATCGTCTATCCCAAAGACGCCGCGCAGATCGTCGCCCAGGCCGACGTCTTCCCCGGATCCGTCGTCGTCGAGGCCGGCGTCGGCTCCGGCGCGTTGTCGCTGTCCCTGCTGCGGGCTGTCGGCGACCGGGGCACGCTCGTCTCGTTCGAACGTCGCCCGGAGTTCGCCGAGGTGGCGGCCGCGAACGTGTCGACCTTCCTCGGAGTGGAACCGGAGAACTGGGAGATCGTGCTGGGCGACCTCGTCGACGCCCTCCCCTCGAGATTCGCGGCGGGTGCCGTCGACCGTGTCGTGTTGGACATGCTCGCGCCATGGGAGTGCATCGATGTCGTCGCGGAGGCGCTGCTTCCCGGCGGCGTGGTCATCTGCTACGTCGCCACCGCGACCCAGCTCAGCAGGGTCGCCGAATACGTCCGCGGCACGGGCCTGTTCACCGAGCCGGAGGCGAGCGAGACGATGCTGCGGGGCTGGCACGTGGATGGGCTCTCGGTCCGGCCTGACCATCGCATGGTCGCCCACACCGGCTTCCTCCTGACCGCGCGCCGACTCGCGCCCGGAACGGTGACGCCCGAGCGCAAGCGCCGGGGGTCGAAGGCCACCGGCACCGACGAGGACGTAGAGCTGTGGACGCCGGGCGCGGTGGGCGACCGCGAGATCACGGCCAAGAACCTGCGCAAACGTCTGCGCGACGCACAGCGCGCATCCGACGCCGTGCGCAGCGCCGGTGCGGAGGCGCGACCGGAGGCGAACTAGACTGTGCCGGTGCGTAAACTGCCCGTTGCCCTTGCCGTGACCGGACTGCTCGCCGTCGCTCTTGTTGGCTGCTCCGCGGGAGGGTCACCGACCTGCACACGCGCCGCGTCGACCGGTGACATCGGCTCGCTCGTGAGCGTGTCCGGCGAGGTGGGCGCACAGCCCGACGTATCGCTGTCCCTTCCGTTGCACTCCTCTGGCACCGAAGTCGCCGATCTCTCCACGGGCACCGGCACCGAGATCGTGTCGGACACCCAGGCGGTGGCACTCGGCATCACGATTCTCAGCGGCGAGACCGGAGAGATCCTGGTCCAGCAGGGCTACAACTCCCTCGACAGCGTCAACACGGTGTCTGCCTGGACAAGCACCCTCCCCGGGTTGGAGTCCGCCCTCATGTGCGCCGCAGAGGGGTCGCGCGTGGTGGTCGGTCTCGACTCCGACGCTCTGGGCTCCGGCGCGAGCACCCTCGGTCTCACAGATGACCAGTCCGCTGTCGCAGTGATCGACGTCCGCAAGGTCTATCTGTCGGCGGCCGACGGCGCCGACCAGTACAACGCCGGCTTCGGTCTACCGGTGGTCGTCTACGCGCCCGGCGGCCAGCCCGGCGTGATCGTGCCCGACTCGGCTGCGCCCTCGGACCAGGTCGTGCAGCTGCTGAAGAAGGGCGACGGCGAGATCACCACCGCGGATCAGACCATTCGGGTGAACTATCTGACGGTCGGTTGGGACGACAAGACCGTCACCGGAACGTCATGGGGGGATGACCCTTATCAGATCGATCTGTCCGGAACCGACGCGGTCTCGCAGGCGCTCGTCGGCCAGACCGTCGGATCGCAGCTGATGGTGATCTTCCCCGCCGGCAGTGAGACGACCGGTTCCGACAGCGCCCAGGTGTTCATCGTCGACATCCTGGGCGTGGACGGCCAGGCCGGCTGAACGCGGCCCTAGGATGGCCGAGTGCCCACACACCCCGCCCCTGAGGAGCGTCTCGTCAACCTCGTCGTCGCGCTCATGGCGACGTCGCGCGGCCTGACGAAGGACACGATTCTCGCCTCGGTGTCGGGCTATCGGGAGCAGTCGGATGCCGGCTCCTCGAAGGACGCGCTGGAGAAGATGTTCGAGCGCGACAAGGAGAGCCTGCGCGAGCTGGGCGTTCCGATCGAGACCATCGGCGACAGCGCGGACCCGGATGATCTGCGCGAAGCCCGCTATCGAGTGCCGTCGGGGGAGTACGCGCTCCCAGCCGACATCTCCTTCACTCCGGCCGAGCTCGCCCTGCTCGGACTCGCCGGCGACGTGTGGGCGGGGAGTTCACTCTCGGCGGATGCGAGGAGCGGCCTGCGGAAGATCCGCTCGCTCGGCGGCATCGTGGACGAGCCGATCATCGGCTTCGCGCCACGGCTGAACATCCGTGACCCCGCATTCGGGGCGCTACAGCGCGCTATCGAACAGGCCCGCGTCGTCGAGTTCAGCTATCTGAAGCCAGGTCAGCAGGAGGCCCGGCGTCGCCGAGCCCGGCCACTGTCGCTCGTCGAGTACGAAGGCCGCTGGCATGTGCTGGCGGACGACCTGGACGCCGGCGCCGAACGCACATTCCTCCTGTCCCGCATCGTCGGCACCGTTCGCACCACCGGGAACGTGTTCGACCCCGCGCTGCGCGAGGGTGCCGGCGATCGTGCGCTCGCCGGGCTCGCGGCGGTGGCGCAGCAACAGCACGCGCACCTCGAGGTGCATCCGGGCACGGAAGCGGCGCTGCGGTTGCGGCGCAGAGCCGTCCCGGCCGCGCAGGGCCTGCAGGTGCCGTTCGTCGACGTGCATGTCTTCGCCGATGAGTTGGCCTCCTACGGCCCGGAGGTGCGCGTCGTCGATCCGCCGGAACTCCGCGATCTGGTCGTGGCGCGTCTGCGTGACACTCAGCTCAGCCACGAGGTACGGCGATGAGCGCGGTGCGGCGGACACCCGCAGCGGAGCGCGCGGCACTGATCCTGCAGCTGGTTCCGTACCTGATCGAACGGGGCGAGGTCTCCGTGACGCAGGCCGCCGCCGATTTCGACGTGTCGCCGACCCGGCTGAGGGAGATGGTTGAGAAACTCACCGTCATCGGCAGGCCCGGTGAGGGCGGCTTCTGGCAGCTGCCGCACGATCTGTTTGACATCGACTGGGATCTTCTGGATCGGGACGACCGCATCGCTCTCACTCAGACGGTGGGGCTGGAACAGACACCTCGCCTCACCGCACGTGAAGCGGCCGCGTTGCTGACCGGCCTGCACCTCGCCGGTTCCCTGCCCGGTATCGCGGGTGCGCCTGCACTTCCGGGACTGCTGGGAAAGCTGGCACGGGGTGCCTCCGGTGTGCCGGCCGAGGTGATCGTCGCCCCGGCACCGGTCGACGAGGTGCGCGAACGCGTCGCCGCGGCTCTGCGTCAGCGCATCGCGGTGTCGTTCTCCTATCGCGCTCCCGAGGGCCACGTGACGACGCGTACCGTCGACCCGGTCACGGTCCACATCGCCGACGGGCAGTGGTACTTGCAGGGCTGGTGCCATCTTCGACAGGCAATGCGCACCTTCCATCTCGATCGCGTGTCTGACCTTGTGCTGACCGACATCCCCATCGAACACGGTGAGGCTCCGGCAACGACCTTCTTCGAGGCCGACCGCGGCGAGATCGTCGCCCGGTTGCGCTTCCCCGCCCGGCTTCTCGGACTTCTCGGCGACTATCTCGGTCATGCCGACATGGATGAAGCCGGTGGCGTCGTGACCGCCTCGGTACGAATCGCCGACGAGCGGAGCCTGCGACGGCTGGCCGCCCGGTTCGGGGGAGAGGTCGAGGTGCTCGAACCCGCGACGGCCCGCGCTGCCGTGGCCGACTGGGCTCAGGCGGGTCTCGCACAGTACGCGGACGCCTGAGCGCGTCGCCGGCCGTGACATCGGCTGCGGAGTAGACTGAAGACTCCGTTCGAGGTTGGGATGTGTCATGGGTATCTTCGGGAATGCGTTTGGTTGGCCGCATTTGTTGATCATCCTCGCGGTGATTTTGTTGTTGTTCGGGGCGACGAAGCTTCCCGCGTTGGCGAAGAGTGTGGGGCAGTCCGCGCGGGTGTTCCGGGGCGAGATGAAGGCCATGAAGGACGACGATAAGGACAAGGCCCCGGCTGCTGCCACGGTCGCGTCGACAGTGTCGGATCCGGCATCGCCCACACCCGCCGCAGCCCCCTCGACGGCGGCGCCTTCTGCCGCGGTCACGGATTCCCCGGCGGGCCGTAGCGACAGCACCGAACCCACCCCCTGACCCACGGTGGCCACCACCGACACACCGTACGTCGAAGGCCCGCAGGCTCCACGCAACGACCGCCGCATGTCCCTGTCCGGCCACCTCGTCGAACTGCGTAAACGGCTGATGATTGCGGCGGCGGCGTTGGTCGTCGCGATGGTGATCGCGTTCTTCGTCACCGATCCGGTTATCTATATGATCACCGATCCGATCAGGGTGATCGCCGCCAAGCGCGGCGACGACTTCTCCGCCCTGAACTTCGGAAGCGTGACTGCCGCGTTCGACATGCGGATGCGGATCGCGTTCACGATCGGGATCTTCCTTTCCGCGCCGGTGTGGCTGTGGCAGATCTGGGCGTTCGTCATGCCCGCGATGACGCGCAGGGAGATCCGGTACACGATCGGATTCGTCGGCTCCGCCATCCCGCTGTTTTTCGCCGGCTGCTACGTGGGCATCCTGATCATGCCTCACGTCATCGAGCTCATGTGGTCGTTCACGCCGGAGGGCGGCGCGAACTTCTACAACGCGCAGGACTACTACGACTTCGTCTTCAAACTCATGATCGTCATCGGCGTCGCCTTCGTCCTGCCGGTGTTCCTGGTCGCCCTCAACGTCGCCGGCGTGGTCTCGGGACGCGCGATCCTGAAGTCCTGGCGCATCGCGGTTCTGGTGGCGGCCGTATTCGCCGCCGTCGCGACGCCGGCAGCGGATGTCATCTCGATGCTGCTGCTCGGCGGGATCCTCATCGTGCTCTACTTCGCCGCGGCCCTCATCTCCGTGCTGTTCGACCGCAACCGCCGCAGACGCCAGGCCGTAACCCTCGGCGACCTCGACGCGTGAACGAGACCGAGACGTTCGCCGCGGCCCAGGGGTTTGCGCTCGACGAGTTCCAACTCGCCGGCTGCCGGGCTTTGGAAGCCGGGCACAGCGTCCTGGTCGCCGCTCCCACGGGCGCGGGAAAGACCATCATCGGCGAGTTCGCCGTTCATCTCGCACTGCGAGAGTCCCGGGCCAAGGCCTTCTACACGACGCCGATGAAGGCGCTGTCGAACCAGAAGTTCCGCGACCTGTGCGCGGTGCACGGCGAGGAAAACGTCGGGCTGCTCACCGGGGACACCAACATCAACGGCTCCGCCCGGATCCTCGTGATGACCACCGAAGTGCTCCGGAACATGCTCTACGCCGACTCTCCGGCGCTGCGCGATCTCGCATTCGTCGTCATGGACGAGGTGCACTATCTCGCCGACCGGTTCCGAGGGGCGGTGTGGGAGGAAGTCATCATCCACCTGCCGCGTCGCGTGCGGATGGTGTCGCTGTCGGCCACGGTCTCTAATGCTGAGGAGTTCGGCGACTGGCTCGACACTGTGCGCGGAGACACCGACATTATCGTCTCCGAGGACCGGCCGGTTCCGCTGGAGCAGCACATGCTCGTGCGCGGCGACCTGCTGCCCCTGTTCGACGAGAACGACGGCAGCAACCGCGTCAACCGGGAGTTGCTGCGGTTGCGGGGGGCAACGCGCGATGGCTCGGTTCCACGGGGACGTCACCCCCGCGGACGGTCCGGGCGTCCTCCCGGACGCTCGGACCGCGTCGAACGCGGCGCGGTCGTCGAGCTGCTCGGCCGGGCCAATCTGCTGCCGGCGATCTTCTTCATCTTCAGCAGGGTCGGCTGCGACGCGGCGGTCGCGCAGACGCGTCGTGCCGGCGTGCGGCTCACGAACGCGGCCGAACGGGCGGAGATCCGCAGGGTCGTCGCCGAGCGCGCCGCGTCCCTGCCAGAGGAGGACCTCGCCGTCCTCGGCTTCTGGCAGTGGCGGGACGACCTCGAACGCGGCGTCGCTGCGCATCACGCGGGGCTGCTGCCGGCGTTCAAAGAGATCGTCGAGGAGCTCTTCCAACGCAAGCTCGTGAAAGCGGTCTTCGCGACGGAGACCCTCGCACTGGGTATCAACATGCCGGCACGCACCGTCGTGCTCGAACGGTTGGAGAAGTTCAACGGCGAGGCGCGCGTGCCGATCACGCCGGGGGAGTACACCCAGCTCACCGGCCGTGCCGGACGGCGCGGCATCGACGTCGAAGGTCACGCCGTCATCCAATGGAGCGATCAGCTCGATCCGCAGGCGGTCGCATCGCTCGCCTCTCGGCGCACCTATCCGCTGAACTCGAGTTTCCGTCCGACCTACAACATGGCGGTGAACCTGATCGACCGATTCGGGCGGTCGCGCGCGCGCGAGGTGCTGGAGACATCGTTCGCGCAGTTCCAGGCCGATAGGGCTGTTGTCGGCATCGCGCTGCAGGTGCGGGAGGCCGAGACGTCACTGGCCGGTTACGCCGAGGCGATGAGTTGTGACCGCGGGGACTTCCTGGAGTATTCCGGCATCCGACGCGAGCTCGGGGATCTCGAGAAGCAGAACCGGCGCGACGCGACGGCCTCACGGGACGTCCGCGACCGGCGGCAGCGGCGGATCAAGGCACTCCGAACCCGCCTGCAGCGCCATCCCTGCCAGAGCTGCCCCGAGCGGGAGCAGCACGCGCGCTGGTCCGAGCGGTATTGGAAGCTGCGGCGCGATGTCAGTCGCATGCGTCAGCAGATCGACACCCGCACCGGCACGGTCGCCCGGGTCTTCGACAACGTCGTGGACGTGCTCACCGAGCTCGGCTACATCGTCGAAGAGGACGGTCGCACGACGCTCACAGCCGCCGGTCGCACGATGCGACGCATCTACGGCGACCGCGACCTGCTGGTGGCCGAGTCGCTGCGAACCGACATCTGGGAGGGCCTCGACGCACCGGCTCTCGCGGCGCTGGTGTGTGCGCTGGTATATGAGCCCCGGCGCGACGAAGCATCCGATCGGGCCATGCCGCGGGGCCCATTCCGCGCAGCGCTCACGAAGACCGAGACCCTGTGGCAGAAGCTCGACGACCTCGAACGGGAGCATCGTCTGCCGGGATCGTCGCCGCCGGCATCCGGCCTGGTCTCGGCGATGCATGCGTGGGCGCGCGGCGGTCTGCTCGACCGGGTGTTGATCGAGGCGGATATGGCCGCCGGCGACTTCGTGCGCTGGGCTAAGCAGACGATCGACCTGTTGGATCAGCTGTCCCTGGTAGCCGACGGCTCGGTGGCCGTCACTGCTCGCCGAGCGCTGGATGCCGTGCGTCGAGGAATCGTCGCCTACAGCTCGGTATGACAACCGCGGGGGAGTGCGCGTCCGTTCACAGGGCGAGCACCTAGGCTCTGTCTGTGTACGAAGCGCGTCCCTCCGCCCCCACCATCGGGCGCCCGATAATTCCGCTGCGATTCGCGCTGCCAGTAGCGGCCGCCGCCGGTCTGCTGCTCACGACCGCGTTTCCCTCGCTGAGCTGGTGGCCGGTGGTCTTCGTCGCGATTCCGTTGGCGGTGCTGCCGCTCATCGGACGTCGGGCCTGGGCGTCCGTCCTGACCGGGTCGGTGTTCGGTCTTGCGTTCTTCCTCGTCAACGTGTCCTTCACGGCCCGCTATCTCGGACCGGTGCCGTGGCTCGCGCTCTCCGTTCTGGAGGCGGCGCTCACCGGGGTCGCGTCGCTCGGGATGACGCTGGCCTACCGATGGTTGCCGCGGTTGCTGCCCGGTCGCTGGTGGCGGCTGATCCTGCTGCCCGCCATCGTCGCGGCGCTGTGGACCATGCGTGAGCAGTTCCTCGGGTCCTGGCCGTACGGCGGCTTTCCCTGGGCGCGGGTCGGTGTCACCCAGTCATCCAGTCCACTTGCGCCGATCGTTTCCTGGGTCGGCATCTCCGGACTGTCGTTCTTGATCGTGTTCGTGTGCGTCGGAGCCGTCGAGTACGTGCGGCTGCGGCAGTTCCGACGGCCCATGACCGCCCTACCCAGCCTCGTCGTCCTTCTTCTCCTCGTCCTCGTGCCGCAGTTCCCGACCACGGATGCGGGTGAGTTGCGTGTCGGCTCGGTGCAGGGCAATGGCCCGGCGGGCTACTTCGACACGCGGACCAGGAACGCCGTGCTCGACTCCCAGCTCGCCGCATCGGAGGACCTGGTCGGGCAGGACATCGATCTTCTCCTGTGGCCGGAGGGCAGCGTCGACTCCGATCCGACCTCCAACGCGATCACGGCCTCGGCCCTCGAGGACATCTCCGCGCGCGTGGGCGCCCCGCTGCTCATGAACGCCGCCACCGCGCGAGGAGACGAGTACTTCAACAGCTCGATGATCTGGACGGCCGATGGCGCGAGCGGCCAGATATACGACAAGACGCATCCTGTTCCGTTTGGGGAATATGTTCCGGACCGTTGGTTCTACTCCCAGCTTGCCCCCGACCTGATCGGCCTACTGCAGCGCGAATACACCCCGGGGACGGCCGCCCCTGTCATGGACGTCGCTGACACCACAGTCGGACTGGCCATCTGCTTCGACGTGATTTATGACGATGTCGTATGGAACGGGGCGAACGATGGCGCTGAGGTCTACCTCTTCCAGACGAACAACGCAGACTTCCGCGGCACCGATGAGAACCTGCAGCAGTTGGCTTTCGCGCGCATGCGGGCGATCGAGACGGGCCGCGCGGTGGTGAACCTTTCCACCGTCGGCACCAGCCAGGTGATCGCTCCCGACGGCTCGGTGATCGATGGGCTGCAGGCCGACACGGCGGGGACGATGGTCACCGACGTGCCGCTGCGCACCGGACTCACGCCCGCGGTGGTCCTCGGCCCCTGGATTCAGGCCGTGCTGGGCTGGGGGAGTCTTGCGGCGCTGGCGGCGGCCGGACTCATCCTCTTCGTTCGAGGCAGAGGCGGGCACACAAGGAAGGCGCCGGCCTCCTCAGAGACCGGCGCCGCGAAGATCGGCTGATGCTCAGGCGGATTTCTTGGACGTGGCTTCCTGACCGGCGCCGCGGCGGGAACGAATGAACGCCAACCGCTCCTCGAGCAGTTCTTCGAGTTCGGGGATGCTGCGTCGTTCGAGCAGCATGTCCCAGTGGGTGCGAGCCACCTTGTCCTCGCTGTGATCGACCGTGACGGTCGTGTCACCGACGCGGAGCACGGCCTCGGCGCCGCAGGCACGGCATTCCCAGGTCTCGGGTGCTTCGGCGTCGGCAGCGAACGTGAGCGTGCTGTCGTGACCGCACGACGTGCAGACGTAGGTGCGTTGCATGCGCTCATGCAGCACGACGCCCTCTTCACTTTGCAAGCTCTGGGCGCCGAGTCGAATGCCGCGAAGGCTGCGATCTGCCATTGTGTGATCCTCTCACCGCGTGTCTTCTCCGGTATAACGTGACGACCTGGATGGATCATCCGAACGGCTGCCGGCGGGAGCGAACTCACAGTCGATGTTCAGCCAGTTTATCCGAGCACCTGGAGTGCAACGTCCGCTCGGTCGGTCACGATTCCGTCGACGCCCAAGGCAACAAGCCGTCGCATGTCATCCTCGTCGTTCACGGTCCACACGTGCACCTCAGCACCGGCCTCATGCACGGCCTCCACGAATCGTCGCGTGACGATGCGCAGCGGCCCCCGTCGTTCGGGCACTTGGACGGCGTCGATGTCGTCGAGGAGCGCCCGTGTGCGGTGGCGGGCGCCGAGGGTGACTGCCGCGAGGAGCAGCGCCACGGTGCGGCTTCCGGCGGAAGTTGCGGGGCGCTGCTCCGGGCGGGCCTCTGCCGCCGCCGTCAGCGCGACCCGTCTGCGCGCGTCGGAGAAGCTCGTCAGCAACACCCGTTCCGCGGCGCGCGCCACGATTCTGCCGGCCGGTACGGCGGCCTCGTCCGACTTCACGTCGATGTTGAACCGTGTGTCCGGGAACGCCTCGATCGCCTGCTGTAGGGTCACCAGGCCGCCCCGGTCGGACATGATCTCCTCTAGCTCGCTCGCCTCGACGTCGCGGAGCATGCGGGGATCGTCGATGACCCGTGCGAGGTCGGCGTCGTGGAAGAGGACGACTTCGCCGTCGCGGGTCAGGTGACAGTCGGATTCGACGTACTCGGCGTTCGCCGCGTTCGCTGCGGCCAACGCGGCGAACGAGTTCTCCACGATGCCCTCCGCCGGGTCGGGAACGAAGCCGCGGTGGGCGAGCACCCGTGGAGTATGACCGGAGAACCAGGGATGGCTCATCGCTCCGGTGGGTCCGACGGCGGGGTCTGCGCGGGGGAGCCGTCCGATGTGCGTGCGGCGAACGCGGCGCTGACGCCGCGCAACGCCTCGGTGAACTCGCTCGGAATGAACCAGAGCTTGCTCGACGGACTCTCGCTGATCTTCGGGAGCGTCTGCAGATACTGATAGGCGAGCAGTTTGTCGTCGAGCTTGCCGTCATGGATGGCTTGGAACACGGTGGCGATCGCCTGCGCCTCGCCCTGTGCTCTGAGCACCACGGCGGCTTTGTCGCCTTCTGCCTTCAGGATCTCGGCCTGCCGTCGTCCCTCGGCCTCGAGGATCTGCGACTGCTTCGATCCTTCGGCAGTGAGGATCGCCGCGCGGCGATCTCGTTCGGCGCGCATCTGCTTCTCCATCGAGTCCTGAATGGAATGGGGCGGATCGATCGCCTTCAGCTCGACGCGGGACACCCGCAGCCCCCATTTGCCCGTCGCCTCGTCGAGGACGACGCGCAGCTGGCCGTTGATCTCGTCGCGGCTGGTCAACGCCTCTTCGAGGTTCAGCCCGCCGACGACATTGCGCAGCGTGGTGGTCGCCAGCTGCTCGACCGCGCTCAGGTAGTTCGCGATCTCGTAGGTGGCCGCCCGGGCGTCGGTGACCTGGAAGTAGACGACGGTATCGATCGAGACCACCAGATTGTCCTCGGTGATCACCGGCTGGGGCGGGAACGAGACCACCTGCTCGCGCATGTCGACGAGGGGACGCAGCCTGTCGATGAATGGAAGGAGCAGATTGAGCCCGGGGGAGAGGGTGCGTTGGTAGCGTCCGAGTCTCTCCACCACGCCGGAGTAGGCCTGCGGGATGATGCGGATCGTCCGGAAAATAACGACGATCACGAAGATCACCACCACGATCAGCAGGACGATCACGAAGATCTGGCCGATGAAGGCGCCGGGTTCGATCATGACGAATTGCCCTTCTCACTGGGACGGACTTCGACGGTCGCACCGCTGACGGCGGTCACGACCACGCTCTCACCGACGTCGACCGGTCCACCGAGCAGGCGTGCGGTCCAGGTTTCGCCGTTATCGAGCTTCACCATTCCCGCGCCGTCGACGAAGGGCTGCAGGACTCGGGCTGTCATGCCGTGAAGGGCGTCGACATTGGTCGGGTGCAAACGGCTCGATCTATGGAACACCCGCAGGAGGAGCGGCCGGATCGTGAAGAGGAGCAGCGCGGCCACGGCACCCGCGGCCAGGATCTGCACCCACCACGCCGCACCGGCCAGGTTCGTGCCGAGACCGCCGAGAAGTGCACCGGCGGCGAGCATCAGGAACGTGAACTCGAGAGTGAGCAACTCGATGACGAGGAACAGCACGACCAATGACAGCCAGCCGATCCAGATGAACTGGGCGAGATCCGGCAACATTGCGGGCCGCTCCTCTCGTGTGGCTTCCTCGCACCATAGCATCGGCCGGCGACAGGCTCGGATTGGTAGGGTCTGAGAGGCCTCGCCGCGCGGCATGGCCTCCGACATCTCAGGAGTTCGCTCATGTCCCATCACATCCCCGAAGGCGCGCTGAGCGGGCGCACGGCCCTGGTCACCGGTTCCTCGCGTGGCATCGGCGCCGACACGGCGCGATATCTCGCCCAGGCAGGGGCGGATGTGGTCATCAACTACCGAAACAAGGCACCCCGGGCGCAAAGGCTGGCGGCGGAGCTCCGTGAACTAGGCGTCCGCGTCCTGGTCATCGGTGCCGATCTCACCGAGGCGACATCGGTCGCCGCGATGTTCGACGAGATCGCACGCGAGTTCGGCACGCTGGACATCCTGGTGCTGAACGCCTCGGGCGGCATGGAAGGCGGCATGGCGGAGGACTATGCGCTGCAGCTGAATCGGGATGCGCAGGTGAATGTCCTGGAGGCCGCAGTGCCGTTGATGTCGGGCGGTTCGCGTGTGGTCTTCGTGACCAGCCACCAGGCGCACTTCATCCACACCACTCCGACGATGCCGGAGTACGAGCCGGTCGCGTTGTCGAAGCGGGCGGGGGAGGACGCGCTGCGCGAGCGGATCCCGGCTCTCGCGAAGCGCGGGATCGAGTTCGTGGTGGTCTCCGGCGACATGATCGAGGGCACCATCACTGCGACGCTGCTCGAGCGTGCAAATCCCGGGGCCATCGCACAGCGCCGCGAGTCGGCGGGGAAGCTGTACAACGTGTCTGAGTTTGCCTCCGAGGTGGCGAAGGCGGTCATCGAACCTGTGCCCGCGGACAACACCCGCCTCGTCGGTGACATCGGTTCCTTCACGGAGGACTGACGGGTCGTGCAGGTAGTTGGGGCGCTTGAGCGAGATCAGGTGATTCAGCCGATTCATTCCGTTGGTGGCGGATGTCGGCCTGCTTCCGGCTAATCACCTAATTCGGGACAGCCCCGAACCGCGCCGATCGGCCTGACCTCCGAGCGGGATCATGCATGGCGAAGCCCCGGGCGCCATAGCGGCTCCCGGGGCTTCGCCATCGTCGATCTCAGAGGCTCTTGAACGTGTACGCTCGCACGACCTGGATCACGCCGAGCACGACGAGCGAGATGCCGAGCAGCCACCACAGCACGAGCGCACCCCACAGCGGGGAGAACAGCAGCACGATGCCGGCGATGATGCTGAGGATGGCGAAGAACACCGTGAAGCCTTTCGACCCGGCCCCACCGAGCGTGGTGAGCGCCACGACGCCCTCAATGATCCACAAGATGCCGACCAGGATGCCGAGGAACGCGGCGAGCCACACCGCCGTGGCGCCGAGGTTTGACAGTGCGATGATGCCGGCCACGATGAACAGCAGGCCGAGGACGATGTGACCTACGCGCGCCCAGCCGCCGAGGGACTTGGAGAACACGCCGAGGCCCGCGTAGATCAGGCCGGCGGCGATGGCGTAGATGGCGATGATTGCGGCGACCACCACGGCGGTGCGTCCTGGCCACACCAGGATGAGGATGCCGACGATGAGGGCGATGACACCGCCGATGCCGAAGGCAGTGCGAATGGCGTTGACGGCGACCTTGTCGCCGGGGATGGTTTCGGACATGAACGCGCCTTTTCTGGGAGAAACCTGAGAGATAGACGTGGTCCACTTTATCGGCTGGACAAAGTCCGTGGGCTTACCGACGCTGGAAGAAATATGACGCCTGATCGTTCGCGTGCCGACACGAAGAAACGGACGCGTGTCGCGTCACGCGGCCTCGGCGCGGACGCGCTGGTCGGAGGACGTTTTCGCGCGGACGTCGTACCGGACCGCCATCCTGCACCCACCGAAAGCGGGCGCGGCGTTGTCGCCGGGGTCGGCCTTGAGTCGTCATCCTCAGAAATAGCCGATAATGCACATTATGTCATTATCGAACTTGAGTCCTCGCACCAACTATCTCAGGCGCCTGCGCTCCCTTTGTCCGCGTGGTGCGGGCTACGAGCACGCCAAAGGCGGAGACGAGAAGGATTCCGAGCGCTGAGATCACGATCA
>JAATGR010000246.1 GCA_015654575.1 Actinomycetales bacterium
CGGCCCCGGCACGACCTCGAACTCCCCGGTGCGCTGGTTGTACACACGGGTGCCGGCGACATCGGCGGGCATCAGATCGGGGGTGAACTGGATGCGCTGGAAGCTGCCGCCGATCGCCCGGGCGAGTGCGTTGACGGTGAGGGTCTTCGCGAGTCCCGGCACCCCTTCGACGAGCACGTGCCCGCGCGCCAGCAGCGCGACCGCGAGACGCTCGAGGAGGATGTCCTGGCCGACGACGACCTTCTTGACCTCGTAGACGACATTCTCCAGCGGTCCACCCGTGGCGGCCTGCTCCTGGTCTGCGACGCTCATGCGGCGCCCTCCTTCCGTGTCGTGTTCACAGCTCCGGGCCTCCGCCGGCGACGCCTTCCAGCGCGCTGCCGAGGGGCACCGCGAATCCGATGCCGGCGAAGCTGTCGTCGCCGGACGGGTTGGCGAGCGCCACCACGATGCCGATGACCGCGCCTTCCGCGTCCAGCAGCGGGCCGCCGGAGCTGCCGGGATTGGCGGCCGCGTCGAACTGGATCAGTCCCGTCAGCGATGTTTGACCCTCCGGCGTCGCCGTGCGGTCGAGCCCGGAGACAATGCCGGTGCTGGCGGAGGCGGTGAGCCCGAGCGGGTTGCCGATGGCGATGACGGCCGAGCCGACCTCGATCGGGGTGCTCGATCCGATCGTCGCCGGCACCAGGATGCCGGGGAGCGCGGCCGGGGTGAGGCTCGCGGTGTCGGTGGCGGCGTCGGTGGTCGCGACCGTCGCGGTGGTCTCCGTGCCGTCGGCGAAGGTGATGCGGATGGCGGAGGCGCCGGTGATCACATGGGCGGCGGTGAGGATCGTGCCGGATTCGTCGACGACCACGCCGCTGCCGAGCCCCGTGCCGTCGGCGAGGTCGACCTGGACGACGACGACGGAGGCGACGACGCTCGCGTACACCTCTGCGACCGTCGGCGTCGTGGCGGTCGGGGTCGGGGTCGCGGATGCCGTCGCCGCGGACTGCGACGACAGGGCCGTCGGCACCGTGAGCAGCGCAATGCCGACGAGCACCACGACCACCGTCGCGACCGCGGCCGCGACGAGGATTCGTCGGCGCCGTCGACGCGGGTGCTCGGCCGCGGTGCTGGACATGCGCATACCGTAGGCGGGGTTGTTATGACCCGCCGATGAATCAGGCCGGCGCGGCGCCCCGTCCCCAGCGGAACGGCGACACGGTCTCATCGCCCGGGATCCAGAACCGCCACGGGAACGCAGCCGTGCCGGCGATCCCCGCCACGCCGACCCGAGGACCGGAGGCGATGGACGACACCGGCGTCGCCGGCAGCAGCAGTCGCGCGACGGCGCCGGCCTGCTCGGCGCCGGTGACCGCATCGATGCCGTCGTGGACCGGATGACGCAGGCCCACAGCATCCCCGAGTCGGCCCGGACCCCGCGCGAGGTCGCGGGGGACCCGCACGATGCCCCGTCGGGCGAGGCGGCGTGCCGTCGCCGCATCCGCGCCCTCGATGACCTCGCCGGCGCGCAGCAGCACACCGCCGGCGACGCCCCCCGGCCCGCAGACGACGTTGATGCAGGAATGGATGCCGTGGCTGAGGTAGACGTAGAGGTGCCCGGGCTCGCCCCACATCGTCGCGTTGCGGGCGGTCGGGCCCATCCGCGCATGGGAGCCGGGGTCGGGGATCTCTCCGGTGCCGGCACCGTGATATGCCTCGACCTCGGTGATGCGGAGGACGACGCGCGCGCCATCCGTCCAGGTCCTGAGCTGCCCGCCCAGCAGCAGCGGGGCGACGACCAGTGGGAGGGCGGCGAGCGCGTCCCGCGAGGCCGGGACGAGGCCGGTCACGGCAGCGGGACCTGACACCAGGAGATCGCGAACGCCCCGATGTCCGAGACGTCGGAGCCGTCGTCGAGATCAACGACGTGCGTGACGACGGTGGTGGGCACCGGCAGGTCATAGCCGGTGACGTAGGGGTTGGCGGCGGCATCCGGCTGCATCAGGAAGGCCGCGTAACGCCCCGAGGGCGAGACGCACGTCTGCAGCAGCGCGTCGCTGTCGGAGGTCGAGAACACGGCCTGCGCGGTGCCGTCTGAGGCCACGCGGTAGACGGTGGTGCCGCCCTGGCCGTTCGCGGACGTGAACTGCCGCAGCGTGGCGTCGCCGGGCAGCGGGACCAGCTGGCCGATGTTGCCGTCGATGCCGGCGGCGTCCACCAGTGGTGTCGTCGTGCCGTCGGAGAGATCGACGGTGAACAACCCGTCGGTGCGCATGACGACCGCTGTCGTGGATCCGCGCGCGATGCCCTCGATCGCGGCCGCCGCGCCGAGGTCGACCACGTCGGAACCGTCCGGCGGGGTGAGCAGCAGCCGCCCGTCGAAACTGAGCACGAGGATGTCGTCGGCGTCGGGAACGAAGCGCCAGTCGCTGGCGTTCACCGCGGCGCCGCCGGCCTGGATCGCCGTGGGAGGCGTGTCGGCGTCGGCCGGCTTGAGTGAGGCGGTGAACAGCGCGCTCGTGTACGCACCGGCCGCGGAGGGGTCTGCGTCGGTGTAGGTGTAGCCGATGACGTCCCCCCGATCGGCGCTCTGCAGCTCCTGCACCGTGCCGGTGCCGTCTCCGGGGAGGACCAGGTCGCGGGCTCCCTGCCCGTCCGAGTCGGTGACCACCAGCTCGGGCTTGTCGTCATCGGTGCGCACCGACATGACCAGGTAGGAGGTCGTCGCGCGGAAGTCCTCGATGTGGGATGCGGTGAACACCGCCACCGCCGCGGTGCCGTCCAGCCCGGTGCGGTAGACGGTGTCGCCTTCGTCGGTGCGCTCGAGCACGTACACGTCCAGCGCGGGCGTGGTAATCGTCTCGGTGATGGTGCTCGTGGGGCCGCCGCCGGTGCCGGTGACACCGGTGACGGTCACGGTGTACGTCGTGTCGTCGTACAGCGGCAGCGAGAAGCGGATGCCGAGCTGGCGCCCGCTGGTGGCCACGGTGAAGTCGACTAAGGGGCTGATGGTGACCTGCGAGGCGTC
>JAATGR010000125.1 GCA_015654575.1 Actinomycetales bacterium
AGATCGATCTCGTGCCGCAGCGTCTCGTCGGTGTGCAGTCCCTCCGCGAGCCACCACCTCACCTCCGGTCGATAGGCGATGTCAGGGTGGGCGATGAGCGATGCGAGCCTGTCGATCGACACAGGTTCTCCTTCGAACTGGACAGTTGATGTGCGGACAAAAGTATAGTTACCATAACGATAGTAATCGTCATAGTAACGATAATTCCGTGCGCCGCTGAAGCGGGCGCCCGTTCAAAGGAGAACAGCAGTGAGCACAGTCCCGTCACACCCCGCACGAGCGTGGTGGATCGGTGTCATCGCGGGAATGGCGTCATACATCGATGCTGCGGCCACTGTGAGTTCCGGCATAGCCCTGGTGCTCTATCAGATCGCGTTCGGTCTGGATGCGCTGCAGTTCGGGGTGCTGTCGGCAGCGCTCACGTTCGGCGTCGCGATCGGAGCGATCACCGGCGGACGTCTCGGCGATCGGTTCGGCCGGCGTTCCGTCTTCCTCATCACGATGCTGATGATCGTGGCCGGATCCGCACTCCTGGTGTTCTCGACGTCGTTCGTGCCGCTGCTGGTGGCGATCCTCCTCGTCGGCCTCGGCACCGGAGCGGATCTTCCGGTGTCGCTGGCCACGATCGCGGAGGCGGCCACCGACGCCAACCGGGGCAAGCTCATCGGGTTCTCGCAGATCCTCTGGTACGGCGGCATCCTCGTCACCACGGGCCTGTCGACGCTGGTCGGCGGGATGGGGCAGCTGAGCGGCCAGATCCTGTTCGCGCACGTTGGCGTCGTGGCGCTGATCGTGCTGGTGCTGCGAGCCGGCATCCCCGAATCGTCCGTCTGGCGGGCGGCGCACACCGAACAGATCTCCTTGACGTCCACGCCGAGCGCTTCGTCGTCCGGTATTCGCCAGATCTTCACCGATCGTCGCTATTTCGTGCCGTTCCTCGGACTGCTCATCTTCTACACCCTGGTGAATCTGTCGGCGAACACGAGCGGACAGTTCGGCACCTACGTTGCGGTGTACGTCGTCGGTATCAGCGTGCAGCTGAACTCGCTCATCAGCCTGCTGTCGTTGCCGGCGGGTATCCTGCTGGGCCTGTGGTTCATGCGTATCGTCGATGGTCGTTATCGGATGGCGTACTACGTGTTCGGGTCGATCGCCTCGACGGTGGGTCTTGCTGTCCCGGCGATCTTCGGCTTCTCTTTGACGACGCTCATCCTGGTGTATGTCGGTGCCGCGATCGGTGGCTCGTTCGCGTTCGAGGCCATCATGAAGGTGTGGACGCAGGAGAGCTTCCCCACCCTGCTTCGGGCATCCGCACAGGGGACGATCATCGCCGTCGCGCGGCTTGTCGCGGCCGGCGTCGCGATCATCACCCCGACTCTGCTCGGTGCCGCGCAGGTCATGTACGGCGCGCTCGCTGTCCTCACAGCGGTCGGCTACCTCGCCGCGTGGTTCACGTTCCGGCGCCGGAACGTGAACGTCTTCGACATCGAGGCCAAGCAGGCGGCGACCGCCACCGAAGGGTGATCACACCGGTCCGCGGCTAACAGTGCCCTAGCCTGGGGGAAGGCGAGAGGAGAGCGGATGCCGAGGCAGCGAGAGGTCGCCACACGTGCGCACCTGCCTGCCTCGGCATTCGCTCCCCTCGTTCCCGGCGACGGGCTGTCCGCGGCGCTCGCGTCGTTCGCGGTGTGGGCGAACTCCACGTCCAACCGTCGCGAGCTGATGGTCAGCACCAATTTCCCCCTGCCCGACGACCTCGCCGCGTTCCTGCTGCTGAACCAGCTGGTCTACCGCGGCGCGGCCCGGCCGACCGACCTCGCCGACGCGGTCGAGGTCAGCACGTCCCACGTCAGCAAGGTCGTCACCCGTCTGGAAGACGCCGGTCTCGTGCTGCGCGCCCCCGACCCGGGAGACAACCGTGCCGTCGTGGTCGGCCTGACGGACGAAGGGCGGAAGGTCGGTGACCGTATCGTCGCCGGCGTCGACGCCTACTTCGCCCAGCTCTTCCACGAGTGGACGGATCGTGATCGCGAAGAGCTTTCGCGGCTGGTCGTGAAGCTCGCGCGCAGCGTCGACACGGTCACGGCGCATGCGCTGTCGCGCGCATCCGGTTACGACTGGTCGCGGCCGACCTCCTGAGATCGGCGACGATCCTTCGCGGGAGCCGGTCGGTCCTCGGACGGGCGGGCCGTGTACGCGGTGCGGGGTCGTCGTCAGGCGTCGGCGCGGGAGGGCGGGACGTCGAAGCCCAGCAGGCGTGCCCGGGGGCGGCCGTGCGCCCCTTTCTGCTCCGGCATCCAGGGGTAGGCCAGCGTCGTGACGGTGCAGTTGCCCAGCACCGGGAAGAGGTCGCGGTAGCCGTCCGGGTCGATACCGGCCAGCTCGCACAGCAGCAGGCGCAGGAGCGTCGCATGCGCGACGATCAGCACCCGGCCGGCCGGCATCTCGGTCACGAGCTCGTCGAAGACGGGGAGGGCTCGGCGGATGGCGTCGCGCCCGCTCTCCGCCTCCGGCAGCGGGGTGCTCGCCGGCGCTCGCCGGAAGGCATCCCACTCGGTGGGGAATCGGGCGGCGAGCTCATCTGGGGTCAGTCCCTCGCCGACGCCGAAGTCGATCTCGGTGAGGCGCGGCTCGATCCGTATGTCGAGCCCGCTCGTCGATGACGCGTACGAGGCCGAGCGCGCCGCCCGGGTGAGAGGCGACGCGAGGATGGCGTCGAGGTGGGCATCTGCCGCCCACGCGCCCAGGGCGGCAGCCTGGCCGAGCCCGTGCTGGGTCAGTGCCACATCGGAGATCCCGGCATAGCGGTGGTCGGCATGCCACACGGTTTCACCGTGGCGTGCGAGGAAGAGCGTCGTCACCCCGCTGACGCTACTCCAGTGGCGTGGAGCGGACTCCGCGCTGTTCGGTCTAGGCGGCCCGCACGGGGTCGTGAAGGTATGCGGAGGCATGTCGGTACGCGAGCCGGTCTGCGGTAATCGGCTGAGTCCGTGGGGTCGCGAACGTTTTGCTTTCCGCGCGGGGCGGTTCTCGTGCGTATGCGGTGGCCGCCCCCTGCGCGTGCTCCGGTGCTAACCAGAACGGGTGCCTCCCCCGGCTCTGGTGTGAGGAAGGAAGGGTCGAGACTCCCGCGTCGTCGTGGGACTCGGCCCTGACGCTTTCCCGGGGCAGTGTCAGGTCAGACGCGCCGTGTGCTCGACGATCGCGTGTCGGAGTCGTTCAGAGGGCTCGGCGTCGTCGTCGCGTCGGCGCATGCCGACCGTGCCTGCCACGGCGTCGGGCAGCCACAGCATCGGCTCCTGGTCAGGGTGAATGAACTCGACGGTCAGGGCTGAGGGGATCGTGTGGCGAGAGCGCAGTGCGTCGATCATCTTTCGGTCGCGGGCGTTCGGGGACGGCGTTCGCCGTTCGGCGACACGCCGACGGCCGCCAGTTCGTGCAGCAGGCGTTCCATGCACAGCCGGTGGGCGCGCTCTTGCCGCTGTGGGTCGATGGGTGCGCCGACGACGATGCTGTGTGTGACGTCGAGCTGCGCTAGCGTCCCGGCGATGAGACGCCTGCGGCGACGGGTGTGGTCGCGCCAGTGCAGGCGGCGGCTCCTGCCGAGCAGCAGGCCGCGGAGTTCGTCGCGGATCGGGCCACACGCGACCGGGTCGGCGATGGTGGCGGCGAGGAGGTAGATGCCCTCGGCGAGCGCGCCGCCTGCGGTATGCACGGACTCGTCTACCCACGCGTGGAGCACGGCCGTCGACGTCATCAGCCCGTCCTCCCAGCCTGGGGGGACATCACCGTGGGGCCAGGCTTGCGATCGCGCGGCCGGGGCCTTCAGCGTTCGTTCCCGAGGATGTGATGCCCCGTGCTCGCTACTCACGGAAACCTGCCGTGACCGAGTTCTTCTGTGGAGGGGCTGACGGGAATCGAACCCGCGCTGTCTGCTTGGGAAGCAGAAGTTCTGCCATTGAACTACAGCCCCGAGACGCCCGAAGGGCGCCCGGCCAGCATAACAGTGTCGGCTGCGGCATTCGGAGTCGCAGGACCTTATGAGCGTCGCAGGATTCCGCGCGGATTCTGCGACACCGGTGCGATTCTGCGACACCGGTGCGATCCTGCGGCCGGTGCCACCGCGTCGCGCGTCCTCGCTAGGCTGAACCCGTGCTGCTCTCCGATCGTGACATTCGCGCCGAAGCCCGGGCCGAACGGATCCGTCTCGAGCCGTGGGACGACACGATGGTGCAGCCCTCCAGCGTCGATGTGAGGCTCGACCGATACTTCCGTCTTTTCGACAATCACAAGTACCCCTTCATCGATCCGGCGGACGATCAACCCGAGCTCACCCGGATGATCGAGGTGTCCGCGGACGAGCCGTTCATCCTCCATCCCGGCGAGTTCGCACTCGGCTCGACGTTCGAGCAGATCACCCTCCCCGACGACATCGCGGCTCGACTGGAGGGGAAGTCGTCCCTGGGACGGCTCGGCCTGCTCACCCACTCCACGGCCGGCTTCATCGACCCGGGCTTCTCCGGTCACGTCACCCTCGAGCTGTCCAATGTGGCGACGTTGCCGATCAAGCTGTGGCCGGGCATGAAGATCGGACAGTTCTGCTTCTTCCGGCTCTCCTCACCCGCCGAGAACGCCTACGGCTCGGGGCCGTACGGAAACCGCTATCAGGGCCAGCGCGGGCCGACCGCCTCCCGGTCGCATCTGAACTTCCACCGCACCGATGTGAGCAGCACCGAGGCGGGGGCCGCCGGGCGCTGACCGGCGCCGCGTCCGCGAGGGGAAGCCGCATGGCCGCTGAAGACGTCATCGAGCAGTACCGGTTGCTGGACACCGCGCCGGAGGCGCTGCAGTCGGTCGTCGAACTCGCCGCGTTCGTCGCCGAGGTGCCCATGGCGAGCATCAACATCCTCACTCACGACCGGCAGTACCAGATCGCGGCGGTCGGATTCGACCCTGGAGTCTGCCGCCGGGAGGACTCGATGTGCGCGCTGGGGCTCAGCGCGGGTCTGCCCGTCGCCGTCGAGGACGCCAGCGTCGACGCGAGGTATCGGAACAATCCCTTCGTCACCGGCGAAGTGGGCAGCGTGCGTTTCTACGCGAACCACCCGCTGATCCTTCAGGGCGAGCCGATCGGCACCCTGTGCGTGTTCGACTTCGTGACCCATCACATCGACGATCATCAGCGGGAGCTGTTGGCGGTGCTGGCCGATCGGATCGTCGACATCCTCGAACTCGAGCGTCAGGCGAGTCGGCTCGAGGCTGCCCTGCATCGCACCGAACAGCTCAGCGAGGAACTGCGACGCTCCAACGACCGGTTGTCGGCTTTCGCCGGGCAGATCAGCCACGATCTCGCGGCGCCGTTGACGGCCGTCGTCATGTCCCTCGAACTGCTGCACGAGCAGTTCGAGGGACGCACCGACCTGCCGCCGATCGTGGACAACTGCCTGGAGACAGGACTTCGGGGCACCTCGCGGATGGAGGAGATGATCCGCGACATCCTCGCCTATGCCCGCCTGGGCGGAGAGCTGCGTCGTACCCGGGTCGATCTCGCCGAGGTCGCCGCTGCCGCACGGCTTGACCTGGGCGTTGCGGAAGACGATCCGCGCCTCACGGTGGGACCGCTGCCGGTCGTCCAGGCTGACCCGAGCCAACTGCGTCTGGTGTTCCAGAACCTGATGTCGAACGGCCTCAAGTTCGGCGGGGATCAGCCCCGCGTCGACGTGTCGGCGCACCGCGAGGGCGACGCGTGACGCATCGAGGTCGCCGATCGCGGCGCCGGGCTGGATCCTGCCGATCTACAACGCGTCTTCGAGCCGCTGGTCCG
>JAATGR010000021.1 GCA_015654575.1 Actinomycetales bacterium
AGACTGGTCAAGAGCCATCGTGCGGTGTCGTCTTTCTGTGTGAGTTCTTGGTCGTTCTCACCGACCATCGCACGATGGCTCACCCCGTCAAGGACACGACGCCGCGGGCCCGAAAGACCACCACCCCGCGGGACTCCGGCCAGGCTCATTTCGGCTCACACACCCATACGAGCGGCAGAAGCGTCACCACCAAGAACCCCGGAAACGTCACCAATGTCCTGATGCAGAACCGTCACCGATGTCCTGCGAGATGACAATCCCTACTAGAAGAACGGAACGAAAGTCAGGACGATTCAAAACCCGGGGCGCTTCATAGCCGGCTTTCGAAGTCCGCTGTCGAACGGGGAGTCAAGTGGCTCGACGACGGGCGCCTGCAGGAGCGTGCCGACGCCCATGGATGCGCCGAACGCGTCGACGGGCTCGTTCGGCGAGATGGCGTCCAGTAGAGCGAGGAGGTCGTCCGCCAGGTGCGGCCAGGCGTACTCGGCCGGGACGGGCCTGCCGGTGGAGCGGCCGTGTCCACGGACGTCATAGCGGATAAGCCGGCGGCCGGACGCGGCGAGGGCGGACTCGTCGAAGTGGCCGCTCGCGACGTCGGCGGCCCGGGATGAGCCCAGACCGCGGAGCCCCACGACGGCGGGCCCTGCACCCGAGCGTTCCTCGTAGGAAAGCGTCGTGCCGTCGAGGTCAAGGGCTGCCTCACGAACTTCAGGCATTGGTGGTGTCCCCTCCGGGAAGGAGCAGAAGCTTGCCGCGGGCCTTGCCGCTCTGGCTGATCTGCATCGCTGTTCTCCACTCCTCAAGGGGAAAGGTGGCTGCGATCGGGACGCGGAAGCGCCCCTCGGCAGCGAGCCGGGCGAACTCGGGGAGAGCTTCGACACGGTTGGCCATGTCCTCCCCGAAGGAGCCCCGAGCTCCGAGCTCGGCGGCCGCGTCGAAGTCGAAGATCGTGAGAACGCGCCTTGGGTCCCCGCCTGCGATCCGGATCAGGTCGGGGATCGCACCGCCCACCGGAGACGTGTCGAGCACATAGTCGACCGCGCCTTCGCTGAGCGCTGCGACGCGCTCCACCATGCCGTCGCCATAGGAGGTCACGAGCGCGCCGAAGTCCCGCAGCTGCGGCGCATACGTCTCCCCGGCCGTGGCGATCACACGCATCCCGCGCAGCAGTGCGATCTGCACGGCGGCGAACCCGATCGTGCTGCCCGCACCGTGGACGAGGACCGTCTTGCCCGCTTCCAGGCCGAGCCAGTTCAAATGTCCGTACGCCGTGTCGACGGTCATCGGCAACGCCGCCGCCTGCACGAGGCTCAGACCCTGCGGCACTGGGAACCACCGGTTCATGACCGCACGCTCCGACGCGCCCGCGGACGACGAGTTCGCCCAGTCCGCGGTACCGAAGACGGCATCGCCGACCGCGACCCCGGACACGCCCTCACCGACGGCATCGACCGTGCCCGAGACATCACACCCGATCCCCCGCGGCAAGGTTCCGGCGAACAGGCCGCGACACAGCGCCCAATCAGCCGGAGCAAGCCCCGTCGCGTGAACCACGACCCGGATCCGCCCACGCCCCGGCGCAGGCACCGGCGTCTCCTCCAGCCGGAGGACCTCGGCCGGTTCGCCGTACTCATGGAAGCGCAACGTGCGCATCTGCTCGCTCATAAGTCTCCATTCGGATCGTGAGGGGCGACAATCGGGATCTCCATCACACGTATCGTCAGTTACTGACTGTACGTTTGGTCAGTCACTGACGCAACACTGATATGCTCGGATCGTGCCCCGGGATGGACGCGTCGTACGCAAGCGCCTGGAACGCGCTGCCCTCGAGCTGTTCACCGAGCATGGCTACGACCGCACCACCACCGCCCAGATCGCCGAGCGCGCGGGCGTGACCGAGCGCACCTACTTCCGCCACTTCCCCGACAAACGCGAAGTCCTCTTCGCCAGCGAAGACGAGCTGCGCGACGTCACAGTCCAAGCCCTTGCCGACGTGCCGTATGACCTCGAGCCCATGCCGGCACTGCAGCGGGGTTTCCACGGCGTCGTGCCGCTGATCGAGCGCAACCGCCCCCTGGCTGCCCTGCGCGCGCCGATCATCACCGCGGCGCCAGCGCTGCGCGAACGCGAGTGCGCAAAGGCGGCGGCGCTCGTCGACCTCGTAGCGCAGGCACTGCAGGAGCGCGGTGTCGACGAACAGGCCGCGCTGCTGTGCGCACGCGTTGGCATGGACGCCTTCAGCACCGCCATCCACCGCTGGTCAACCCAGCCAGACGACCTCCACACAACCCTCGACCAAACATTCGAGGAACTCCGCGGATTGTCCGCGGCCCTGAAGGCCTGAACTGGCCTTGTGCTGATCCCCCTCTGGTCTCCTCGCCGAGGCGCTGATGCTGGTCCGGGACTGTCCGAGTAACGGTGTGTGGGGTCCGGCCTGATCCGTAAGGAGATGGCGGTGGCTGACACGACCGAGTTGTTGGATGACGAGATGATCGATCCTGTGACGGGAGAGATCATCGATCAGAAAGACCTCGCCGAGCGTCTGCTGGCGCAGGCGAAGGAGCAGGGCGTGAGCCTGGTTGGCCCGGGAGGGCTGCTGAACCAGCTCACGAAGAACGTTCTCGAGACCGCGCTGAATGCCGAGCTGACCGAGCATCTCGGTCACGAGCACGGCGGAACCCCGATTGCTGAGAACATGCGCAACGGAACCCGCGTCAAGACGGTGCTGACCGAGATCGGGCCCGTGGAGATCGAGGTTCCTCGGGACCGTGACGGGTCGTTCGAGCCCGTCATCGTTCCGAAACGCAAGCGACGGCTGGACGGGGTCGATCAGATCGTGCTGTCGCTGACCGCGCGCGGGCTGACGACCGGGGAGATCGCCGCGCACTTCGACGAGGTCTATGGGGCGAAGGTCTCCAAGGACACGATCAGCCGGATCACCGAGAAGGTCGCCGGGGAACTCGCCGAATGGTCGAGCAGGCCGCTGGATGCGATCTACCCGGTGATCTTCGTCGACGCGATCGTGGTGAAGGTCCGTGACGGGCAGGTCCGGAACACCCCGTTCTATGTCGTGATGGGCGTCACCGTGAACGGGGAACGCGACATCCTCGGCATCTGGGCCGGCGACGGCCAGGAGGGCGCGAGGTTCTGGCTGCAGGTGTTCACCGAGCTGAAGAACCGGGGTGTCGAGGACGTCCTGATCGCTGTCTGCGATGGCCTGAAGGGGTTGCCGGAGGCGATCAACACCACGTGGGAGCAGACGGTCGTGCAGCAGTGCATCGTCCACCTGATCCGCAACTCGTTCCGTTACGCGGGCCGGCAGCATCGCGACGCGATCGTGAAGTCCCTCAAGCCCGTCTACACGGCTCCGTCCGAGCAGGCGGCGAAGGATCGGTTCGAGGAGTTCGAAGCCGAGTGGGGTGAGCGGTATCCCGCGATCGTGCAGCTCTGGCGCAGCTCCTGGGCGGAGTTCGTGCCGTTCCTGGAGTACGACGTCGAGATCCGGCGGGTGATCTGCACGACCAACGCGATCGAGTCAATCAACGCCCGCTACCGCAGGGCCGTCCGGGCGCGCGGGCACTTCCCGAACGAGGCCGCCGCGATCAAGTGCCTGTATTTGGTGACGCGGTCGCTTGACCCGACCGGCGGAGGCCGTGCACGCTGGGTAATGAGGTGGAAGCCCGCGCTGAACGCGTTCGCGATCACCTTCGCCGGACGGTCCGAGAACACCACCCACTAATGAAAACCGCCGGATCCCACACACCGTTTATCGGACAGACACGCTGGTCCCGAGCTGCTGGAGGGCGGATCTGGTTCTCTGGAGGAGAGGGGACCAGAAGCCGGTGTCGTGCTGCGTGCGGCACCGGCAAGCCGTCCGTGGTTGACATCCTGGACGTCGTGCGCACCACGCCGGCATGACCTCATGCGCGCCGAGGGCCAGGGCCTGCTTGACTCTGACGTGGCGTCAATGGTCGGGCTTGTGGCGTGACTGAGAACAACACCCTGAGATCGACCGCTCGATCTATCCGATGCGGACGTTCGTGAACCTCGTCGTGACCGACCTGGAGCGGTCGACGGTGCTGTATCCGCCGTCGGCGTCGCGGGAGCTGCGCGGATAGATCTCCTAGACGCGCGCGTCCCACCGCCACCGTCCCTCGAACGCGATCGGTGCAACGGGGCGTTGGACTGTTGTTGTTCGCGCGAAGATCGGGAGGAACGCCAAATGATCCATCACTGGCACTCCGAGTTGCGCAGTTCTGCTCGGCATGACTGCCTCGGTCGGTCGGAGACGATCCGACAGGGATGGCGACCGGGGCTGCATGCCTTGCCCGCGAGGGTCAGCGGATGTCTTGACGCCGCAGCGTCCTCGTGGCGATCGTGACGAGCCCAACGGCTATGACAATGAGCAGGATCGTCTGCCACGGGTGTCCTGGCCCGGCGGGGAGCTGGGGAACGAGGGCGAACGGGGAAGCGTAGAGCGCTTCCGCTGGCGCGATGCGGAACTCGACGCTGAACTCGAGCGCGAGGTGCAGCCCGAGGACGATGAACGAGATGGCCGCCGCGGCGCGCGGCATGGTCGCCAGCAGGAGCGTGGTGAGGGCGACGAACACCCACGCTGCGGGCGCCCTGAGGACGGCGGCGGCCGTCAGGGTGGCAAGCGCGCCCGGATTGGTGCCGGTTCCCGCGATCCCGAGCCCGACGCCGAACGCGAGGAGGAAGGCGAGGGCGCCGAGCGCGG
>JAATGR010000188.1 GCA_015654575.1 Actinomycetales bacterium
CCGCGCTCATCATGTTCGGGTGCGACGGCCGCGTCTCCGCGAGCATCCGCAACGCACGCTCACGCATCTCCGGCGAGTACTTCTGATTCATCGTGTTCCATCCTTGCTTGAAGAACGGAACGAAAGTCAGGCCGATTCACTATGGCATCGGAACCACGATCGGCGCTGGTGTGGCCGGGATCGTCGCGGCAGCGTTCGTGAGCGATGCCAGCGCCGGATTCCTGGTGTTCGGGGTCATCGTGCTGTTGGCCGGCCCTGTCGTGGCCTTGGTCGCCCCAGACCGTTCCAACAGAACGTGCCGAAGGAGCGGCTGGACCGGGCCGCGCTGCTGCGCTCCTTCTCGTTCCCGACAAGGGGTGCCCGAGACTTCTACATCGCGTTGATCGGCAAACTGCTGTTTGTGCTCGCGATGTACGCGGTCACCGGCTACGAGCTGTATATCCTCACCGACCACTTCGTGCTGGACGCCGCCGCCGCGGCAGCGATGATCGCCACGATCGCCGGGATCCAGACCATCGGCTCGCTCGTGACGGGAGTGATCGCGGGACCGCTGTCCGATCGACTCGGACGTCGCAAGGTCATGGTCGTCGCGTCGGCGGTCTTGCTCGCGGCCGCCCTGCTGGTGCCGGCCGTCTGGGATGACAGCGTATCCATGATCGTCTTCGCTGTCTTCGGGCTGGGGATCGCGTTCGGCGTCTTCAACGCCGTGGATCAGGCGCTGAACTTCGACGTCCTCCCCGACCCGTCCACCGCAGCCAAGGACCTCGGCATCCTGAACATGGCGAACACCGGAGGGCAGATCCTGGGCCCGGTTGTGATGGCTTTCGCTGTCACCAGCTTCGGCGGGTATGACGCAGGCTTCTGGATCTCGGCGGGCATCGCGCTCGTCGCTGCGGTCTTGATCTCCTTCGTCCGGAAGGTGCGCTGATTCGGCCTGCCGGTGCGGGGCGCCGCCCCGCACCGGATCCGCGACAGGCGTCGTGCACTACCCGAGCTCGGACGGATGTGTCAGCCGCCACCAGATGCCGGGCGGTTCGACGCTTCCGTTCACCTCGACGTTCGCCGTGGACGTGTTCGGGCCTGCGGTCCAGGTGATCGTCCCGACCACCTGCCCGTCGTCGTAGCTCGCGGCGGGGGAGAGGTCGATCACGGCGCTGATCGGCGTGTCCGACCAGGTCAGCATCGAGACGTCGTCGCTGACCACAAGGTGCGCCGAGGAGCCCCACGGCGTCGAGATCGTGCCGACGTTCTGTCCGCCGCTGGCGACGGTGGCCGAGACGAAGCCGCCGGTGAGACTGTCCAGCAGGTCCTCGACGGCCTGGTCGAGCTCTTCGTGCGAAGGCTGGCCGAGCACCACCCCAGTGACCGAGAGCGGCGTTGCCGTTCCGACGTTCACGGAGGCCGTGAAGAGCAGGTTGTAGGCGTCTTCGCCGAGGTTTCCGGTCTTCAGGCCGGTGATGCCGTGGCTGCCGAGCAGGTCGTTCGTATTGGTCAACGTGCCGGGGCCGGAGATCGTCACCGATCGCGTGGCGGTGATCTTCGCGATCACGGGGTCAGCGGCGGCGATCTTCCCGAGGGTGATCAGATCGCCGACCGTACTGGTGTTGCGCGCATCGATGCCCGTCGGCTCGACCATGGTGGTGCTGTTCAGGCCGTTGTCGGCCAGCCACGTGCGCGCGGCCCGGAGGAACGCGCTCTGTGAACCGAACGCCCACGTTGAGATGGCCTCGGCGTAGTTGCTGGCCGAGGGGATGAGCATCGTTGCCAGCGCGTCCTGCTCCGACAGGGTGGTCCCGGTCGGCATCGGTGCGATCGTCGCACCGAGCACGTAGTAGGCGTCGTACAGGTCGTGGTCGGCCTTGTCGAACGTGATCGTCGGTCCCTGGTCGTCCGTACTCGCGAGGGGGTGCGCCTGAAGCACGACGAGTGCGGTGATCAGCTTGCTGATGCTCGCCATCGGGCGCACCTCGTCCGCGCCCGCGACCGCCCAGATGTCGGAAGCGTCCGCACCGAGGTAGTCGTCGGCGCCCGAGACGCTGACGGCCGCGGCGCCGCTGGCAGGCAACGCGACGGCGGCCGCGGGCCGCGCGACGACCTGCGGCGTGACCGGGGTCACCGTCGCCGCGCTCACGGAGGCTGAGAGCGCCCAGCCGACGTATCCACCGATGGCGGCGAGCAGCACCGCGACGGCAACCGTCGTGATGATCAGTCCGCGGCGAATGCGTCGTCGCCGGGCGACGGCATCCGCTTCTCGGTCCTCGTCTGACACCCCGTGGGTGTTTCGCAGCAGGGCGTGGAACTCGTCGAGCGCATCGGAGGCATCGTTCTCCGCCGTCATCACCGGACCTCTCGTGTCGGGCCGAGACGGCCGCACGTCCGCGTGTCGTCCCCCGCTTCGAGGATACGGCGACGGGGGAGGCCTGCCGCGCGCCCCCGCTACGGCGCCGGATGCCGGGCGAGTGTGACGGCGGCGGAGACGACCACGGCCAGCACCATGATGCTGAAACCGATCATCGAGGCGGTGAGGCTGACGCCTGCCGTCGTGAGGATGCCGATCACGACCACTGGCAGCCCCATGCCGAGGAACGCGGCGATGAAGATGCCCGCCGTCGATTCGCCGACGTGCCCCGCCGGTGCGAGCCGTGCGGCCGTTCCGAGCGCACCCTTGAGCAGGATGCCGCCCCCGGCGCCGCCGACGATGGCACCCACGACGAAGACCCACAGCCAGCCGGGGATGCTCGCGCCGAGCGCCATCGCGACCGCCGCGATGGCGACGAGGGAGAAGCCGATGTTGAGCTGGACTGTCGCCCGAAGACGCGCGAAGACGATCTGGGCGATCGCGCCGCTGAGGAAGACGGCCGCGGACGCGATGCCGGCCACCAGATGCGAGCTGATGCCGAGCTGGGCGAGGAACTTCGGTTCGAGCGAGCCGCTCAGTCCGCAGATCGCGAAGAACGCGAAACCACCCGCCGCGGAAGCGAGGTACGTGGGCCGGTGCTCGTTCGAGATCACGATGCGCTGCATGCGATAGCGGCGCTGGCGGTCCGGCACGACGGTTTCACGCGGCAGCCAGGCGATGACGAAGGCCGCCGCGAGCACGATGACGTACATCAGCCAGGGGCTGCGGAGCGGGTTCGCGGAGTACTCCGAGAACAGCCCGCCGATGATCGGGCCGAGACCGAGGCCGCCCATGTTCGCCGCGGTCGCGACGACGACCGCGAACACCGGCGTGCGTCCGGAGCGAGCGTTGAGCTCGGCGAGGAATGCGGTGGCCGTCGCCGTCAGAATGCCGATTCCGAGACCGCAGATGGCTCGGGCGATGATGAGCACCGGCAGGGCGGTCGAGCTCAGGAAGAGCGCCGCGGCGACGATCTGCAGGCCGATAGCAATGAGCAGCAGTGGGCGGCGTCCCTTCCAGTCGGAGACGTGCCCGAAGAAGAGGAGGCTGATGATCACCCCGACCACGTAAGACGAGAATGCGATCGTCAACCACACCGTCTCGAAGCCGTCGGTCTGCTGGTAGATCGTCCAGAGCGGGGTCGGCGTCGTCGTGAAGGAGGTCGCGATGACGAAGGCGAGCGCGACGATCCAGAACGACCACTCCGCTCGTCGCTTCGAGAGGCCGCTGGTCGTGACGCGTTCGCTGGTGCTGGTGGACATGGCCGGACTTCCCTGACTTCCTCGCGCGGTCCGCGGTGTGACGGATCCGCCTGATTAAGCCTGTGGGCGATATATATACATGTCAAACGAATAAAAATGGACATGAGTATCGAGCAGATCGATAGTCCCGCTTAGGCTTCTGTCATGGATACGCGCCTGCTGGAGTACTTTGTCACCGTCGCCGCCGAATCGAGTGTGACGGCTGCGGCCGGGGAGCTGTTCGCGGCGCAGTCGACGGTGTCCGCCGGTCTCCGCAGCCTCGAGCGCAGCCTCGCGGTCACGCTGTTCGACCGGTCGGAGCATCGGCTGCGCCTGACCCCTGCGGGAGAGGCCCTGCTGCCGATCGCCCTCGAGACCCTCGCGGCGATGGAGCGTCTCACCCTCGCCAGCGGGCAGGCGAAGACGAGCCTCGCCGGTCGACTGCGGATCGGCGTGTTCACCGCGATGGACCTTTCCAGTGGGTTGCCGGGGGCGCTCGCAGCGTTCCGTCGCGAGTTCCCGAACATCAGTGTGCGGCTGACCGCGTCGGGGGAGGGCTCAACCGGCCTCGCGGATGATCTCGCGCACGGCAGACTGGACGTCGCGTTCTTCGCGCTGCGGTCGAGCGAGGATCTCGACGTCATCGACCTCGCCTCGTTCCCGTACATCGCGCTCGTTCCTCCGGAGCATCCGCTCGCCGCACGTGCGACCACGAAGCGCCCCGAGGTGACCCTTGCCGAATTGTCCGCCAGCGAATGGGTGGACGTGCCGGCGGGTTTCGGGAATCGGGCGCAGGTCGAGCGGGCGCTCGCGGCACGCGGGCTCGCCCGCACGATCGCGGCGGAGGTCGTCGGCCTGCCGATGCTCACGGCGTACGTCGCGTCGGGTGTCGGCGTCGCGGTGGTCCCGGACGTGGTCGACACGAGCGGCTGCGCCGTGCTGCGCATCGCGGACGAATTGCCGGCCTGGACGTTGTCGATCGCCCTGCGTCCCGGCGGGCGGGATCGCCCGCCGATCGCCCGGTTCACCGAACTGCTGCGCGCCAGCAGCTTCGGTCGCAGTGATGCGTCAGGCCGGGGCGCGGGGTCCTGACTCACCCCGCAGCGGCGTAGGTCACACCCGGTGCCTCCGGGGCGCTGCGCCGTGCGCCATCGATACGCTCGATACTCGTGTTCGTATGCATTGATTTCCACGTTGACCAACACCGGACTAGAACAGTGATATCCGGTTGCGTCGGGAACGTTCGACCATGCCGGCGGAACCCCGCACACCAGGAGAACAGCATGGTTCGCACTGTCGGCCACCCCACCGGGAGCGTCGCGACGGAGTCGTCGATCCGACGATCCACCGAGACGATCGTGCGATCGATCGCGGCCTTTGAACCGGAAACAGCGGCCTGAGATGGAAGTCCTCTCGCGCTGGCAGTTCGCGTTCACGGTCATGTTCCACATGACCTTCCCGGCGATCACGGTCGGGCTGTCGATCTTCCTCTGCATCGTCTACGGGATGTACTGGCGGACCCGGCGGCCGGTCTACCTGCAGCTGTTCCGGTTCTGGCGCCGCATCTTCGCCGTCGGCTTCGCCCTCGGCGTCGTGGCGGGCATCGTCATCACGTTCGAGATGGGACTGAACTGGGGCGGATACGCGGCCCTCACCGGTCCGATCATCGGTCCGATCATCGGCATGGAGGTCGTGACCGCTTTCTTCGTCGAAGCGGCCTTCCTCGGCGTGCTGCTCTACGGCGACGGCCGCGTGAAGCCGCGCACCATGTTCGCCGCGAGCGTCATGGTGGCGATCGGCACCGTGCTCTCGTCGACGTGGATCATCATGGCGAACTCGTGGATGCAGACCCCCGCGGGCTACTCGACGGACGCCGACGGACAGTTCCAGCCGACCGACTGGATGCAGGCCCTCTTCAACCCCTCGTTCCTCTGGCGGTGGCCGCACATGCTGCTGGCCGTGCTCATCTCGGCAAGCATGTTCGTCGCCGGCATCTCCGCCTACTACCTCGTGAAGCATCGCGCCCGTGAGTTCGCGAAGCGCTCGCTCTCGGTCTCCCTCGGTGTGATCACGATCCTCCTCCCATTGCAGATCGCGGTCGGCGACTCGGTCGCCGGAGACTACGTCGTCGCGGAGCAGACCAACTCCGACGGGCTGTCGCCGAAGATGATCGCGTGGGAGGGTCACTGGGATTCGACGAGCAACGCCTATGTGCTGTTCGCCATCACCGATCAGGCCAATCAGCGCAACATCTTCGAGATCGACATCCCCTGGTTCGGGTCGGCCATCGGCGCGAAGGACCTCACCGGTCAGGCGACGACCCCCGGCATCAACACCATCGCCGAGGACGAGCAGCCGAACGTGACAGCGACGTTCTGGGGCTTCCGCGTCATGTTCTTCGCCTCGATGCTGCTGTTCGTGACGGCCTTCATCGCCACGGTGCTGCGCATCCGTCGCCGCCTCTACGTCTCCACCCGTTTCCATAAATGGGTGCTGTGGACGACGCCGATCGGGATCCTGGCCATCCTCGGCGGCTGGGTCACCGCGGAGGCCGGAAGGCAGCCGTGGGTCGTCTGGGGCGAGCTCACCACGGCGGATGCGGTCTCCCAGCTCTCTGACGGCGCCGTCATCTTCTCGTTCGTCGGATTCCTCGCGATCTATTTGTCGCTGCTGGTCGCGTACATCGTCTACATCGTCCGGGCGGTTAAACGCGGCCCGGAGGCGGACTGGCCGGAGGAGGAGCATGATCCACCCTCGTCGCCGGTGATCGAGCCGACGACCGACGAGATACGCCCCGTTCCTGCGGTGCGGCCGGACGCGGTGCTCGTGGACGCGGGGATAGCCGACCCCGTCACGTCGGGCGGGGCGCTGGTGCCCGATGGTGCGCTCTCGGAAGGGGTCCGCGGATGAACGTCGCCTGGTACTGCCTCATCCTTATCTGTCTCTTCGCCTACGTCGTCCTCGACGGCTACGACCTCGGCGCCGGAACCATCTCGCTGTTCCAGCGTGACCGTCGCACCCGGCACGAGATCGTCGAGAAGGTCGGCGCCGTCTGGGACGGGAACGAGACGTGGCTCGTCCTCCTCGGCGTCAGCCTGTGGGCGGGCTTCCCGCTGGCCTTCGGCGTGATTCTGCCCGACCTGTACCTGCCGCTGATCGTGGCGCTCTTTGGCCTCATCCTGCGCGGCTTCTCCGTCGAGATGATCTCCCAACGGGGGCACGACGCGCCGCCGGTCTGGTACTGGCTGTTCGGGGCGGGCTCCCTGGTCTCCGGATTCTGTCAGGGCTTCGCCCTCGGATCCCTGACCTCGCCCGTCGGCTACGAGGGCGCGCTCTACCAGGGCACGTCGTTCGGCGCCTTCACCTGGTACAGCGTCCTGATGGGCTTCACCGTCACTCTTGGCTACGTCGCCATGGGCTTCGCCTACCTGAAGTTCCACGGCGTCGGCCATCAGACCGCGGTCATCCGGGGCGGGGCCATCACCGGCGTCCTCGCCGTCTGCGGCGGCATCGCGGCGTTGGCATCGGTCGGCGCGACGGCCGCCGGGATCAACCTCGGCAGCGCCGCACGCGTGTCGGCGTTCGTCATCGCGCTCGTCTTCGCGGCCTTCGGCGTCGTGCTGAGCATGGTGACGCTCTTCTCCCGTCGGCACACCTTCGCCGCACGCGCCTACCCGTACGCGGGGCTCGTCATCGCGACGGCCGGGGTGCTGCTCGCCTTCGTGATCAGCCATGCTCCGCTCATCGTGCCGCCATCGCTCACCATCGACAGCGCGCAGTCACCGAACAGCACGTACCTGTTCCTGTTCATCGGCATCGGCTTCAACATCCCGTTGCTCGCCTACTACAACTGGTTAGCCCACCGAACGCTGCTGCGCACCGACGCCGTGGGCGTCCCCATCCCCGACTCCGTGGAGGAGGCCAGCCATGTCTGACCGGCAGAAGCGCGCTGCGGCGCGCGAGGAGAACGACGACGCCACCGCAGGGCCCCGGATGCGGGCGATGCGGAACCCGGCCCTGCGCTGGCTCATTTACGTCGGACTCATCGTGCTGGCGTTCGTGCTCTACTGGTGCTCCGACCTGATGTTCTCGAGCCTGATCACCCTGAGCGGCAGCTGGATCCTGGTCGGCGTCATCGCGGCGGTCGGCGCCGTCATCTGGATCGTCGACGAGCGTCGTGAGGCCAGAGCGCGGCGTTCGAGTGACTGACACGGCAACGGCCGCGCCGGACGTCGACGCGGCCCTGGTCGCGGCCGCGGCGCCCGGTCGGGCGGCGACCCGGGCCGCCGCTGTGCTGAACGTCGTCCAGACCGCGATGGAATGCGTGCAATGGGCCGGTATCGCCGTCCTCGCCGAGCAGCTCGTTGACGGGGCGGATCCGGCCACGCTCTGGCGGGGACCCGCGCTCGCCCTCCTCGGCGGCGTGCTCGCCGCCGCTGCGCGCCGGGCCGCCGCCGACGCCGCCGAACAGGCACGGTCGCGGATCGCGCTGTCGTTGCGCGAAAGGCTCGTCGCCGGGGCGCTGCCCGATGCGGGGAGACGCCAGGAGCCCGAGCCGGCCGCCGTCGCCGGGGCCGTCGTCGAGTTGACGGGCGACATTGCCGACTATCACGCGGCCGCGCTGCCGCTGCGGGCATCGGCGCCGCTCTCGATGGCGTTCATCCTGCTGGCCACGGGGCTCGCCCACTGGCCGGCGGCGGTCGTCCTGGTTCTCGCGACGATCGTCGTCCCGTTCAACATGTGGCTCGCCGGGCTGCTCGCCCGGGACGGCAACGACCGCTATCTGGGCGCGCTGAACCGGCTCGGTGCGGTCGTGCTCGACAGCTTCCGCGGCCTGCCGACACTGCGACGTCTGGGCGCCGTCGAGCGCAGGGCCTCGACCATCGATTCGGCATCCCGCGAACTCGCCACCGCGAACCTGGAGGTGCTGCGACGGGCATTCGTCTCCGGAGTCGTCATGGATGTCGTCATCACTCTCTCGATCGCGGTCGCTGCGACCTACATCGGCATGACGCTGCTCGGCTACGTCACCGTCCCCGGCACGAGCCGGCTCGACCTGGGGCACGGGCTCTTCGTGCTGATGCTCTGCCCGATGTACTTCGCACCGATGCGACGGATGGCGGCTGCCTTCCACGACCGGGAACGGGCGCTCACCGCCATGCGGGGGGTGGCCCCCCTCCTCGCCCCCGCGGCGCCGGCCGAGACCGGCATCACTCGGACGGACCCCGCGGATCGTCCCTGGCGGATCTCGGCCACCCGTCTCGTGCTGCTCGACGACACAGGTCATGAGCTGATCGACGCCGAGGAATTCCGCGCAGAGTCGGGGCAGTGGACGGCGATCGTCGGCGTGTCCGGGGCCGGGAAGACGACGCTGCTGCGCCTGCTCGCCGGACTCACCGAACCCGACGCCGGAACCGTGCGGTGGGAGTCGGAATCCGCACGTGTCGCGCCCACGGCCGGCGCGGCGGCGTGGATCGGTCAGGGCACGCTTCTCGTCGCCGGCACGCTCGCCGACAACCTCCGCCTCGGCGCCCCGGACGCCGACCGCGACCGGCTCGACGCCGCGGTCGAGGCGGTCGGCCTCGCGCCGCTCGTCGCCCGGCTCCCGGACGGACTCGATACGCGGCTCGACGGCGGCCCCGGGCTCGACATCGGCACGGATGCCGCCGGTGCGGGACCCACGACCGGGGAGGTGCGGCGGCTCTCGGCGGGCGAGTCGCGTCGGGTGGCGATCGCCCGTGCGCTGCTGCGCGGCGCACGGCTCTGGATCCTCGATGAACCGACCGCGCACCTCGATCCCGCCGCCGAGGCGGAGGTGCTCGCGGCGCTGCAACGCGCCTCGGCCGGATGCACCGTCATCGTCGCCACGCACGCCGGAGCCGTCGTCCGCGCGGCGGATGCCCGCTGGCAGGTCGAGCACGGCGTCGTCTCGCGCGCGCTCGCGGCGCCGGTCTCGGTAGCGGCGGGACGGTGAGAAGGATGACCGACCGTCGCCGTACCCCGCTGAACGGAGCACGCGGACTCGTGCTCGGCATCACCGTCGCGGTGCTCGCCGACGCGGCATCCGTCGGGCTGCTCGCGACGTCCGGATGGTTCATCGCCGCCTGCGCGATCGCGGGGGCCACCGTGGGCAGCCTGTTCTCCTACGTCGCGCCCAGCGGGGCGGTCCGCGCCTTCGCGGTCGCCCGCATCGCCACGGACTACGTGCAGCGTGTGCTGCTGCACCGAGCCGCTCTGGACGGCCTCCGGCGTGTCCGCGGCGAGTATTTCGCGGCGGCGGCGGCCGCGGCGCCGCCCGGCACGGGCTCGGACGTCGTGGTGGGGGAGCGACTCGATCGCGCCATGGTCGACGCGGACACCGTCGCGATGCGGCCGATCCGGGTCCTCGCGCCGGCCTGCAGCTATCTGGTGCTGTTCGTGGTCGGGGTGATCGTCACCGCGCAGACCGGCACGGTCGCCGCCGTGGTGCTGGCCGCCCTCGGCGTGGGCGCGCCTGCCGCAGCGCTCCTGGTCCACGCCGCCGCCCCCGGCCGCCGCGCCGTGCGCGCGGCCGACCGCCGGCGGGCGCTCCTCCGCGCGGATCTCGTCACGGCGATCGGCGCCTGGCCGGAGATGCGCTCGCTCGGAGCCGGCGCACGGCTTCGTGCCGCGCTGCTCGCCGAGACGGCGCGCGGTGCCGCGGCGGATGCGCGCATGCGGCGGCGCGATGCCCGGCTCGACGCCGTCGTCGGCGTGTTCGCCGCCGTCGCGGTCGCCGCCGTCGCCGGGGCCGCCGGCGGCCCCGGGGCGACCGCAGAGGGCGTCGTGCTCGTCGTGCTCCTCGCGACGGGGATCGTCGCCCACGCCGCATCCGTGCCCGGGATCGTCCGCGCGGCCGTCGCGGCGCGGGCAGCTCGCTCCCGTCTCCGGTTCTCCGGTGCGGCGGAGGGCGGGCCAGCGGCGGGTCCGTCGGCCGGGATCGATGCGAGCTTCGCCGATGGGAGGCTCCGGCTGGCGCACTACGAGGTTCCGGAGAGCGTCCACGCGCCGGCGCACAGTGTGCAGGCCGACCTGGCGGTCGGTGACGCACTCGTGGTGACCGGGGCGTCCGGGGCAGGGAAGACGACGCTGCTCGAGGCCCTCGCGGTGACGATCGGCGAGGATCCGGCGCGGCGCGTGCTCTGGATCCCGGTCGACGACTACCTCTTCACCGGCACCATCGGGGACAACCTCCGGCTCGCAGATCCCGAGCTCGACGACGCCCGGATCACCGCGGGGCTCCGTGACCTCGACCTGGTGGGCCTGAGCGCGGAGACCGCGGTCGGCGTCGGCGGACGAGAGCTCTCCGGCGGAGAGCTGACGAGGATGCGGGTCCTGCGGGGTGTGCTTTCCCGGCCGGAGGTGTTGCTCGTCGACGAGCCGACGGTCGGGCTCGACGCCGACGCCGCGACACGCACCCTCGCCTTCCTGCGGGAGGGGATGCGGCACGGTGTCCTCGTGCTCGCCACGCACAGCCCGGCGGGCCTGCCGCGCAGCTACGACGACGCCACCCTGCTCTCGGTCGACGGCATGTCCTCGCGGGTTCCGTCCTGAGAACCGGGCGGTCGTCGCGTGCCTCCGTCGATCCCGCGGGACGGTAGTCTGCGGCGGTGATGATGACACCGGAACCGCGCACCGCGTCCGAGCTGATGCGGTCGCGGTTCGAGGCGTTCCGGCGGGCGGATGTGGAATGGCTGCGCCGCACCTGGCATCCGTCGACGCGGCCGACGTCACTGTCCCTTGAGGACAATCCGCGCTGGCGCGGGCTGCAGATCGTCGATGTCGTCGCCGGAGGAGAGGACGACCGGGACGGCATCGTCGAGTTCCGCGCCACCTATCGGCTCCCCGACGGCGGGATCGGCGTCCTGCACGAGCGTTCCGGCTTCGTCCGTGAGGACGGCCGCTGGTTCTACCTGGACGGCGACCTGCTCCCCGAGTGACCGACGTGCCCGAGCCTCGTTCGGGTCCCGTCAGTGGAGGACGACGTCCGCCTCGTCACGTGGCTTACGGATGAGGACCGCTCCGAGCAGGGTAGGGATGGCGGTGATCGCGGCGAACAGGAACGCCGAGCGGGTGCCCACCGCCCACGCCGCCGCGTCCGCCGCGCCGCTCGCCAGGGCAGCGGAGTGCGCCGCGTTCATGATCGTCACCATGACGGCGATCCCCGCAGCACCCGCCACCTGCTGCACTGTGGTGACCACGGCGCTGCCGTGAGAGTACAGGTGCGGTGGCAGCGAACCGAGCGACGCGGTGAACAGCGGGGTGAAGGATGCGGCCAGTCCGAGTGAGAGCGTCGTGTAGACCACGATCAGCTCCCACACCGGCGTCGACTCGGTGAGCGAGGTGAACAGCCAGAGCAGCGACACTGTGAGGATCGCGGCGGGCACCAGCAGCACCCGGGTGCCCCACCGGTCGTAGATGCGCCCGATGAGCGGACCCGCGAGTCCCATGATGAGCGCACCGGGCAGCACGATGAGCCCGGTGTCGAGCGGCGACAGGCCGACGGCGTTCTGCATGAACAGGGGCAGCACAGTGAGCGTGCCGAAGAATCCCAGCGCGAGGACGGCGAAGTCGCCGACCGCCAGGGAGAAGTTGCCGGAGCGGAACACGCGCATGTCCAGCAGGGCGTCGTCGCGTCGCTGAAGGCGCACCTGCCTCCAGACGAACAGCGCCAGTGCGACGATCCCGACCGAGAGCGACACCACCAGCGTCAGGATCGCGAGCTCGGCCGCTGCGGCATCCGCGGCGTCGGCCTCGCCGCCGATCTGGCTCAGACCGAACACGAGCCCACCGAAGCCGAGGGCGCTCAGCACGATTGACGGCACGTCGATGCGCGCCTCGGTGCGCTCCCCGACGTCGTGCATCCAGCGCGCGCCGACCGCGAGGGCGACGAGCGCGACGGGCAGGACGATGCCGAAGATCCAGCGCCAGGACAGGGTCTCGAGCACCACGCCTGCCATCGTCGGGCCGATCGCGGGCGCCAGCGCGATCACGAGACTGACCCGGCCCATCATGCGACCGCGGTCGCGGGCGGGGACGAGCGTCATGATCGTCGTCATCAGCAGCGGCATCATGATCGCCGTGCCGGATGCCTGCACGACGCGCGCGACCAGCAGCACCTCGAAACCGGGGGCGAGCACGGCGATGAGCGTGCCGGCGGAGAACAACGACATCGCCGTCACGAACACGGCGCGGGTGCTCAGCCGCTGCAGCAGGAAACCGGTCGTGGGGATCACGACCGCCATCGTCAGCATGAACGCGGTGGTCAGCCACTGCGCCGCGACCGCGGTGATGCCGAGATCCACGATGAGGTGCGGCAGTGCCACGCCCATGGTGGTCTCGTTGAGGATGGCGACGAAGGCCGCGCCCAGCAGCAGCCAGATCACCCGACCGTCGTCTCGGGCGGGCGAGGCGACAGTCTCCACCGGGGCGGCGTCGGACATGGTCGTCTCCTCTGAAAGGCTGAGCGGGGTGGGGGCCTGTCGGCGTCCCCCACCATAACTGGAGGGAACGACATCCCATTCCCGTGTGCGGGACGGGCGTGAAATCATTCGAGCATGTCCGATCGTCGTGGCCCGTCTCCTGTGCTCCTGCGCGCTCTCGTGGGCGTCGCGTGCGGGGCGGCGGTCGCCGTGCCGACGCTGCCGGTCCTGGGGATCGCCGCGGCGCTGCTGTCCGCGTGGACGGTGTTCGCCGTGGTCCAGGTGATCTGGGTGCTCCGCACGGTGTGGTCGATGGATGCCGCGGCGACGCGCGCCCATGCCCGCGCCGAGGATCCGGGTCGTCGGCTCGCGCGCGTCATCACGGTGGCCGGATCGATCGCAAGCCTCGGTGCGGTGGCGGTCGTCCTCGTGGATACCGACGACACCTCGCGCGGTCAGGCGCTGATCCTCGCCGCCGTCGCCGTGGTGAGCGTCGCGTCGTCTTGGACGCTGATCCAGGTCGACTACATGCTGCGGCTCGCGGCCGCCTACTTCTCCGACCCGGAGGGCGGCATCGACTTCAACCAGGACGAAGACCCCATGTACACGGACTTCGCCTATGTGTCGTTCGGCCTGGGGATGACCTACCAGGTGGCCGACACGAACATCCGCACGAACGGCATCCGACGTCTCGTGATCGCGCAGACCCTGCTGGCCTACCTGTTCGGCGCCGTCATCCTCGCGACGGTCATCAACCTCGCGACGGGCCTCTGAACGAGCACCGCGGCCGGGCGTCGTCCGCGGTGCTCATGCGCCGAGCCTGTCGGGACCAGGATCGAGCGCGGAGACCGAGGCCGCGACCGCAGCCGCCACGGCCGCCGGATCGATGGCGCCATGCCCCAGGGTGAGCCGGACGGCGGTCAGCGCCTCGTCCGCCGGGACGCCCATCGCGGTCAACACGTGGGAGGGATCCGAACTGCCGGCGGCGCACGCGGAGCCGCTGGAGCTCGTGATCCCACGTCGTTCGAGCTCGAGCAGCACGGCTTCGCCGCTCGCGCCGGCGAACGTGAAGCTGGCCGTCGCGGGCAGGCGGTTCACGGGGTCGCCGGTGAGGCGGGCGGAGGGGATCGCCGCGAGCACGAGGGAGACGAGCTCGTCGCGGATGCCGGTGACCCGTCGGGCCTCCGCCTCCCGCTCCGTCTCGGCCAGCTCGAGGGCCGCGGCGATCGCGACGGCCCCCGCCACGTTCTCCGTGCCGCTTCGCCGGCCGCGTTCCTGGCCGCCACCATGGAGCAGCGGTTCCACCGGGATCCGCCCCCGTACGGCCAGCACCCCGGTGCCCTTCGGCGCCCCGATCTTGTGACCGGCCACCGAGATCGCGTCGGCACCGGTGTGCGACAGCGGCAGCCAGCCGGCGGCCTGCACGGCGTCCAGGTGGAGCGGCACCTTCTCTGACGCCGCGGCGAGCCCGGCGGTGTCCTGGACGGTGCCGACCTCGTTGTTCGCGTAGCTGACGCTGACCAGCGCGGTGTCGTCTCGGATCGCGGCCGCGAGGTCGGCGGGGTCGACGCGTCCGAGCGCGTCGACCGGGAGCATGGTGACCGCGAACGCGTGCACCCGGCGGAGATGATCGACGGAGGAGAGCACCGACTCGTGCTCGATCGGCGTCGTGATCACGTGCCGCGCTCCGCGGGAGAGGAGCGCCGCGACCGCGATCCCCTTGATCGCGAGATTGTTCGACTCGGTGCCGCCGGAGGTGAAGATCACGTCGCCCGCGCGCATCCCCAGCGCTGCGGCCACCCGCCGGCGGGCATCGTCCAGCGCCCGCGCCGCCGCCTCACCGACCTCGTGATGGCTCGACGGGTTGCCGAAGTCGCGGGTCAGATACGGCAGCATCGCCTGCAGCACCTCCGGGCGTACCGGCGTGGTGGCCGCGTTGTCGAGGTAGAGGGTCACCGGGCGTCCGGCATGCCGACGTGCATGTCCAGGCCGAGGTCGATCCCGCGGGCGGCGTGGGTGAGAGCGCCCACCGAGATGACGTCGACTCCGGTCTCGGCGATCGCCCGCACCGTGTCGAGGGTGACACCGCCGGAGGCGTCGACCATGGCGCGGCCGGCGACCTGCTCGACGCCCCGGCGGAGGTCCTCGAGGGAGAAGTTGTCGAGCATGATCGTGCCGATCCCGGCGGCGAGCACGGCCTCGATCTGGTCGATCCGGTCGACCTCGACCTCGACGTGCGTGGTGTGGGGCAGCCGGGCGATGGTGCCCTGCAGCGCCTGGGTGACGGAGAGTCCTGCGGCCGTCAGTACCGCGAGGTGGTTGTCCTTGGCCATGACCGCGTCCGACAGGGAGAACCGATGGTTGTGGCCGCCACCACACACGACCGCGTGCCGCTCGAAGGCGCGGAGGCCCGGGGTGGTCTTCCTCGTATCGGCGATGCGGGCACCGGTATGGGCGACCTCGGCGACGTAGCGTGCAGTGAGCGTCGCGATGCCGCTCATCCGCTGCGCGAAGTTGAGTGCCACCCGCTCGGCGGTCAGCACCGCCCGCGCCGGGCCCTCGACCGTGGCGAGCACGTCGCCGACGTCGAATCGTGCGCCATCGGCGACATGCAGCTCGACCTCGATCGCGGGGTCGGTGAGGGCGAAGGCGGCGGCGAACACGTCACCGCCGGAGAAGACGCCCGGCTCTCGGGCGACCAGTTCAGCGCGGGCGGATGCCTCTGCCGGGAGAAGGGTCTCGCTCGTCAGATCGCCCCACGGTGCATCCTCGGCGAGCGCGGCGGCCACGACGCGCTCGATCGTCGCACGGGTCAGCATGCCGTCACGGTGGTGCGGTCGGCGTGGGGCGCCGTCGCGGGGGCACCGTCGCTGCGGAAGTGCGCGCCGACCGAGACGGTTCGCTGGCGGGCGGCGGCCACGACCTCCTGGGCGACCAGCAGCAGATTCTCGTCCTCAAGGTCGTGGACGCTCGTCGCGTGTCGTTCCTGCGCGCGCCAGCCGGCCAGGGTGTCGGCGGCGCGGGCGAGGCCGGCGGCGTCGCGCACGAGGCCGGCATCCGCCCACATGAGCTCCTGCAGGGCGGCGCGCGTGAACGGCTCCGTGTCGCGCGGTTGCGCCGACGCCGGAGGCGCCGCCACGGGGGAGTCCGCGAGGCTCGGCGATGTGTCGCGGGGCCGGCGCGCGAGGTCGTCGCGGAGCACGTCGCCGGCGCGGGCGCCGAAGACGGCGCCCTCCAGCAGCGAGTTGGAAGCCAGCCGGTTGGCGCCGTGGACGCCGGTACGCGCCGTCTCACCGACCGCGTACAGCCCCGGCAGACTCGTGCGACCGTGCAGATCGGTCGCGATGCCGCCCATCAGATAGTGCGCGGCGGGGATCACCGGGATCGGCTCGCGCGACCAGTCGAGGCCGCGCTCGTGCACCGCCGCATCGATCGTGGGGAAGCGGGATGCCAGGAACGGCGCGGTGTCCGGGGCGCCGAGAGCGGTGGCATCGAGCAGGGCGGGGCGCCCGCCCTGGCGTTCCACGGTGCGCCAGGTTGCGCGTGCGACGACGTCTCGGGGAGCGAGCTCGCCGTCCGGGTGGGCGTCGAACGCGAAGCGGCGTCCGTCGTCGTCGACCAGCACGGCGCCCTCGCCGCGTACCGCCTCCGACACCAGGAACGGGGTGCCGGCCGCCAGCACCGTGGGGTGGAACTGCACGAACTCCAGGTCGCGGGTGATCGCGCCGGCCCGGATCGCGGCGGCGATGCCGTCGGCGGTGGCGACCGTGGGGTTGGTGGTGTGGGAGAAGAGCTGCCCGGCGCCGCCGGTCGCGAGGACGACCGCATCCGCCTCCTGGCGGGTGCGTCTGCCGTCGACGAGCAGCTCGACGCCGCAGGCGCGGCCGTCGCGCAGGAGGAGGTCGACGAGGAACGCCCGTTCCACGACCCGCACCGCGCTCGCGCGCACCGCGGCGACCAGCGCGTGCTCGATCGCCGCTCCCGTCGCGTCGCCGCCGGCGTGCAGGATGCGCGGGTAAGAGTGCGCCGCCTCCAGCCCCTTGCGCAGCTCGCCGTCGGCCGAGCGATCGAACGCGACGCCGAGCGCGATGAGCTCGCGGATCCGTGCGGGCCCCTCCGTCACCAGCACGCGCACCGCATCGGGGTCGCACAGTCCCGCGCCCGCGACCAGTGTGTCTGCCTCGTGGGCGGCGGCGCTGTCGTCGTCGAACATGACCGCGGCCACGCCGCCCTGCGCGAAGCGGGTGTTGGCCTGGTCGAGGGTGTCCTTCGTGACGAGCGTGACCTCGACGCCTGCGCGCGCGGCGTGGAGGGCGGCGATCAGCCCCGCGATGCCGCTGCCGATGACGATCGCCCGCGCCGGCGCGCTCGTGCGGGTGGGCTCGGTCATGGCCGGGCCGCCAGCATCCGCTCCAGGGCGACGCGTGCCGGATCCGCGACGTCGGCGGGGACCGTGATGCGGTTGACGGTCTCGCCGGCGACGAGCGACTCCAGCACCCAGGCCAGGTAGCCGGGGTGGATGCGGTACATGGTCGAGCAGGGGCAGACCACCGGGTCGAGGCAGAAGATCTCGTGCTCGGGATGCTCGGCCGCCAGTCGCTGCACCAGGTTGATCTCGGTGCCGATCGCGAACGTCGTGGGCTCGGTCGCCGCCTGGATGGCCTTGCGGATGTAGTCGGTCGAGCCGGCGGCGTCCGCGGCGTCGACGACGGCCATCGGGCACTCCGGGTGCACGATCACCTGCGCCCCCGGGTGCTCGGCGCGCGCCTTGTCGATCTGCCCGACGGTGAACCGGCGGTGCACCGAGCAGAAACCGTGCCAGAGGATCACCTGCGCCTCGCTCAGCTCCGTCTCGGACGACCCGCCCAGCGGCTTGGTCGGGTTCCACATCGGCATCCGCTCCAGTGGCACGCCCATCGCCTTGGCGGTGTTGCGGCCCAGGTGCTGGTCGGGGAAGAACAGCACGCGGCGCCCCCGGGCGAACGCCCACTCCAGCACGGTGCGGGCGTTCGACGAGGTGCAGACGATGCCCTGATGCCGGCCGACGAAGCCCTTGATGGCGGCGGACGAGTTCATATAGGTGACCGGGATCACCGGCAGCAGGCCCTCGGCGTCCGGCGTGTCGAGGTCTCCGTACAGCTCGCCGAGCTCGGCCCAGCAGTCCTCCACCTGGTCGATGTCGGCCATGTCCGCCATGGAGCACCCGGCGGCGAGGTTCGGCAGGATGACGGCCTGATCGGGCGTCGACAGCAGGTCGGCGGTCTCGGCCATGAAGTGCACGCCGCAGAACACGATCGCTTCCGCCTCAGGATGCTGCTTCGCGAAGCCGGCCAGCTGGAACGAGTCGCCGACGTGGTCGGCGTGTCGCACGACCTCGTCGCGTTGGTAGAAATGGCCCAGCACGACGACCCGATCGCCGAGGGTCGCCTTCGCGGCGCGGATCCGCTCGTGCAACTCCTCTTCGGGGGCGTCGCGATACTCCTGCGGCAGCGTGCCCTGACGGGGCGCGCCGGTGGGGATGATGTCTCCCATCGATGCGCCGGGACCGTAACCGGGGTTCGTGTCGAAGATCCAGGGGTTGCTGGCGAGATCGGTGGAGCAGGTGCTGCCACCGGTTCCGCCGGAGACGATCGCCTGGATCTCGCGGTCGACTGAGGGGTCGATCTCCCGGGGGGCGAGAGTGAGGGGCGTCGCGGTCATGTCGTACTCGATTCGTGACGGGTCTTGACGCCCAGCGGGCCGCGGTCGGCGAGCTCGACGTCCTGGTTGTAACGGTAGAGGCGTGCGGGCCGATGGCTGCCGGTGCGGAAGCCATCGGTGGGGATGAGGGTGCCGGAGTTCTCCGCCTGTCGGCGGAAGTTCGCGGGGTCCAGGCGTCGGCCGAGGATGGCCTCGTTGACCTCGCGCAGCTCGGCCAGGGTGAACTCGTCGGCGAGCAGCCCGTGCGCGATCCGGCTGTAGCCGACCTTGTTGCGCAGGCGCCACAGCGCGTAGCCGACGATCTGGTCGTGGTCGAAGGCCAGCCCGGGTAGCTCGGCGACGTCGAACCAGCGAACGTTCTCCGGCGCGGTCCCCTCGGCTTGATGGGCGGCGACCTGTGCGTCGACCTCGCCCTGCCGCAGCAGCGCCCAGTAGACGATCGACACCACGCGAGCGGGGGAGCGGTCGACGTCTCCGAACGCGTACAGCTGCTCGAGATAGCTCGGCGTCAGCGCGGTGGTCTCCTCCAGGGTGCGGGAGGCCGCGTCTTCCAGGCCTTCGGCGACGTCGAGCCAACCGCCGGGGAGCGCCCAGAGTCCTTCGTAGGGATCGCGGGTGCGAAGGACGAGAGGCAGGACCAGACGTGGGCAGTCGTCTCCATCCTCGCGGCCCAGGCTGAAGATCACCGTGGACACCGCGACGCGGCAGGCTTCGACGACGGCCTCGCCCGTGGCCGGCCGGCGGTGGGCGGGTCGCGGGGCATCGATGAGAGGTGATGTTCGGGTCATGGTGACTTTAAGCTCCGTGACGATCTTAGAGTCAACCTGACACGAACGGCAAGCGGCAGCGGATTTCCAGGGGTCTCGCATACGGTGTTCGACGGGAGGTCGGATGGTGGCGATCGTGTTCGACGTGGTGCTGGGTGTGCTGCTGTTGTTCGCGTTGATCGTGGGGCTGCGACGGGGGCTGCTCGCGAGTCTCGGCTCGATCATCGGTCTCGCGCTGGGCGGTCTCGCCGCTTGGTGGCTCATGCCGTGGCTGAGCGGCGTCATCCCGTGGCCCGAGTGGCGCAGCGCGCTCGTGATCGGCGCCGGAGCGCTGCTGCTCGTGCTCGGGGTCTTCACGGGCGGGACGGTGGGGGCAGTGCTGCGACGGCGGGTGGACCGCATCCGGCTGCGTCCGCTCGACCGGGTGCTCGGCGGGGCGCTCAGCGTCGTCGTCGCCGCGCTGTCCATGTCTCTGCTCGGACAGTCGGTGTCGCTCGCCGGCGTTCCGGGGCTGTCGGCGACGGTCTCCGCGTCGCAGGTGCTGCGCGCGATCGACGCGCTCACTCCCACCCCGGTCAGCGCCGCGCTGGCCCAGGTCCGCCAGTCCGTGATCGCCGACGGTCTTCCCGCACTGGGGGAGCTCATCGAGCTCGGTCCGGAGATCGAGGCATCGCCCGAGATCGACATCTCCGACCCGGTCCTCGCGGCAGCGGCGGAGGCGGTCGGGCGGGTGTCCGGTACCGCGTATTCGTGCGGCGAGACCCTGACCGGCACGGGCTTCGTCATCGCCGACGACCGGGTGATCACCAACGCGCACGTCGTGGCCGGTGTCTCGGATCCTATGGTCGAACTGCCGGGGAGGGCTGCGGCGGAGGGGACGGTCGTGTACTTCGACCCGATCATCGATCTCGCGATCATCTCGGTCGAAACCTCGGACGCCCCGGTGCTGGAGCTGGCCGACCAGTTGCAGGTCGGCGACGCGGCCATCATCGACGGCTATCCCTACGGGGGACCCTTCAGCAGCGTGTCCGCGGTGGTGCGGTCGGTGGGAACGGCCTCCGTGCCGGACATCTACGATCAGACCAGCGCGTCGCGGGAGATCTATGCGCTCCAGGCCGCGGTCTATCCGGGGAACTCCGGAGGCCCGTTGCTGACCTCCGCCGGCGAGGTGGCCGGCCTCGTCTTCGCCCGGGCGGACGACGGGTCCGAGATCGGATACGCGATGACCGCGGCCCAGCTGTCGGGGGTGGTGGCCGGCGCCGCCGCCGACGACACGGAGGTCTCCACGGGGGCGTGCGCGGAGTGATCTCGCCGGGTGCGCCCGGTCAGGCGGCGGGGATCAGGCGAACACGGCGGGCCACCAGGTGACCGCGAGCGGGTACCCGACGAAGGCGATCACGTCGATCAGGGTGTGCGCGATCACGAGCGGCATCACCCGACCCCAGCGGCGGTAGCACCAGCCGAACACGATGCCCATCGCGACGTTGCCGACGATCGATCCGACGCCCTGGTAGGCGTGGTAGACACCGCGGAGCCCGGCTGTTGCGAGGATGATCGTCCACCAGCTCCAGCCCAGCCGGCGCAGCCGGTCGAACAGGTAGCCGATGAAGATGACCTCCTCGGTGAGTCCGGCGCGCACGGCCGCGAGGACGAGGAGCGGAACCGTGTACCACGCGGAATCCAGCGGTGACGCGGAAACCTGGAGCGTCAGACCCAGCAGCCGTCCCACGACGTACAGGAAGAGACCGGGGATGCCGATGACCGCCAGCATCAGCACGCCGCGCCCGGTGTCGGAGCCGAATCTACTCAGATCCAGTCCGATCCGTCGCAGCGCGTTCGCTCCCGGCTCCCAGAGCAGGTACACCACGAGCGCCACCGTCGCCAGCGCGAAGAAGACCGCGAGGAACTGCTCCAGCACGTCCCACGGGTCCACACTGGCCGCCGACGAGTTCAGCGACGTGGACTGGTCGCCGATGGCGGCCTGCGTCTGGAGTGCCTGCTGCACGGTGTGGAGGAAGGACAGCAACGAGTAGAGCGCGGACTGGCCGACCGAGATCGCGAGGACGAGCACGATCTCCCAGCGGATGCGGGTATGTGCCGGTCCCGTGACCGGGGCGGGGTCCCAGGCGCGGACAGTGGTCTTCCTCACCTCGACAGCGTCCCACACCCTCCTTTGCCCGGGCTATGGGTCGCGGGCCCGGACGGTGCGGCGATGCCGTGCTCCGGCCTTTGCGCCCGCGCGCGGTAGACTGAGGGGTCGGGCCGCGTCTTCTGCGGCGACCTCTTCCGGCTCTCCCCACCCGTAAAGGACCCCTTCCATGGTGCGTGCCCTCCGCTCCGACCTCCGCAACGTCGCGATCGTCGCGCACGTCGACCACGGCAAGACGACCCTGGTCGATGCGATGCTGCGACAGACCGGCTCGTTCGGTGAGCACGCCCACGTCGAGGAGCGGGCCATGGACTCCAACGACCTGGAGCGGGAGAAGGGCATCACCATCCTCGCCAAGAACACGGCGATCACCTACAACGGCATCCACACCGAGACCCCGGTCACCATCAACGTCATCGACACCCCCGGACACGCCGACTTCGGCGGCGAGGTCGAGCGTGGGCTGTCCATGGTGGACGGGGTGGTCCTGCTGGTCGACGCGAGCGAGGGCCCGCTGCCGCAGACGCGCTTCGTGCTGCGCAAGGCGCTCGAGGCGAAGCTTCCTGTCATCCTGCTGGTGAACAAGACCGACCGACCCGACGCCCGCATCGCCGAGGTCGAGGAGGAGAGCCACGACCTGCTGCTGGGCCTTGCCAGCGATCTGATCGACGACGTGCCAGATCTCGACGTCGACGCCCTGCTGGACGTGCCCGTCGTGTACGCCTCCGGGCGCGCGGGAGCGGCATCCCGGAATCGTCCGGCGAACGGCGAACTGCCCGACAACGATGACCTGGAGCCGCTGTTCGAGGCGATCCTGGAGCATGTGCCCGCACCGGCATACGACGACGATGCGCCGCTGCAGGCGTGGGTCACCAACCTCGACTCCTCGCCGTTCCTCGGCCGGCTGGCGCTGTTGCGCGTGTTCAACGGCACCCTCAAGAAAGGACAGACGGTCGCCTGGGTCCGTCACGACGGATCGCATTCCAACGCCCGCGTCACGGAGCTCCTGAAGACGCGCGCACTCGAGCGCTACCCGGCGGAGTCCGCAGGCCCCGGCGACATCGTCGCCATCGCCGGCATCGAGGAGATCACGATCGGCGAGACTATCGCCGATCCGGAGGACGTGCGCCCGCTGCCGGCGATCACCGTCGACGATCCGGCGATCTCGATGACGATCGGCACGAACACGTCCCCGCTGATGGGGAAGGTGAAGGGGCACAAGCTCACCGCACGCATGGTCAAGGATCGCCTCGACCGCGAGCTCATCGGCAACGTGTCGCTCAAAGTGCAGGACATCGGACGCCCCGACGCCTGGGAGGTGCAGGGCCGCGGCGAGCTCGCGCTGGCGATCCTCGTCGAGAACATGCGCCGCGAGGGATTCGAGCTCACGGTCGGGAAGCCCCAGGTGGTCACCAAGAAGATCGACGGCAAGACCTATGAGCCCTTCGAGCATCTGACGATCGACGCCCCGGAGGAGCACCTCGGCGCGATCACGCAGCTGCTCGCCGCCCGCAAGGGCCGCATGGAGACCATGACCAACCACGGCACCGGCTGGGTGCGCATGGAGTTCGTCGTCCCCTCGCGCGGTCTCATCGGCTTCCGCAGCGAGTTCCTCACGACCACGCGCGGCACCGGCATCGCCAATGCGATCTCCCACGGCTACGAGCCGTGGGCCGGCGCCATCACGACCCGGCAGAACGGCTCGATCGTCGCTGACCGCACGGGCGTCGTCACGCCGTTCGCCATGATCGCGCTGCAGGAGCGGATGTCCTTCTTCGTGCAGCCGACCGAAGAGGTCTACGAGGGCATGGTGATCGGCGAGAACTCGCGGGCCGACGACATGGACGTGAACATCACCAAGGAGAAGAAGCTCACCAACATGCGCTCCTCCACCTCGGACACGTTCGAGTCGATGACCCCGCCGCGCACGCTGTCGCTCGAAGAGAGCCTCGAATTCGCCCGCGACGACGAGTGCGTCGAGGTGACCCCCGAGAAGGTGCGCATCCGCAAGGTCGTGCTGGACGCGACCGAGCGCGGCCGCGCGACGGCTCGGCTGAAGCGGCAGGACGCGAACGCCTGACGGCTGGTCGCGCCGGCGTAGGCTCGTGCCCATGTGGAACAGACTGGGCGCCTGGGCGATCGCTCTCCTGTCCGGCATCGTCTACGGCGCGGCGGGGTCGGTCGCGCACGCGTCGATGCTGGGAGGGATGCCGCTCGGCGTCGTGCTCGCGGTGATCGGGGCGGTGCTCCTGGTGCTCGCGCTGCGGCTGCTCACCGGCGATCGCTGGACCGCTCTGGCCGGCGGACTGGGCATCATGGCGATTACGTTCCTGCTCGCGCAGACCTCTCCCGGGGGGTCGATCCTGTTCACCACGGTGCACCAGACGGAGGCGCTCGTCTGGATGGCGGCGCCGCCGCTGGCGACCGCGGTGATCGTGGCCTGGCCCGACCTCTCACGGGTGCGCGGCCGCGGCCGGGAGGCCTCCGCGCCCCGATAGAATCGGTGGGTGACATACGTGATCGCCCTTCCGTGCGTCGATGTGAAGGATCGTGCCTGCATCGACGAATGCCCCGTCGACTGCATCTACGAGGGCGAGCGCTCGCTCTACATCCACCCCGATGAATGCGTGGACTGCGGCGCGTGCGAGCCCGCGTGTCCGGTCGAGGCGATCTACTACGAAGACGACCTCCCGGACGAATGGGAGGACTACTACAAGGTCAACGTCGAGTTCTTCGAGGAGATCGGTTCGCCCGGTGGCGCCGCGAAGGTCGGCGTGATCCACAAGGACCATCCGCTGGTCGCGGCCCTGCCGCCGCAGGACGACTGATGGGGGTCGCCGATCTGGCGGACTACCCGTGGGATGCGGTGGCGCCGCTCGCCGCGCGCGCGGCCGAACATCCGGGCGGTCTCGTCGATCTCTCGATCGGCTCCCCGGTGGACGCGACTCCGGCGGTGGTGACCGCGGCACTCGCCGCCGCGACCGACGCGCACGGCTACCCGCAGACGGTCGGCACCCCGCTGCTGCGCGAGGCGATCGTCGACTGGTACGCCCGGCGCCGCGGGGCCCCGGGGCTGACTCCCGCGCAGGTGCTCCCGACGATCGGGTCGAAGGAGCTCGTGGCGATGCTGCCGCTGCTGCTGGGCCTCGGCCCCGGCGACGTCGTGGTGCATCCGCGAGCGGCGTACCCCACCTACGAGGTCGGTGCGCGTCTGGTGGGGGCTACTCCGCTGGCCTCGGAGGATCCGTCCGAGTGGCCGGAGCGCACGCGGCTGGTGTGGATCAACTCCCCCGGAAATCCTGACGGTCGGGTGTGGTCGGCGCCGCAGCTGCGCGTCGCGGTCGAGCGCGCCCGAGAACTCGGCGCGGTCCTGGCGGGCGACGAGTGCTATGCCGAACTCGGCTGGGATGCCCCGTGGGATGCGTCCCCGATCCCGTCGGTGCTCGACCCCGCCGTCGCGGGCCCCCGCCTGAGCGGCGTCCTGTCGGTGTACTCCCTCAGCAAGCAGTCGAACCTGGCCGGCTATCGCGCCGCATTCGTCGCGGGTGATCAGGACGTGATCGCCCGGCTGCTGACCGCGCGCAAGCACCTGGGGCTCATGGTTCCCGCGCCGGTGCAGCAGGCGATGATCGCTGCACTCGGTGACGACCGGCATGTGGAGGTGCAGCGCGAGCGCTACCGGGCGCGTCGCGATGCGCTGCGTCCCGCGTTGACGAACGCCGGCTTCCGCATCGAGCACAGCGAGGCCGGGCTGTACCTGTGGGCGACGCGCGGCGAGGATGCCTGGCAGAGCCTCGCCTGGCTCGCCGAGCTCGGCATCCTCGCGGGTCCGGGCCACTTCTACGGGCCGTTTCATTCGGAACATGTGCGCTTCTCGCTCACGGCGTCGGACGAGCGGGTCGCGGCCGCCGCCCGGCGATTGACGGAGGCTTCGTAGATCGTCGCCATCGATTTTCGGAATGCTTTGGCGGATGTCGAGGTGGCCTTTCCGCCCGGCTAGGCTGTAGGACACGGCTCCGCGGCATCCCTGCGGGGCCGTACAGGACGCCGATCGGCGACCGAGGAAGATTTTCGATGACCCATCGATCGCAAGGAGGCGCCGTGAGCGATTCGGCCACGCACCAGGAGACAGCAACCCTCACCGTGGGCGACCGGACCGCTCAACTTCCCGTGCTTCACGGCACCGACGGCGCCCCCAGCCTCGACATCGCGGCGCTCACCCGACAGACCGGGCACACCACGCTCGACTACGGCTTCGTGAACACCGCGGCGACCAAGTCGGCGATCACCTATATCGACGGCGATGCCGGGATCCTCCGCTATCGGGGCTATCCGATCGAGCAGCTGGCAAAGAATTCGACCTACCTCGAAGTGGCCTGGCTGCTGATCTACGGCGAGCTGCCCAGTGCGAGTGAGCTCGAGGAGTTCGACAACCGCATCCGTCGGCACACCCTGCTCCACGAGGATCTCAAACGGTTCTTCTCCGCGTTGCCGCACACCGCGCACCCGATGTCGGTCCTGTCGTCCGCGGTCTCCGCGCTTGCCACCTATTACGAAGGACAGACCGACCCGCACAACCCGGAGCACGTCGAGCTGAACACGATCCGGATGCTTGCGAAGCTCCCGGTGATCGCGGCGTACGCGCACAAGAAGAGCATCGGCCAGGCGTTCCTCTATCCGGACAACTCGCTGAGCTTCGTCGACAACTTCCTCAAGCTGAACTTCG
>JAATGR010000001.1 GCA_015654575.1 Actinomycetales bacterium
CGTTCGCCCGCCTCGCGGGAATCGACGAGCACACCATCGCAGTCGAACAGAACGGCCGCGCAGGCGAGAGGGATGATTTCGGATGAACCGCTCACGGCACTCACGTTACTCGGCGGTCGCCCCGGGACGCGGGATGTGAACCACCACGGTGCGGCCGTTCCGTGCATAACTCCTGCAGTTTTCCTCTCCAGCGCGGGGAGCGCCCGAAAACCCGCCGGACATCCGGGCGCCCGCGGAAAAGTGCAGGAGTTATGCACGGGGGACGCACGGGGACTGCGGGGACGGGTAGCGCCTCTGGCGCTTTCGGAGGTCGCGGCTCGTCACGCTCCTGCAGTGGTCAGAGCTCACGGATGCCCCGTACGAGTGGCTCGCCGGCATCGAGGACCGCGACCGCTGAGCCCTCCGGTCAGCTAGATCCTGATGAACTCCGGGTTGCCCCAGATCGCGCGGTGGGAGACGTCCTTGCCGGGCTTCGGCGCGTCGATGATGCCACCGTGTCCGTCGTAGAAGCCGATGTGCTCGTGGGGGTAGTAGACGAGGTCGCCTTCGACCGCCTGGGACTCCGGGATGACAGTGCCCTGACTGGCCTCGGCGATGGCATTGCCGCGCAACTGCACCCCGAACTGCGCGTAGACGTACCTGACGAAGGTGTCGCAGCTGAATCCGGTGCTGGGGGAGTTGCCGCCCATGATGTAGGGGACCATTCCGACGAACTGCAGCGCGTACTGCACCACCGCATCGCCGCCGCCGTCGAGGTCGGGCGGGTTGATGACCATGTGGGCGCCGATGGAGAGCGGGGTCGCGGGAAGGGCGGTGGCCCCGTAGACGCCCTCCGCCACCTGCAGCGCGGCGGCGTAGAGCACGTTCGAACCGTCCCGGGAGACATCGGCGCCTGACACGGCCGAGCTGACCGTGAGGTGCTGCGACTTCTGGATGAGTGCGGAGACCTGTGCCTTCGAGGCCGCGGTGGGGGACGCCGTGGCCGACGCGGAGACGGCGGGGATGGCCATCGTCGCGGCCAGTCCGATCGCAACGGCCATCGCCGCGCCCGACGCGCAGGCACGCCGAATGGACAGTGTGGAGCTCGAGGTCGTGGCCGTCAGAGCGTGCCGGCCGTGTTGTGATGCCAAAGTACGTTAATTCCGAATCAGGTCGCGTTATCGAACTGTGATCTATCTACAGTACGGCATGAGGGCGACCCCCGCCTCATCGGTCGGCGCGTCGGAGGGATCGGCTGCCGCGCACCATCGGGCGTGCCACCGGTGCAGTATCGTCGGTTTGTTAGGACACCATCCAAGGAGAGCCACCGAAATGACCGAACTGAGCGGCCGGCAGTACAGCCTGGAGTCGGGGAGGTATCGGGCGACGATCTCGAGCGTCGGCGCGACGCTGCGCGAGCTCACCTTCGACGGCAGGAACCTCGTGGTGCCGTTCGACGCGGACGAGGTGCGCCCCGCGTTCCGTGGCGCGACGCTGGCCCCCTGGCCCAACCGGGTCGTCGACGGCACCTATTCGCTCGGCGGCGTCGACTACGAGCTGAGCCTCACCGAGCCGAAGCGCGGCCATGCCCTGCACGGCCTCGCCGGCTGGCTCGAATACGGCGTCTCCGAACAGAGCGCCGATCGGGTTGTGCTCACCGCCACCGTCGAGGCGCAGGCGGGTTATCCGTTCCGTCTGGAGCTGACCGTCGAATTCTCCCTCGACGACGCCGGCCTGCACTGGTCGGTGTCCGCGCTGAACACGGGTCATCTCGTCGCGCCCTTCGGCACGGGCCCGCACCCGTACCTGATCGCCGGCGCGGGGCACGTCGACGACTGGTCCCTCGAGCTGCCCGCCGACTCCGTGCTCACGGTGACAGAGGACCGTCTCATCCCGCTCGACCTCGAGGCCGTCGACGGCGGGGTCTTCGACTTCCGCGCCGTCCGGACGATCGGCGACACGTTCATCGACCACGCCTTCACCGACCTCGCCCGCGACGAGGACGGCGCGACGATCGTCCGGGTTCTGGATGCGTCCGGCAGCGGCGTCGGCATGACCTGGGGCTTCGACTGCCCGTGGGTGCAGGTGCACACCGCCGACGTCCCCCCGCCCGCCGCGACCAGGATCGGCCTCGCGGTGGAGCCGATGACCTGCCCGCCGGACGCCTTCAACTCCGGAACCGATCTCATCCTCATCGAGCCGGACGAATCGGCGACCGCCGGCTGGTCGATCTTCGCCATCTGAGTCCGGATGACTCCC
>JAATGR010000267.1 GCA_015654575.1 Actinomycetales bacterium
CGGCCCCGCGGGTGTCGGTGCGGGAGCCGCGGCAGCCGCGTACGCGCCGGCCGCGGCGTACCCGGCACCGGTCACCGGACGGGCTGAGCCCCAGCCGAGCACGCTGGCCCAGATCGGGAACAGGAACACGGCGAGCACGGTCGAACCCGCCCCCCGGCCGAAGCGCAGGTTCACGTTGTGGATCGCGATGATCAGGAAGACGAAGGCAATGACGTCGAGCACCGGGAGGAACGACAGCAGGACCCACCAGCCGCCCTGCCCGCCGAGCTCGTACAGCGTCCACGAGTTCACGATCGGGACCCACGCCTTCCACCGGGACTCGCCCGCCTTGGCGAACACCGCGCTGAGCGCGAGCGCGACCCACACATAGAACCCAAAGACGATCACGAGCCACACGAGGACGCCGAGGAGGACCGCGCCGCCCCCGAGCGCGGCCCCGCCGCCGTATCCCGACGCCGTCGCGATGCCCGCGGCGGCGATGATGGTCAGTTTCACTGTCGTCCTCCCTTATGGAGCGCTGCGCACCCCGGTCGTGTGTGTCGTCGTCGTGTCCGCCCGGCGCGGATCGTGTCAGTTCTTTCCACGTCGTGCCCTGTCCGCTCGTGCCGTCAGCGACCGTGCCGATCGTCGCAGGGACCGCAGCGACAGGCGGGCGCGCAGCCGCTGCCACCGGCCGAGCCCGGCCAGCATCCGCGTCCGCTCCGTCTCGAGCAGCTCCCAGAAGGTGTCGCCGTCGGCGGGGGAGGCCTGCTCCCGGGCGAACACCGTGCGGTCGGCCCAGGTCGCCAGCAGCGCCGGAGCGCCGGCACCGGCCTGGTCGTAAAGCGCGGCGAGCTCCTGACGCGTCTGCGTGCGCGGCAGCTGCGCGCCCTGGTCGACGGCGGCGTCCACGTATTCGTCCCAGCCGCCCACGACCCGTTCGACCGGGTCGGTCGCGTCGCGTCGCGCGCGGCGGCGCAGCGTCTTCGCCAGCAGGACCGCCAGGAAGGGCCCGAACAACACGACGCCGATCAGCGCTACGACGCCGGCGATGCGCAGGCCCGCCCACAGGCCGGTCAGATCGAGCGCGGTCGCCGTCTCCTCGTCGTCGTTCTGCCCGTTGTCTGCGGGGGCGGCGTCCGGCGGGGGCACGATGTCGGCCTGCTCGGGACGCACGTCGGTGGGAACCTGCGGGTCGCTGCGCTGCTCGACCTCGGGGGCGATCGGATTCGTGTGCTGCGGGGTGGTGTCGATGGCGACCCACGCCCCGGAGGCGTCCTGGACTTCGATCCAGGCGCTCATGTCCTGGCCTTCGCACTGTCCGTTCTCGCACGCCGACAGGTCGCTGTCGTCGCCGGTGGCCAGTCGGGCGCCGAGGACGATGCGGGTTGTGAAACCGAGCTGGTCGGCGATGAGCGCTGCCGCGACGGCGAACTGCTCGTCGTCGCCGGCGGTCGCGACCAGTGCGGCGTCGTCGGTGCCGCCGACGTCGTTCTGACGGTCCAGCAGGTCGGTGAAGAGGGTGTCGATGCGATCCGTCGAGTGCCCCGACCGGCTCGGCTCGAAGGAGTAGTCGCCCAGATCCGTCGCCCAGGAGGGCGGGCTCTCTGCGTCGTAGGTGAGAGCGTGGCTCAGATATCCGCGGGCGCGGATCCGGTCGATCAGCAGCTCGAGTCCGGCACCGCCGCTGGGCGCGTCCTGCGCGGTGATCCAGTCGGTCAGCGAGGTCGGGACGACCTCGGCGGAGATGCTCGGGCCGGACCCGCCGGGCTCCAGCGCGGCGATGTCGTCGTCGGACGCGGTGACCACCGAGGTCTCGGTGTAGGAGACGCCCGAGACCAGGCCCGGGTCGGACAGCTGCACCCCCATGTCGGCGTCGGCGCTGAAGTAGAAGCCATCGGAGAGGGCGCTGCGCGAGGATCCCTGGAAGGAGATCGAGGTGAGATCGCCCACCAGGGGGACCCAGATCCCGCTGTAGCCGTCGATCGTCACCGTCGTGGTCGTCGTCGCAGCCGAGGAGTCGCCGGAGGGCACCCGCACGAACGCGGTGTCCTCGCTGTCGGGATCCTCGACGCGTGCGACGATGCCGTCGTAGAAGCTGAGCGTCGCCAGGCGCACCCGGTCGGCCGCGGTGCCGTCGTCGGTGGAGACCTGGAACAGCACCTGGTCGTACTCGTTGTCGGAGAAGAACTCCCGGTAGGTGCTCAGCGGGCTGAGCGCGGTGCGCACCTGCTCGTCGGGGTCGATGTCGGTGCGCAGCACGTCACGGGCGGTGCCGGCGAGCGCGATCGGCGCCGCGACGACGCCGATCAGCACGGCGACCAGCGCCATCGCCCCCGCGATCGCCCACCGGCCGGCCGCGGCACCGGACGAGCGCCGCACTCTGATACCCGAAGCGGACTGCGCACGATCGACCGCCTGACGCCGTCCCGCCGCGGTGCGCCACACGTACCAGCCGAGCGCGAGCAGCAGTCCGGCGACACCGGTCAGCAACTCCACGACGCCGGGGACGACCAGCGGACCCGCCGCCAGCACGCCCCGCACGGCGCTGGAGCCGAACAGGATGCCGAACAGTGGCATCACCAGGGCGACGGGGGCCGCCAGCGTCCACCGGCCCGCTCCCCGCCACGCGAGCGTGAGGGACACCAGCGGGACGACCAGGAACACCAGCAGTGTCGGGGCGAGGGTCGCCTGGTAGGTGCCCAGAGGAAGGTCGAGGGTGAGCAGGTTCTTCCATCCGGTCACCGGCGCGGTCGCGACCTGCAGCGCGGCGGTCGGCAGCTGCGACGGCTCGGTCAGCGCCGAGGGCGCGCCCAGCGGGATGCCAACGACCAGGTAGACGCCGGCGGTCATGAGCACGACCAGCCACCACCGCCACCGGCGAGAGGTGGACACGGCGGCGATGCCGACGCCCAGGGCGAGACCGGCGCCGGCCGTCAGCATCAGCCAGGCATCGCGATAGATCGGCCAGGTCGCGACCACGCCGACCGCGCCGATCGCAGCGACGAGCACGGCCTCGATGATGAGGTCGGAGATCGGGCGCGCCGACCGCGTCTGCCGGGCGCGCTGGGTGCGGCGGGCACGCCGCGAAGTGTGGGCGGATGAGCTCATGCGGCTGAACCCCGTCCCAGGATGTGGCGCAGATCGTCCAGGAGCCCGATGGTGACGACGGTGACCTCTCCCAACCGCCGGTACCCGGGCTCCGCCTCGGGGTTGCAGACCACGGCCGCCACGCCCACGTCGATGGGGAAGGCGAGGGCCGCCGACTGGATGTCGCGCGCCGTCGCCGTCGCCCCGCACACCAGGAAGCCGACCGACACGTCGCGGTGTGACTCCAGCGCCATGCTTGCGACCTCCGCCAGCGGGTTGACCGAGCTCATGCGGTCGACGCCTGCGAGCTCGTCCAGCAGCGTCCTCGTGGTCACCGTCGCGAGCTCGCGGACGCTGCGGGTCACCTTGCGGGCGAATTCGGGGATCTCCCCGCCCACCACGACGCTCACGTCGCGGCCGTCGCGGATGCCGCGCACGCCCAGTGAGCCCACCGCGCTCACGGCGAGCTCGAACTCGTCGTCGGAGGAGAACTCGCTCTGTCCGGTCGCGAGGGCGATCAGCATCCGTGAGCGTCGCGACTCCTCGTACTGGCGCACCATGAGCGTGCCGGTCTTCGCGGTGGACTTCCAGTGGATCTGGCGCTGCGAGTCGCCGGGGGCGTACTCGCGCAGCGCGTGGAAGGAGATGTCGGCGTCGACGATCAGCGACGACGGGTTGCCCTCCAGATCCCGGATGAAGCCGGTGCTGGTGCTGGGGATGGCCGTGGTCACCGGGTGTACGTAGAGGGTGTGCACATCCTTCCAGGTGTTCTCCCGGCGCAGGATCCCGAGCGGATCGCCGCGGACGGTGCAGGCCGGACCCACCTCGATGACGCCGCGGCGCGCGGCCGGGACGATCACCTGCTCGTCGAAGACGGCCCCCGCCCGCATCAGCGGCACGTGGATCTCGACCAGTCCGTCGCCGACGGGCACGTCCACCGTGCCGGGCAGCGCGATGCCGCGCCCGGCGTTGCGCACCCGCAGCGCCCCGGACACCTCCGACCCGGCGACCACGCGGTCGTGCCCGAGGGTGAGGTCCACCTGGTACGCCCGGGCGCCGAAGAGGAACGGCACCGACAGCGCCAGCAGCGCCAGCGCGATGATCCCCGCTGCGGCGAGCTCGATCCATCCGAACGCGATCCCCGCCACCAGCCCGACGGTCGCGGCGCCGGCCAGCAGCCATCCGGCCGCGCCCACGGTGTCGGCGAGCCACGTCCAGCACGCGCCCACCGTGTTCCGCGCGCGGCGCCAGAACCGGATGCCGCCGACCACGACCACCGTGGTGGTGCGCGAGGTGGCGTAGCGCGTGCGCGACGTGCTCGTGCCGGTCGCGGCCGAGGTGCGCGAGATGCGGGAATCGGTCGGGAAGCTCACACGGACTCTCGCTGGGTCTGCGGGACGGTGTCGAGCAGAACCTGACCGATGACCGCGTTCGCGGTGACCCCGTCGAACTCGGCCTCCGGGTCGAGGATGAGCCGGTGCGCCAGCACGGGCTCGGCGAGCGTCTTCACATCGTCGGGGGTGACGTAGTTGCGGCCGTGGGCGGCGGCCCAGGTCTTCGAGGCCTTGGTCAGCGCCAGCGCGCCGCGCACGCTCACGCCTAGGCGCACCTGGGTGGCGTTGCGGGTGGCTTCCACGATGCGGGTGATGTAGTCGAGCACCAGCGGGTTCAGGTACACCTCGCGGGCGATATCGGACAGGGTGACCACGCCCTGCGGGGTGACCACGGGCGTGAGCGTGTGCTTGGCGGTGGCGGCGCCTTCGAGGATGCGGACGGTGGCGGCATGGTCGGGGTAGCCCAGCGAGGTCTTCAGCAGGAAGCGGTCGAGCTGGGCCTCCGGCAGGCGATAGGTGCCCGCCTGCTCCACCGGGTTCTGGGTCGCGACGACCAGGAACGGGACGCCGACCGGCCGGGTGACACCGTCGACGGTGACCTGCCCCTCCTCCATGACCTCCAGCAGAGCGGACTGGGTCTTGGGGCTCGCCCGGTTGATCTCGTCGGCCAGCACGATGTTCGCGAAGATCGGGCCGGTGTGGAACTCGAACTCGCCCTTCTTCTGGTCGTACACCGTGATGCCGGTGACGTCGCCCGGCAGCAGGTCGGGGGTGAACTGGATGCGGCTGGAGGTTCCCTGCACGGATTGGCTGATGGCCCGCGCCAGCGAGGTCTTCCCCGTTCCGGGGAAGTCCTCCAGCAGCAGGTGTCCCTCCGAGATCAGCGTCGTGAACGCCAGCTCGACCACGTGGCGCTTGCCGAGCACGACCTGCTCGACGCCGGCGACGAGCGCGTCGAAGGTCTCCTGGAACCAGGTGGTCTGCTCCGGTGTGATGGTCATCGGTGTCCTCTCGGGCGGGGTCAGGGGGTCGTGCCGGTGTCGGTGTCGCCGGTGTCGGTGTCGCCGGTGTCGGTGTCTCCGGTGTCGGGCGCGGTGCACGTCAGTGCGTAATGCGTGCTGGGAGCGGAGAGTCCGGAGAGCCCGCCGCTGAACGACACGGAGTAGGTGAACGTGATCGTTCCCATCGTCGTGTTGGTCGTGGGGGTGACGGTCACCATCAGGTCGCCGTTGTTCGGGTTCTTCGTCGCGTTCGGCGCCGTCGAGGTGGGGTCGGCGGGGCACCCCGCCGGGAAGGACACCTGGGCGGTGTACTTTGCGGAATTCGTGGCTGCGCTGACGGTGACCCCTGCCGAGCAGGTCGACGTCGACCCGTTCAGGCAGGACTTCGCGGTGATCGTGCCCGGCGAGACGCCCAGGGAGAAGATGCTGCTGAACTGGGCCGCCTCATAGGGCGTGCCGCCGACGAAGTAGACGACGCGGTAGCCCGACTGGGAGGTCGACAGTGACGGGGCGTTCACGGTCGCCCAGGTGAGGATGCTCCCGCCCCCCGTGATGGTCGGGCTGCCGGTGATCGAGTAGGTGGCGGCCCCCGACGGGTCGTTGATGTCCTCGGCGGGCGTCACCGAATCGCTGCTCCACGAGCTGCTCCCGAACACGGTGTCGTCGACGCGGTACTCCGCACAGATGGTGACCGCCGCCGCGCTCCAGACGCTGCCCTGCACGGTCGCCGTGAAAGTGTTGTTCGACACGGCGGTGGCGGGGGAGCAGGAGGCGCCGCTCAGGACAGCGGTCGCGTAGAGGGTGGCGTTCACTCCGTTCGTCTGGAAGTTTGTGCTGACCTGGATTCTTCCGGTTCCGTTCAGGCTGGGCGTCGCCGTCGCATTGGTGAAGATCGGGCTGCCGACGCCCCAGGCGGTGACGGTCGCGACGGTGCCCACCGAGCTGCCGCCGGCGACATCGGTCGGCACGTCGTACTTGGTCATCGGCGTCACGGTGACGGTCGTCTCGCTGTTCGCACCGACGGCGAAAGAGGGCACGACCACGCTCGTCTGGCCCGCGGGGACCGCGATGGTGGTGCTGCCGCCGTTCGGGCTGGTCACCTGGAGCTGCCCTGTGGAGGTGTCGATCCCGCTGACGGTGATCGTCGCGGTCAGGTCTCCGCTGGGAGCAGCCGACACCGAGGTCGGCGCGGCCGGCGCCTGATACGCCCACGCCGTGATGGACACGCTGCCGCGGGACTCGCCGACCGAGTTGACCGCCCACGCCTCGTAGGTCACCTTCTCCCCGTTGGTCGCGGAGATCGCGGGGCATTTGCCCGTGGCATCGCAGGCGACGGTCGTGCCGTTCGAGCCGGTGACGCGGTATCCGGTGACCGCCGGGTACGAGCTCGCACCCGGTACCACCGCGAGCGTGACCGACGTTCCGGTGTACGCGGTCCACGTCACCTGGGCGGGATCGGTCGGGAGCCCCTGCAGGTCGAGGATGACCGTGCCGTTGCGGTCGCCAGAGGATTGCCGTCCCTGCGCGTCCTGCACGACGAACGTCCCCGTGCAGTCGCCGGCGCCCGCCGCCGTGGACGACCAGGTCGCGGTCACCGTGGTGTCGCTGGCGCGGCTGAACGAGACGTCACCGCAGTTGGTGGACCCGGTCACCGAGACCAGCGTCAGCGGCGTCCCCGGCAGCGGGTTGACCTCGCCGCCGCCGCCGATCACCTGGATCGTGCAGGAGGTGTTCCCGCCGGACTGCGAGCACTGCTGGGTGACAGTCCCACCCTTCGGCAGGGTGGACGGCGCCGGTCCGACCGTCAGGGTGAGCGTGGCTGCGGCGGCATCTGGATAGTCGGTGAGCCGTACCACGACGGGCTCCTGGCGGCTGGGCCGGGCGGCGTCCTTGGCGGTGATGGTCAGCTGCGTCCCGGACTGGACGATGTCGAACTGGTCGCCGGAATAACTGATCGTGTAGGGGAGGGAGCCCAGGTCGCTGTGGCCCTGCCAGGTGGTCATGGTGGTCAGGTCGTACACGATCTGCGCACCGGGGCTCACGCTCTGGGAAGCCGCGCGCAGCTCGGGCTGGGGATCGGCCGCGACGACCGTCACCCGCAGCGCCAGGTAGGTGTATTCATCCTGCGAGTCGAGCTTCACCGGCACCGTGCAGGTGTCGGACCAGGGCGCGCCGGCGCCGGCGTCGTAGCGCACGACGGTGCCCGAGACGAGGCTGCACTGTGCGTTCGCCCGGGCGCCGCCGGCGCTCACGCCGTCGCCGACCTGCAGGGTCCGACCGGAGGGCACCGCCACCGCCTGCGACAGGTCGACCTCGACCGATCCGTTCTCGTCGACCTGCACGTCGGCGAACGAGGAGCGCAGCGTCAGCTGGATGTCGTCGTCGCCCGGGATCCGCAGGAATCCGTACGAGACGACCTGCTCCCCGCTGAACGAGGTTCCCGTCACTTCGAACGCGACGATGCGGCTCTCGCCGGGCACCGAGCCGGAGATCTTCCAGCCGTCCACGCTGAGCCCGGAGGAGTCGCCCCACAGCGACAGGGTCAGCGCCGACACGTCGCCGCCGCTCCACGAGACCTTGCCGCTGATGACGTCCACGCCGCTCGGGAGATCCTCCCGGGTCTCGGCCGTGAGCACCGTGTCGGTGACGACCGGATAGTCCGGCACCGCGTTGCGCACGACCTTGAGCACGATCAGTCCCTGCGCGGTGTCGCCCGTGACGTTGCGCACCGTGTACACGAACGAATAGGTGCCGAGTTCGGTGCCGGCGGACAGTCGCACCTCGCCGCTGTCGGTGTCGACCTCGGCCAGCATCGCCTCCAATGCGTCGTATTCGGCGGTTCCCGCCTGCGCGTTGGGCTCGACCTGGATGAGGCTCAGCTCGCTGCCCGCCGGGTCGACGTCGTTGTCCACCGGACTGACGACGACCGTGCTGTCGGCGCCGGCCTGCGCCTGCGCGTAGTCGCTGTAGGTCACCGGGCTGGGGTCGGACTCGGCGTCCAGGATGCCGATCCGCACGGTTGCCGTCGCCGTCGCGCCATACGCGTCGCGTACCTGGTAGGTGAAGGAGTCCTGACCGCTGGAACCGGGGGTGCTCGTGTACACGATGGCGTCGCCGGTGGCGGAGATCGCGGCCGAGCCGTGCGCCGGCTGGGTCGTGAGCTTATCGAGAGTCACGGTGTCGCCGTCGGGGTCGATGCCGTAGCCGTCGACCTCGATCGACACGCTCTCGCCGCTGAGTACCCGGCCCTCGAGGTCGGTCGGCACCGGCGCGGTGTTCGCGTCGGCCGACAGCACCGTGATGAACACGCGGGCGGTGTCGGTCATCTCCGGGAATCCGAGCCGATACACCGTGTAGCTGAGGGAGTACGTGCCCGCTTCGTCCGGCGCGAGGTAGCGCACCACGTCCGGGGTGGCGAACGCGAGCCCGGCATCCGACTCGTTCACGACGGCGGAGGCGTCGAGGGCGATCAGCGCGCCGGCCGGCGCGGCGTCGTTGTCGAGCACCGGGATGTCGACCTGGGCGCCGGCGCGCACGGTGACGGTGTCGTCGACGGCGATCGGGGGCTCCGCGGTGGCCGTGGGCAGCAGCACGACCGTCAGCTCGCCGGTGGTGGTGCCGCCGGCGGATCCGCTGCCGTCGGACACGGTGTAGCGGACGGTCCCCAGGGTGCCCGGCTGGCCGTCGTCGGTCGCACCCGACACCCGGATGAGGTTCTGCCCGACGGTGGCGGCGTTGAGCGAGGCGGTGCCGGACGGCTCGGGCAGCAGGTCGCTGACCAGCAGCACGAGACCGGCGGGGTTGGTGACCGAGGCGATCACGTCGACCGAGGAGTCCTCGTTGGGGCGTACGAACGCGGTCAGCGGCGGTGTGGAGATCTGCGCGGTCGCGGGATCCACCAGGGTCACCCGCACCGTCGCGGACACCTCGGTGGTCGCATCCGCCACGGTGTACTGCAGCACGAACGAGCCCGCCTGGGCGGAGGAGAAGACGAACGACAGATCGGCGGAGTTCGCGGTGACCGTCCCGGCGCCCTCGGTCAGCGCCTTCGCCGACGTCAGCGTCACGGAACCGTTCGCGCCGTGCACACGCGAAGACAGGTCGACCGTCACCGGCGTGCCGGCGGATCCGGTCGCGGCGAAGGAGTCGGCGGTCAGCTGCGGCGACCCGGTGACAGACACCGTCATCGCCTTCTCGGCGGTCGCCCCGAGCGAGTCGGACACGGTGAGGTCGATCTGCACGCTCAGCGACTCGGTCGCGTAAGGATCCGGATGCTGGTAGGTGACGGTTCCGCCCGGATCGGCCGCGACCGATCCGACGCCGCTTTCGTTCACGGCGTCCGACAGGTAGATGGGGTCGCCATCGGGGTCGACCCAGCCGTCGAGCACGTCAGCGTCGACCGTTCCGCCCGGCGCGACCTGGGGAGAGGGCCAGGTGGCGAGACAGCCGTCGACGCCGCACCAGACCGGCGCGTTGTTGACGCTGTCGGGGACGACGGTCAGGGTCACGGTCGCCGGATCGGAGTTCAGGCCGTCGGCTGAGGTGCCATCGGTGATCCGGTAGCTGAAGGTCGCCGAACCGGTCGCGCCGGCGGCGACGGAGACGACCAGCTGTTGATTCTGGTTGGTCGTGACCAGCGTCCCGAAGCCGGGGTCGAGGCCGGTGACCGACTCCGGGAGGATCGTCAGCACGTCCTCGTTGGCGTCGTGGTCGTTCAACAGCACGGAGAGCACGACGTCGCGGCCGGCGCGCACGCCGAACGTGTCATCGACGGCGACCGGGGGCTTCGGGTCGATCACCCGTTCCGACTCCTGCTGCTGGTCCTGCTCCTGCTGTGCGGTGTCGTCGGAGTCCCACTGCTGGGAGGAGGCGACCAGTGCGCCGTCCGGCAGTGTCCACACCCAGCCGGACACGGTCTCGTTCAGGATCGCGGTGGTGCCGTTGACCGTGAGCTGCGGGGTGATCTCGTCACCGAGGCTCGCCCCGCCGTATTCGAGGTCGGTGGTGCCGGCCTCAGACGACCACAGTGTGCCGGAGTCGACGCCGAGCCAGGCCGCGAAGACCGTGCCGTCGGAGGTCGTGGGGGCGGCCGGGGTGCCGCTCGTCTCCACGACACGGTCGTCACCCGAGCCGTCGAGCGCGACAGAGAGCAGGCCGGCGGTGTCGGCGAGGTAGACGGTTCCGGCATCCGTTCCGGGCTGCTGCAGCAGCGCGCCCGGTTGCGCGTCGACCGTCACCGGCTCGTCACGCGCCGACGACCACAGCTGCGTGCCGTCGGCGTCGTACACCACCCAGTTCTCGCCCGCCGCGCTGATCTGCACGTCGGTCGCGTCGCCGGTGTCGATCGCATCCTGCGAGAGGATCTCGCCGGTGGCCGCACGGGCGGTGACCACGCTCTGGTTCGCCAGCGACACGGCGTAGACGAGCCCGGCGGAGGTGACCGTGACGGCATCGGCCTGCAGCGTCTGCCGCTCCTGTCCCTCCGGCACCTCCTCGTCGGCGTACGGGTTGATGGCGGTCGTGCTTCCGCCGGTCGACAGCCGGGTGCCGTAGACGTCGCCGGAGTCGGTCAGGTAGGCCACGTAGTCGCCGGCGGAGACCACGTCGCTGGTGCCCGACGGCGTGCTCTGGAAGGCGTCGGCATTGTCCGCGTCGAGGTCGGTGGGGGAGGACAGGCTCACATCGGCGAACTTGGTGTTGCCGTCGGTGTACACGAACAGACGGCCGGAGCTCTGCGCGATCCCGCTCGGGTTCTCGACGTCTTTGACGGTCGCCACCTCGCCCAGGGCCGTGTTGATCTTCGCGTAACGGCGGCCGTCGCCGGTCTGCAGCGCCCAGACGGAGGAGTCCTGCACGGGCGTCTGCTGGGCATCGAACCCCTGCCAGACCACGGCGAGGGCGACGACGGTGGCGAGCACCGCGGTGGTCGCGCCGGCGACGATCCAGCGACCCCACCGTCGGGGACCCTGCGCGGGCGTGGAGGATGCCATGCGCTCACCGGCTCCCGAAGATGAGGAGCGCCGCGGCGGTGGCCACGCCCGCGAGCACCGCCGCCCCGACGCAGATGGCGATCACCGCCCAGGGGCGCAGCGACCGTCGGACGGGTTCGGAGCCGGCGAGCACCGTGCCGTCGAGGCTCGGAGCGTGACCGGCCCCGCGGCGCTCGGCGCGCGGGGGGCGGAGGGATGCGTTCTCGACGGTGGGACGCACCGGGCCGCGCATCCGGTTGTCCTGGAAGTCGATGCTGGATCCGGCGGCGGCCCACTCGTCCACGGCGACCTCCATCGGCGTGTGCGGCAGCCCCAGCTCGTGCTGCACGAGCTGCAACTCGTAGGCGAACTGGCCCGCGCTCTGCTGGCGCGTGGCCGCGTCGCGGCTCATCGAGCGACGCAGCACAGACTCCAGCGCGGGCGGCACATCGTCGCGCCCGACCGCGGTGTAGGAGGCGCGGCGGATGCGGCCCTTCAGCTGCTCCCGCGAGTTCTGGCCGTTGCCGGTCCGCTCGAAGGGGCTGCGGCCCGCCAGCAGCGAGTACACCGTCGCGCCCAGGCTCCACACCTCACTGGGGATCGACCCGGACACCCGTTCGTCGATGACCTCCGGCGCGCTCCAGGGCACCGACATGGCGAACACCTCGTCGTCGCTGCGGTTGCCGCTCACCGCGGAGGCGATCCCGAAATCGCTCAACACGGGCGAGCCGAACGCGGTCACGAGGATGTTGGAAGGCTTGATGTCACGGTGCAGCAGGCCGGCACGGTGCGCGGTCTCCAGCGCGGAACCGATCTTGATGCCCAGCGACAGCACCTCGTGCACCGGGATGACCTCCCGGCGGTAGCGGTTGGTCAGCGAGCTCGGGCAGTACTCCATGACGAGGTACGGGCGGCCGTCGGCCGAGACGCTGGCCTGGTAGATCGTGAGGATCGACGGGTGCGCGCTCAAGCGGGCCATCACATCAGCCTCGGCGTTGAACATTCTCAGCAGGCCGTCGTCGACGACGTCCTGCAGAAGCACCTTGACCGCGACGGGTCGCCGGGGCATGTCCTGCTCGAACAGGAACACATCGGCGAAACCACCGGTGCCGAGCGGGCGCACATAGCTGAAGCCGCCAAGAACCGGCGGCGCCGCAGGCAGGCGTCCGGCCATGCTCCCCCTCCATGGTTCAGCTTTCGGAGGATGCACAACCGTCAGGCGGCCCCCCGGCCGTCAACTCTTGTCTCTAACATAGCGGTCGCCGTCCTCTCGTCCCACGCCGCCGGTCTCAACCGGTCACGGACACCTCCGCGACGTTGCCGTCACCGAAATCGATCCGGTCCCCGGGATGCAGGGTGAACTCCTCGCCGCGCAGTTCGACGGCCTGGGCGCCGGCCGGGAACACCCGTGTGCCGTTCGTCGATCCGAGGTCGCAAACCAGCAGCCCTTCGGGCGTGGGTCGCAGCTCGGCATGACGGGACGACACCTCCTTGCGTGGGGAGGGGAGAGCATGGATGGCCGTCCCGGCGCTGGCCCGCGGCGCACGCCCGACCACGGTCGTGGCGGCGACGGTGAGCTCCTGCCCCGGGGCGAAGCGCAGGACGTAGCCGGGGGCCGTCGCGCGTCGCGTGCCGAGCACGGTGGCTTCGTCCGCGTCGCCGAGCGGCGCACCCCCGTGCCTCCTCCCGAGGATCGTGTTGTCGTCCAGTTCCTCCGCGGCGTCCGGCGACCCGGCGGAGGCGATCATGCCGGCCGCGGGCGCAGAGGGGACGAGGTCGGCGGCCCAGTCGGGGACGAGGACGTCCTGCTCCGCCGGCTCGACGCGCGGCAGGGGGACGCCCCAGTGCACCTGCTCGGTCCGCACGACGCCGCGCCCGATCGGCAGCCGGACGGGACCGGGTTCCTCGCCGCGCAGGCCGACGGTCATCTCGGCGATGCTCTGCGCAGACGCCTCGAGCCAGGTTCCCGCGCCCTTGCCGGAGAGGTGCCGTCCGGTGGTGCCGCCGAGCTCCGCCCGGCCCCGCCCCCGGAGCGCGATCGCGATGGAACCGGTCGGCGCGTCGACCAGCTCGACCAGCGCGAAGTCGGGGATGGTGCGCACCCCGCCCGCCGCCAGCAGTTCCAGCAGCGCTTCCAGCGTGGCATCCGTCTCGCACATCGTCTGCCAAAGCCGGAGGACGCGCGCCGCCTCCAGCTCGACGACCAGCACGAACCGATCGGACACCAGCGCCCACGACTCGGGACCGGCGTCCGGCGCCGGGGAATAGCTGAACATGCGGCCAGCCTAGGGGGACGGCACGGCCGGGGCCTCTCTCGGCCGAGACCTCAGAGTGGGCCCGGACCGCGCCCGCGGCAGATCAGGTGATTCGGTCGGATCAGGCCGTTCGGGGCCGATTCCAGCCTGATATAGGCGAATCGCCTGATCTGGCGACATGCCGGCCATGCCTCTCGGTGTGATCCCTAGGCTGGGAGCACCGCACCGGTGAGAGGGGCGAGAAGATGGCCGATCGTCTGGTGAATTCCGCCAGCCCGTACCTGCGCGCGCACGCCTCGAACCCGGTCGCCTGGTTCCCCTGGGGTGAGGAGGCATTCGCCGAGGCCCGTCGGCGCGGGGTGCCGGTGCTGATCTCGATCGGCTACTCCACCTGCCACTGGTGCCACGTGATGGCGCGGGAATCGTTCTCCGATCCAGCGACCGCCGACGAGATCAACGCCGGGTTCGTCGCCGTGAAGGTCGACCGGGAGGAGCATCCGGATGTGGATCGGGCGTACCTGTCGGCGGCATCCGCGTTCACCCCGAACCTGGGATGGCCGTTGACGGTGTTCACCACCCCCGACGGCGACGCGTTCTTCGCCGGAACCTACTGGCCGCCGGTCGCGCGCGGGGGACTGCCGGCGTTCCGCGACGTGCTGGCCGCGGTGACCGAGGCGTGGACGGCGCGACGCGGCGAGGTCGCGCACACCGCGGGGGCGGTGCGCGCCGCCCTCGCCGAGGCGACCCG
>JAATGR010000012.1 GCA_015654575.1 Actinomycetales bacterium
CCTCCGGGCTCGCGGGCCCCATCGCCGTCACCAACCGCCGCGTCGCCACCGCCGCACCGCTGTCCGCCCTGGCGGGCGTGACGAGTCTGGCCCTGGAGGAACGTCCCGACGCGAACACGGAGGCCGCGGCATCCGCCGACATCGTGCTGGTCGGGGTCAAACCCGCGCTGGTCCCGGCGCTGCTGACCGAGATCGCCCCGCACCTCCGGCCGGGGACGATCGTCGTGAGCATCGCCGCCGGGGTCACGACCGCGACGTTCGAGCGGATCCTCGGAACGGACGCCGTCGTGGTGCGCTCCATGCCGAACACCCCCGCCGCCGTCGGGGCAGGAGTAACCGGGATCGCCGCCGGTTCGCACGCCGGGCCGGAGCAGATCGCCCTCGTGCGCGCCCTGTTCGAGACGGTCGGTGCGGTCGTGGAGGTGCCGGAGTCGCAGATCGACGCACTGACCTCGATCTCCGGCTCCGGTCCCGCCTACGTCTACCTGCTGATCGAGGCGCTGACCGCCGCCGCGGTCGACAAGGGCTTCACGCCGGAGCAGGCCCGGGTGCTCGCCGAGCAGACGTTCATCGGCGCGACCGCGCTGCTGGCACGCACCGGGGATGACCCTGCCGAGCTGCGTCGACGCGTGACGAGTCCCGCGGGCACGACCGAGCGGGCGGTCGGGGTGCTGCAGAAGGCCCGCCTCGACGCTCTCTTCGCGCGGGCCACCGACGCCGCCGTGGAACGGGCCCGCGAGCTCGCCGCCGGCTCCTGAGCCGCGCCGGTCACGCGAGGCCGAGCGCGTCGGCGGCGGCCTCGACATCCGCAACGGTGATCGTGACGAGGTCGGCCGCGGTAGGGCTGCCGTCCGATGAGCGGATGACCCGCTGGTCGCGTCGCCGCGCCGATTCCTCCACGAGGGTCCGGATTGAGCGCCCGTTGCCCCAGGCGTCCGCATGGAAGACCCCGGCGCGCTCGCTCACGCTCAGTCGCCGGCGGAGCGCGTCCGCCGCGTCTGTGGTGAGCCGGTCATGTCGGCGCGCGGTGATCATGGCCTCGGCGATCGTGGCGAGCTCCTCGGCGTCATAGGCGGTGAACTCGATCCTCTCCTCGCGGAAGCGGGAACGCAGTCCCGGGTTCGTGTCGAGGAACCGTTGCATCTGGTCGGTGTAGCCGGCGACGATGGTCACGAACTTCCCGCGATCGTTCTCCAGCCGTGTCAGGAGTTCGGAGACGGCCTCCTTGCCGAAGTCGTTGTGTCCGCCGTCGGCTAGTGTGTAGGCCTCGTCGATGAAGAGGATGCCACCCATCGCCTCGTCGATCTTCGCTCTCGTCTTGAGCGCGGTCTCGCCCACGTGCGCACCGACGAGGTCACTTCGGCCGGTTTCGATCAGGTGCCCCTGGGGCAGCACTCCGAGCGCGCGGTACAGCCTGGCGAGGGCGCGCGCGATCGTCGTCTTCCCGGTTCCCGGCGGGCCGGAGAACACGAGATGCTCCAGCACGATCCCGTCGTCGTCGATGCCGGCGTCCCGACGGGCGGCTGCTGCGCGGACGCTGTCGACGATGGCACGCACCTGCCGCTTCACCGCGGCCTGGCCGATGTTGCGCTCCAGCTCCCGCAGCACGTCGTCGACGGACTCGTCTCCGGTGCTCGTCGTGCCCACGCCATAGCGTTCGCAGGATGCCTCGATGTCGGACGCGCTGATCACCAGCATCTCGGCGGGGTCGGCGTATCCGTTCGTGCTGAGCCGGAGGTCGCGGTCCTTCATGGCGCCCTCGACGATGTTGCGCGCCGAGCGACCGTTGCCCCAGGCCTTGGTCGAGAACAGGCCGGTTTGTTCGGCCCGCTCCAGCCGGTCCCGCAGCATTGCGTCGGCCTCCGCGTCGAGGGTCTGGCCGGCGTGGCCTGCGATACTTCTGGCGATCTCGAGGAGCTCGGCCGCGGTGTAGGGCTGGAAGTCGATGCGCGTGGTGAACCGGGATCGGAGGCCGTCGTTGGCGGCGAGGAGTGCGTCCATGTCATCGGGGTAGCCGGCTGCGATGGCGAGGAATTTTCCGCGGTCGTTCTCCAACCGGGGGACGAGCGCATCGAGCGCTTCCTTGCCGAAGTCGTTCTCGCCGCCGCGGGCGAGGGCATAGGCCTCGTCGATGAACAGGACGCCGCCGATCGCGTCATCGATGCGGGCACGCGTCTTGGCTTCGGTCTCGCCGATGTGTGCTCCCACCAGCGCCGTCCGGTCCACTTCGACGATGGCGTCGTTCGGAAGCAGCCCGAGCGCCCGGTAGAGCCGGGCGATGAGACGCGCGATCGTGGTTTTGCCGGTGCCCGGCGGGCCGGCGAACAGCAGATGTTCGATCTGCACGCCGCCTGCCGACAGTCCCGCCTCTTCCCGTTCCTGGGCGAGTCGGGCTTGCGCGAGCAGCGCTCGGATCTGTTGTTTGAGCGCCGGCTGGCCGATCTGGGCGTCGATCTCGGCCAGGACGTCCGCCACCGACTCCGCACCGCCGGTGGTGCGGCCGATGGTCAGGTCGTCGCAGGCGGCGGCGACGTCTTCGGCGCGGAGTTCGACGAGCGAGTCGATGTCGTCGGCACCGGTGAGGCTGATACGGGTGTCGCGGTGCCCGGCGGCGGACTCGATGATCTTGCGCATCGTGCGAGCGTTTCCCCAATCCTTCCGCTCGAACCCGCCGCGACGCTGCTCATCGGCGAGGCGTCGCGACAGCTCCGCCTCGCCATCCGGTGTGAAGCGGTTGTCCGAGGAGCGCGCCATCCCGTGCGCGATGCTGAGCAGCTCGTCCGCGCTGTACGGAGTGAAGGTGATCGAGGTGCTGAAACGGTCGCGAAGGCCGGGGTTCGATCCCATGAACGCCTTCATCTGGTCGGTGTACCCGGCGACGATGCAGACGAACCGGTCTCTGTCGTCCTCGAGGCGCTTCAGCAGCACGTCGATCGCCTGCGTGCCGAAGTCGTTGTCGCCGCCCTGCGCCAGCGTGTACGCCTCATCGATGAAGAGCACTCCGTCCATCGCGCGGTCGATGGCGTCCGTGGTCTTCTGCTCGGTGCCGCCGACGTTGGGTGCGACCAGGTCGGGTTTGGCGACCTCGACGGGGTCGACGTGCTCGAGGATGCCGAGCGCGCCGTACAGCTGCGCGATCAGTCGGGCCACGGTCGTCTTGCCGGTGCCCGGCGGCCCGGTGAACACCATATGCCGGGTCAGCTGGCTGGCCTGCAGCCCCTGGTCCTTGCGTCGCTGGTTGATCTTGGTCTGATTGAGCAGTGTGCGGATCTGGGTCTTGAGCTCGGTCTGCCCGACGATCGCGTCGAGCTCAGCGAGGACGGCCTCCACCGGAGTGACGGTTGCGGGCTTGACGATGCTCGCCGGCGTGGGAACCCGTGTCGAACCGGGCGCGTGAGCCAGGACGGACCGCCCGTGCTGCGATCCGGTGAGCAGGAGATACTCCACGTCGCCCGGCGACGAGGCGGGTGGCCTGCCCAGACCGGAAAGGCGGATCAGCTCCCTGTCGGTGAACGTGACCATGCTCAGCCCCGGGAGTTTGACGGTGATGACTGTTTCGATCGCCTGGGCGAGGTGCGCCGGATCGCAGAAGATCTCGCCCGCGGGCAGGGAACCGTGGATCGCGACCGGTGCACCGCCGGCGCCGGCCGATGAACGGATGGATACGGCGTCGGCGGACACGTCCAGCGTGATCGGTCCGGCGTCGCGGATACTCCTCAGCCGTTCGGCGACCTCCTGCCCCCGCATCGTGGCGACCGCCTCGGGCACGGTGCCGGCGACGAAGGCGTTGTAGGCCTCGATGAGGGCATCCGCGGGCCAGAGGGGCTGGAGGAGCGTGGTCGCCTCACCGCTTCGTCGCGCCAGGATCGTCGGCGGATCCTGGTAGCCGAGCTCTATCGCATCCGCGCGCTCGACATGGCCGCGCAGCGCATCCGCGTATCCGGATGGCACGCACAGGAATCGCGCCTGCTCTCCACCGCCCACCGCAAGGGCGAAGCCAGTCTGCGCGAATCTCGTGCCGTCGCTAGCCCACACGACGACGTCCTTACCGCCCGGGAAGTAGAGCATCGTGCCGGAGAGCGGCGAGGTGTCGTCGCGCGAACGCGCGGTGGCGACCTTGCCGAGCGCTGAGATCAGATCGCCGGCGCGCAGGGTTCCGAGCGCGACGGCACCGTGCCAGGTCTTGTCGGTCATGAGAGGGGATACGAGGCCGGCCGGCTACGGCTGGGAAGTCTGTTCCTGGACGAACAGGTCGGGGATCCAACCGCCGGCGAGAGAGAAGAACAGCACGGCCAGCGCGATGGTGCCCCAGCCGGCGGCGAATAGCCACGGACGACGGGCGGTGAATCGGCGGGGCGTGAACAGCGCGCGGAACAGGGTGAACCCGCCGATCACGGCAAGCACTACGCCGACCAGCTGCAGCAGACCGGTCATGCCTCGTCTCCGGCTCCGCCGCTCATCGCTGAAGCCCGAGTCGACGCACCGCCGGGCTCGCCTGCGTGTAGTTGATCCGGTACTGCTTCTTGAGGGTGAGGGCGTAGAAAGCCCAGCCGAGCAGACCCGCGATGAGGATCCAGATGATGCCGCCGCCGCCGATGGTCGCGATTCCGATGAAGAACAGGATCAGTGCCAGGATCGCGAGGAACACCTTCCCCACGCTGAGCCTGAACTTCGTCGCGGTCTGGCGGCCGAGGTATTCGCGCATCGTCGCCGCCGATCGACGCACCCCGGGGTCGGTCACGTCCAGGCCGTCGATCTCGGCGAGGGCTGCCGCGTAGTACGAGGCCTGCGCCTTGTTCAGGATGATGTGCGTGCCGTGGCCGGTCTGTGCCATGTTGCTCTCGGCATCGCTGATCCGGCACAGGGCGAATACCTTCTTGACATCCTGGTCGTGGGGCAGCCAGGCGAGCAGCGCACGAGCGTGCACGAGGGCGTCCGCGTCCCGGTTCCGCTCGCGCAGACTGAGGATCGCATAGCGCACCACCTGCTGCGCGCGCGGATTCTCCCGGTAGGCCTCGAGCAGCCGCCATGCCTCCGTCAGCGCGATCTCGACGTTCACGGATTTCTCGATCGCTTCGATGGCGAGAACCGCCTGCAGCATCGTCTCGTCGTCGACGGGCCGGCTCTGCAGCAGCCGCCATGCCAGCTGCAGAGCCTGCTGAGGCCTGCCCTTCTCCCGCAGCGACTCTGCCGCGGCGCGCAGGACCTTCGCCGGATACTCCTCGCCGGGGAAGCGCTCGACGAGCTTCCACGCCTCCGCGACGGCGTCGTCCACGCGTCCCTGGTCGAGCACAGCCCATGCCGCGCGTCCCTGGTAGTAGGCGTTCGACGGGGTGAGCGCGACGGCCTTGCGGAAGGCGATCTCCGCCTCACGGTACCGGCCCATCGCATCCAGCACTCCGCCGCGCAGCTCATGCGAGGTATCGAGCTGCGGCAGTCGTTCCACCAGCTCGGCCGAGGCGAAGTCGGCGTCGTCGTAGCGGGTGAGATCGGTCGCCGCCCAGACGTACACGAGCCAGCCGAGTGTGTTCTCCGCGTCGACGTCCGTGGCTTTCTTCGCCGCGGTATACGCGTTACGCACGTCGCCTGCAAGATAGTAGGCCTTCGCGCGTTCGCCCCAGTCGGTGGTCTGAGGCACCTGCGGCGCTGCCGCCGGCGTGGACAGCTGTGTGGTCAGCTCCGCATCGTATGTCGTGCGCGCCGCGGCATCCAGCAGTGTCGTCTCGGCCGCTTCGAGCTCTTCCATGCGCTGCTCCGCCAGCCGTGCGCGCTCCTTGTCGGGTGATCCCGTCAGCTGGCGCCAGCGTTTGCGTGCGGCACGGATGCTGGCGCGGATCGCGTCCTCATCCGCGCCGGGGTCGATCTCGAAGAGCTCGTAGTAGTTGTCGATGGTCATGCGGTCTGCCTTCTCGTGCGGGGCGTCAGTTCGTGGTGCCGGGTCTGCTCCGCGGTGCGGTCTCCTGCCGGAGGATCTGCGCGGAGGAGGGGAGTTCCAGGGCGGGCCGGGCGATCGCCGTCAGCGTTGGCGTCTCGCTGAACACGAGTTCATCGATCTTCTCGGCGGATGCGGTGACGCTCTTCTCGCTGAGGTTGGCGACGCGATCGATCGCGAACGACCCCACGAAGCTCTCGTCCGGCAGACGGTAGACCTGGACCGAGACGGTCTGCTCGATGTCGAAGCGGTAGATCAGAGCGAAGTCGGTCCCTTCCGGCCACTCCTCGGAGAGGGTGATGACGCCGTCGCCGATCACGGTGACGAACGCGGGATCGGGGTCATCCCCCTGCGTCACCGTGACCGTCAGCCGGGCCCGCGGGCCGGTCGTGGTCAGTACATTCGATCCGGTCGCCGGGATCTTCTCGTTCTTGTCGATGACGACGAAGTTGCGCTCCCGGCCCTCCGTATCGAGGGCGATTGTGCCCAACGCGTGTGAGGTGACGTCTTCGACGGTGAGGCCCTCGAGCGACTCCGGAAGTGTGCCGGAAGCGCCTTCGATCGCGGCCTGCACGGCTGCCCCCAGGGCCACCGCCTCGTCGGGGTCGACGCCCGCCACCGGCTCGCAGCCACTGAGTCTTCGCACGAGGGCCCGCACCGCCGGCATCCTGGTCGAGCCGCCGACCAGCAGAACTGATCCGATGTCGTCCCAGTCCAGTCCCGAGGCGTCGAGGGTGTCCTCCACGAGATCCTGGGTGCGGCGAAGCAGCGAGGCGGTGGCGGTCTCGAAATCCGCGCGGGTGAACTCGATGTCGTAGCGCTCGCCGCCGTGGGTGAACGGGATGGTCGTGTGCTCCGTCTCGGACAGCGCCCGCTTTGCGCGCTCGGCTTCCGCTCGCAGAACGGCCAGCGCGCCGGTGTCGTCGTACAGGCCGGTCACCCCGTGCGTCTTCTCCAGTTCCGCGACGACGTGCTTCATGATCGCGTTGTCCCAATCGAAACCGCCGAGGTTCCGATCGCCGTCGGTCGCGAGAACGGTGAACGTCTTCCCCTCGATACCGAGGATCGTGACGTCGAACGTGCCTCCGCCCAGGTCGTAGACCAGAGCGATGCCGTCCTCGTCGGTGCTGAGTCCGAACGACAGTGCGGCGGCGGTCGGCTCGTTGAGCACGCGGAGCACGTTGAGACCGGCGATGGTACCCGCCTGCTTGGTCGCGGTGCGGCGCGAGTCGTCGAAGTACGCGGGGACGGTGATGACGACATCCTCGATACTCTCGCCCAGTGCTCGCTCCGCGTGGCTCACCAATGAGCGGAGGATGATCGCGGAGATCTCTTCGGCGCGGTACTGCCGGTCCCCGGGGGAGTCGAACCGCCAGCTCGCGTCGCCAATATGCCGCTTGACGTATTCGACCGTGTCGTCCGGGCGGGCAGCGGCCTGACGCCTCGCAGCGGTTCCGACCACCGGCCGATCCGCGCCCGCAGCCACCTCGAACAGCACCACCGACGGCGTCGTCTTCGCGCCTTCGTCGTTGGGGACGATCACCGGCACACCCGTTCCGTCGATCACTGCAACAGCCGAATACGTCGTGCCCAGATCGATTCCGACCGCGCGCCCCATGTCTCGTCCCGCTCTCCGCGGCAGCTGTGTGCTGCTCTCGCCCCGGGCCACGCTAACGAGCGCACGAGCGCGAGCATGCCGCCCGGCGGACTACCCGGACGGCCCCGGACGAATCCGGACGAATCCGGACGAGGCTCGGGTGGTCAGGCTGTGCGCAGCGGCACGATGCGCCGCATGGGCGGGAACCGCTCGGCGTGCGCGGCACCCCCCAGCAGCACGGATGGTCTGATGGCGATCTCGTGGTCGGAGAAGTGCTGGACGAGTGCGGTGGTGATGGTGAGGGCCATGAAGCCGCTGATGAGCTTGTCGAGCAGCGACATGGTCAGATTGGCGGAGAAGACCGCCGCCCACAGCGAGTCGCCGAGGCTGATCAGCCTGTCGGTGATGGTATCGGCGGCGACGTGCTGACTGAAACCTCCGTATACGAAGACGGTGATCGGCGCGGCGAGCACCGTGCAGGAGACGGCGACGAGCACTGTCAGCAGGAAGAAGCGGGCGGCGGTGCGTCCCATACCCCATCTGTGCACGCCGTAGCCCCAGAGGAGCGCTCCGGCGACCCCGACGGCCGTGAAGGGGAGACCGAGGGCGTCGGAGTGCACCAGCGCGCCGGCGGCCTGGCTGAAGACGGCCACGGCGACCCCGTACCAGGGGCCGAGCAGGACTGCTGCCGCCGCGGTGCCGATCATGTCGAGGAACAGCGGCAGGTCGAGCCAGAGCACGACCTGCCCACCGACGACGTTGAGAACGGTGGCGACGAGGATCAGGACCGTCACGACGACAGCCCGGTGGGTCAGCACCCACCGCAGGGCACGTCCTCGGGAAGATCGGCGGATTCGGGCGGCGGGGACCGCCATCGGGGCTGGCGCGGCCAAGGGGGAGGATGAGCGGCGATTCATGAGCTCCGCCTGCGCGCAGCGCCGCCGCCATTGCGATGCTTCATCGTCGCTGGCGCCGAGAGCACGCGCGATATCGGTCACGAGCGCGGCATCCAGCCTCTTGCGGTCGGTGCGGAAGGCGTCGTAGACGGTTGAGCGTGCCACGGCCTGATGCAGTTCCGGGGCGGAGCGGCCGGCGCGCAGCCGTGACACTCTCGTCGCGATCTCCGCATAGGAGGGGCCGCCGGCATCCCATCGCAGACGCTGCAGGTCTTCCGCGACGGAGCGTCGCTGTCCTGATGCGCTCGATGCGCTCTCGGAATCCGCGGTCATGCTCGTGTCCCTCCTGCCTCGGCCTGCCGTCCGAAGCGCCCCTGGGATGAACGCGCGATCGACGGGTACGATCACGCGTTCATATCCTGGCACCGTTCGCGCGTCGCCCGCGCGCCACCGACGCGATTCGAGTGCGTAGTTCTTCGGTTCGACCTACCGGACAGGTCAGACCTGGCGCGGGGAGTCACCGGGTCAGCGAGGCGAACCGTTCGATGTCGCTGTTGGTGCCGGAGACGATGATGAGGTCGTGGTCGGTGACGATCGTGTCGGCCTCGGCGTAGCGGAAGGGCTTCCCGGGGCTCTTGACGCCGACCACGGTGACGTTGAACCGGGTGCGCACCCCCGACTGGCTCAGGCCGACGCCGCGGATGAACTTCGGCGGATACATCTTCGCCAGCACGAAGTCGTCGTCGAAGCGGATGAAGTCCAGCATCCGCCCCGAGACGAGGTGCGCGACGCGCTCGCCGGCCTCGCGCTCCGGGTAGATCACGTGGTTCGCGCCGACGCGGGCGAGGATCTTCCCGTGCGACTGCGACACCGCCTTCGCCCAGATCTGCGGCACCTTCAGGTCGACGAGGTTCGCGGTGATCAGCACCGACGCCTCGATCGACGACCCCACCGCGACGACCGCGACCTGGAAGTCCTCCGCGCCGATCTGGCGCAGCCCCTCGATGTTCTTCGCGTCGGCCTGCACGGTGTGGGTCACCCGCTCCGACCACTTCTGCACCAGCTCGAGGTTCGCGTCGATCGCGAGGACCTCGCGATCGAGTCGATCGAGCTCGCCGGCGCACGCGGCGCCGAACCGCCCGAGTCCGATCACGAGCACGGGGGCATCGGTGCGGATCTGCTCAACCAACGATCGGCCTTTCCACCGGCAGCGCGTACAGCTGCGAATGGGTCGATGCGGCGACTGCCGCTGCGAGTGTCACTGTACCAACGCGGCCCATGAACATCGTCGCGGCGAGCACGTAGACGGCGGGGTCGGGCAGGTTCTGGGTGAGACCGCTGGACAGGCCCACCGTCGCGAAGCCCGACACCACGTCGAACAGCACCTCGTCGACCGGCGCCTTGGTGATCTGGGCGATCGTGATGGTGGCCACGGCGACGATCGTCGCGCCCCAGGCGACGACCGACAGCGCCACGCGCTGCACGTCGCTCGGGATGCGGCGGCCGAACGCCTGCACCGAGGGGCGTCCCTTCGCCTCCGACCACACGCTCAGCGCCAGCACGGCGAGCGTGGTCACCTTGATGCCGCCCGCGGTGGACGCCGACCCGCCGCCCACGAACATCAGCATGGATCCCACGAGCAGCGAGGATCCGTGCAGCTGTCCGATGTCGATCACCGAGAATCCGCCGGACCGGGTCATCGCGGAGAGGAACATCGACTGGAACGCGGTGTCCCAGGCATCCATCCCGCCGAAGGTCTCCGGGTTGTCGTATTCGAGGGTCACGAACACGATCGCGCCGACGAAGAACAGGATGACGGTGGTGATCAGCGTCAGCTTGGTGTGCAGCGACCAGCGCCGCACGTGCCACTGATGCCGCCAGAGCGTGAAGATCACGGGGAAGCCGATCGACCCCAGGAAAACCCCGATCATCAGCACGGTCATGAAGAAGTAGTCGGTGGCGAACGGGACGAGCCCGTTCGCGTTGGGGGCGAAGCCGGTGTTGGTGAAAGCCATCGCCGCGAAGTACGGCGCCTCCCACAGTGCGGTCACGGGAGACACGCCGCCGGCGAGCAATGAGGGATAGAGGAGGACCGCCAGCCCCGCCTCGATGACGACGGTCGAGATCGCCACGGTGCGAAGCAGCTGACCCACTTCGCCCAGGCGCACCGTCTGGCCTTCGTTGACGGGTCCGCCGTGGATGCGCATCGGGTTCGACTCGCCCGCCGCGATCAGCTTGGCGCGCAACCCGAGTCTCTTGGAGATGATCATTCCGAGGATGGATGCCAGGGTGAGCACCCCCAGCGCGCCGACGTTGACGCCGACGTAGATGATCACCTGGCCGAGCGGTGACCAGTGCTCGCCCATGTTCACCGTGGACAGTCCGGTCACGCAGATCGTCGACACGGCCGTGAACAGGGCGTCGGCGAGCGGTGTCGCGTGCCCGTCCGACGCTGCGGCGGGAAGTGAGAGCAGTGCCGTGAACAGCAGCACGAGCACGGAGAAGACCAGGATCGCGAAGCGCGCCGGCGACGAGGTCGTGAACGCGCGCGCCGCATCGCGGATGCGGTCCCAGGATGCGGCCCATCGGTGCCGCCAGGCGGATGCCGCCGCCTCGCCCGTCATCGCTGGAACTCCTCTCCCGCGGTCGGGACCTCATGCTGTCGTGGAACAGCGGCGACCGCACGGCTAACCTAAGCACATGGCGGACATCTTCGGCGTGATCGCGGACGCGACCAGGCGTGACATCCTCCGGCTTCTGCTGGACCGGTCCGTCACGGGCGAACAGGGGACGAGCGTGTCGCACATCGTCTCGGAACTGGGCGTGAGCCAGCCGACCGTCTCGAAGCACCTCAAGGTGCTGCGGGAGGCCGAGCTCGTCTCCGTACGTGAAGACGGGCAGCACCGCTTCTACAGTCTGTCCGCGGCCCCGCTGGTCGAGGTCGAGGACTGGCTGCTGCCCTTCGAGGATGCCGCAGATGCCGGCGTCCCCGTGGTCGTGCTTCCGGTCTCCGCGGCGCACGCCGCCGAGGTCGTCGGGCGCGCCGCCGCGTCGGTCAACCACGCGGTCAACGCGGCACTGCGCCGGCTTCCCGGCCGCTGACCTCAGGAGTTCGCGTCGGAGTCGTCCGAGCTGTCGCCCTGCGTGCCGGGAACGGTTCCCTGCTCGCCGCCGGAGCCGCTCTGACCGCCGAAACCGCCCTGACTGCCGCCCGGAAACTCGCCGGGCTCGAACGTCGTGGTCTGCTGCGACTGGCCGATCGCCCACCCCGCCCACATCCCGCCGCCGAACACCAGCGCGACGGCCAGGACGCCGCCGCCGATGATCGCGATGATCCGGCGGCGGTGACGTTTCGGCACGGGCACGGTTTCGGCCGGGCCGAAATCGGAGGCGTAGGGCTGAGCCGCGACGGGGGGAAGCGGCGGTGCGGTCAGGTGCGGATACGACGGCAGCGGGCCTGCGGCGGTCGCTGCCGGAACGGAGGTGTCGGACATGCTCCCACTCTCCCGCGGGCGCCTTCAGCCACGACATGTCCGGGCTATGCGAAGGATATGGAGCGTGGCCGACCGGCCGCATAGCGGTCGCACAGGTTTACAGAGCGCGCCCCGCGCTCTACGCTGGCGGTCACGGTGCGACTGTGCGCCTCCCCGCGACAGAAGGAACCCGGATGCCGGATCTGACCGACGTGCGCTTCCTCACGGTCGCCGAAGTCGCTGACATCATGCGTGTGTCCAAGATGACCGTGTACCGCCTCGTCCACGCCGGCGAGCTCCCCGCGGTGCGTTTCGGGCGCAGCTACCGGGTGCCGCAAAGCGCCGTCGACGAGCTCGTGCAGCGACCGGTCGCCGACGTCGGCTAGAATGATCTGAGGCATTTTTTCCATATGCCCGATCCCGGGGGCAGCGCGGCTGCACCCAGACCCCTGACATAGCGAGGTTTTCCGTGGGTTCTGTCATCAAGAAGCGCCGCAAGCGCATGGCGAAGAAGAAGCACCGCAAGCTGCTTCGCAAGACCCGCCATCAGCGCCGTAACAAGAAGTAGGCGGCAACCGGCACCGAGCGCCCCCGACGCGAGCCGTCGACGGGGCGCTTCGTGTTCCCTGTGAGAGGACCTGATATGAAGTCGATCACCGTGCAGGAGCTGAGCGAGCGCGCGGGCGTCCCGCTGATCGACGTGCGCGAGCCCGACGAGTACGCCGCCGGCCACGTGCCCGGGGCGGTCAACCTGCCGATGTCCACGATCGGCGACCATCTCGACGAGCTGCCCGCCGTGCGGTTCGGCCGGAGCTACCGGGTGCCCGAGTCGGCCGTCAGCGATCTCGTGCAGCGGCCGATCGCAGACGTCGGCTAGACTGATCCGAGGCATTTTTTCCGTGTGCCCGTACCCGGGTGCAGCCAGGCTGCGCCCAGACCCCTGACATAGCGAGGTTTTCCGTGGGTTCTGTCATCAAGAAGCGCCGCAAGCGCATGGCGAAGAAGAAGC
>JAATGR010000029.1 GCA_015654575.1 Actinomycetales bacterium
CATCACCCTGCTCAACAACGGAGCACACGTCCTGGTCACCACCCGAACCGGCGAGCTCCTCGCCGAGTTCACCCTGAACCCCGACCGCGACTACCAACCCAAAAACAGTGACAGCCGAACCCCCAACTGAGGGTTCGGCTGTCAACTATGTCCTGAGACTTCACATCAGTCGGGCTGACAGGATTTGAACCTGCGACCCCTTGACCCCCAGTCAAGTGCGCTACCAAGCTGCGCCACATCCCGTTGTTTAGTTTTCGGACAGTTTCGCCGCTCTAACTCACCTGACCCCCAGTCAGGTGCGCTACCAAGCTGCGCCACATCCCGTTGCCACCCACGGGCGGGCAACTCCCCTATCCTACCCGGTCTCCGTGGAGCGGTCGAACCGTCACAACCAGATCGTGGCGAGCCAGACCACGACGGCCGCGAGCACCAACAACACCAGGTTTATCGCGACATTCCACTCCCGCCGAGCGAGGTGCACGATCGTCGCTCCGATCTGCACCAACACCAGTCCGATCGCCGCGGCGAAGGCAAGCGGCGGCACGATTCCGGTCAGCGGTGGCAGGATCAGCCCGATCGCGCCCAGCACCTCCAGCACGCCGATCGTGCGCACCACGCCCATCGGCGTCCGATCGATCCACCCCATCATGGGCAGCAGCTGCTCGCGCGAGCGGACGACCTTCGTCCCGCCCGAGTAGAGGTAGAACAGGGCCAGCAGCCCGGCGAGTATCCAGTACGCGACGATCATGAGGCATCCTTCCGGTCAGTCCCTGACAGCAAACCCCGCACGCCCCACCGGTGTTCCCGTTCGCTGCGCGCGTCGCGACCCTAAGGTCGCTGGTGCGATCATCCTCCCACCCCTCACCCGCTACCGTAAGCGGGTGAGCAATCCCGCCTCGGCCGTCCGCGTCGACGCCTGGCTGTGGGCGATCCGCGTGTTCAAGACACGCTCCGCGGCGACGACCGCGTGCCGGGCGGGGCATGTCCGCGTGAACGGCGAACGCGCCAAAGCCGCCCAGCCGGTGCATGTCGGAGACGAGCTGCGGGTACGCATCGACGGGTTCGACCGCATCCTGATCGCCCGGCAACTGCTCACCAAACGCGTCGGCGCGCAGGTCGCCGCGCCCGCCTTCGAGGATCGCACTCCCCCGCGCGAACCGATCGCGGGCGTCGCCGTGCGCGACCGCGGTGCGGGCCGTCCGACCAAACGCGAACGCCGCGAGATCGACCGCTTCCTCGGCCGGGAGTGAATCAGCCGAGCAGGTCGAGCAGCCACCGCGCGCCGCGGACCGCGCCGCCCGCCGCCTCGACCCGCGCCGCCAGCCCCCGATCGCTCGTGACCACCGTCACCTGCTCCCCCGCGGCCATCGCGCTCACCGCCTGAGCAACGATCTCATCATCCCCGGATGCCGGTGCCCGCACCGTCTCGACCGTGGCGGATGCCGCATCCCTCGCCTGCCCTTCGAGCACGGCAAGCACCCGCGGGAACCACCGGCGCCCGGCCAGACCAAGCGCCTCCCCGTCGACACCGCCCCAATCGGCCAGCTTCGCCAGCAGCCGATCCGCGGCGCCGGCACGGTCGCGCCACCAGCCGTCCGGAACGGAGCCGACCACGTTCGCAGCGTCCACGATCACGGTCGGACGCACCACGAGCAGGGTCCGCAGCACCTGCCACGCCTCCTCGAAAGCCGGATGCAGCGGATACGACGCCACCTCATCGATCGGCACCCACGACAGCTCGACACTCTCCGGATCGCTGATCACCGGCTCAAACGGCTCGATCACATCGGCGACGACGGTGGAGTACGCCCAGTAGCCGAGATCGAAGACGCTGACCAGCCGCGGACGCACCGATTCTGCCGGTACCCCGGCCTCCTCCGCCGACTCACGCAACGCGCCGGCCACCGGCGCCTCATGCTCGTGCAGAGCACCGCCGGGCAACGCCCAGGTTCCGCCGAAATGACTCCACGAGACACGATGCTGCAGCAGGATCCCCTGCGTCGCATCGATAGCGAGAAGACCGGCCGCACCGAACCGCCCCCAATACCGCTGACCGTCCGGCGCTACGACCCAGGCGTCCCCCGGATCGCGCGGCCCGTGCGGACGCCGCGGCTCGCCGGAGTCGGGAGGCTGGATCGTCACCCCCACAGCCTGTCACACCCGACCATCAGCGGGCATGCACGCATCGGCGTCTGACGATCGGAAGCGACCGGCGGCATCCACTGCGCAGGAGAAATCGCATACGCAGGAGAATCCTCGTCGCGTCGTCCTGCGCAGGAGATTTCTCCTGCGCAGCCGCGCCGCCCGGAAAACTCACTCAGCGCTGGCGCCGCTCCCGCACCCGCATGTTGGTGACGATCGGCGTTCCCTCGAAGCCGTACAGCTCGCGCAGCCGCCGCTGGATGAACCGGCGGTAGCCGGGGTCGAGGAACCCGGTCGTGAACAGAACGAACGTCGGCGGACGGGTGCTCGCCTGCGTCCCGAACAGGATGCGCGGCTGCTTGCCGCCCCGCACCGGGTGCGGATGCTCGGCCACCAGCTCGGCCAGGAACGCATTGAACTTACCGGTCGGGATGCGCTGATCCCACGATTCCAGCGCCGTCTCCAACGCCGGAACGAGCTTCTCGAGGTGCCGCCCGGTTCGCGCCGAGATGTTCACCCGCGGAGCCCACGCCACGTGCGCGAGATCCTGCTCGATCTCCCGCTCCAGGTAACGGCGCCGGTCGATGCCGTCCATATCGGGGTCGTTGAGCCGATCCCACTTGTTGAACGCGAGCACGAGCGCCCGGCCCGACTCGAGCACCATCTCGATGATGCGCACGTCCTGCTCGCTCAGCGGCTGCGACACGTCCAGCACGACGACGGCGACTTCCGCCTTTTCCAGCGCGGCCGAGGTGCGCAGCGACGCGTAGAAGTCGGCGCCCTGCTGCAGGTGCACCCGGCGGCGGATGCCGGCCGTGTCCACCAGCCGCCACAGTTTGCCACCGAGCTCCACGATCTCGTCGACCGGGTCCCGCGTGGTGCCCGCGAGCTCGTTCACGACCACGCGTTCCTCACCGGCGGCGCGGTTCAGCAGCGACGACTTGCCGACATTGGGCCGACCGAGGATCGCGACCCGGCGCGGCCCGCCGATCTCGTGCTTGGCCACCGCCGACACCTCGGGCAGGACCTTCATGATCTCGTCCAGCAGGTCAGCGACCCCGCGACCGTGGATCGCGGAGATCGCATGCGGCTCCCCCAGCCCCAGGTTCCACAGCGCCGCCGCCTCCGGCTCATGCCGGGCATCGTCGATCTTGTTCGCCGCCAGGAGCACCGGCTTGCCGCTGCGGCGAAGCATCTTCACGACCTGCTCGTCGGTGGACGTCGCACCCACCATCGCGTCGACGACGAACAGTACGACGTCGGCGAGGTCGATTGCGATTTCGGCCTGCGCCGCCACCGACTTGTCGATACCGCGGGCATCCGGTTCCCATCCGCCGGTGTCGACCAACGAGAACCGGCGATCCATCCACTCCGCCTTATACGTCACCCGGTCGCGGGTCACCCCGGGGGTGTCCTCGACGACCGCCTCACGCCGACCGAGGATGCGGTTCACCAGGGCCGACTTGCCGACGTTCGGCCGACCGACGATCGCGACCACCGGCAACGCGGGCAGGTACTCGATGCCGTCGTCGCTGCCCACCAGGCCGGACAGCAGCTGCGCGTCGGCATCGTCGAGCTCGTAGTCCTCCAGCGATGCGCGCAGCGCCTCAGCCCGCTGGTCGGCGAGCGTCTCGTCCAGCTCGGCGAGCTTCTCCGCGAGCCGATCCGGACCGCCTTCGTACTCGTCTTCAGCGCCCATGTGACAGCCCTTTCGCAGCGACGGCGAGCACGGCGTCGACCGTGCCCGGAAAATCGAGTTCCGTCGAGTCGACGACATCGACGCCCTCGGCCGCGGTGAGGAACTCCGCGACCGCCGCATCCGATGCGTCCCGGCGCTGGAGGGAGGCGGCGACCGCCGCGCGATCCCGCGAGTTCTCCTGCCCGTGCCGACGCGCGGCCCGCACCTCTTCGGAGGCGGTGAGAAGAATCCGCACCGGTGCATCGGGCGCGACAACCGTCGTGATGTCGCGCCCTTCGACAACCACGCCGCGACGCCCGCATCCGGCCACGAGCTGCCGGAACAGCGTGGTGGCGGCGTGCCGCACGATCGGGATGCGGGCAACGCCCGAGACCGCGTCGGTCACGCGCTGCCCGCGGATCTCGCCGGTCACGTCGTGTTCGCCGACCCGCACCCAGAACGCGTCGGGGTCGAGGGAGATGCTGAGATCGAAGTCGCCGAGCGCGTCGATGACGGCCGCGGCATCCGAGGTGTCGGCGTCGTGGTCGAGGGTGTGCCACGCGAGCGCGCGGTAGACCGCTCCGGTGTCGAGGTAGCCGTAGCCCAGCCGTCGGGCGACCTCTTTCGCCACCGACGACTTGCCGCTGCCGGCCGGTCCGTCGATCGCCACGACGAGCGGCTCCGAGGGCGGACGGAACAGGGGGTCAGTCATTAAGGCTCGCAATCTTCCAGCCGCGCGCGGTGAGCCCGTCGACGGCAGTGGCGGCGGCAGCGGGTGCCACGCTGATCTCGGCGAGGCCGAACTGCGCGCCCGGCGAGTGCTCCAGGCGCAGGTCCTCCACGTTGACGTCCAGCTCGCCGAGTTCGCCGAACAGCCGGCCGAGCTGGCCGGGCGTGTCGTCCACGAGGACGACGACGGTCTCGAACCGGCGGTTCTGCCCGTGCTTGCCCGGCAGGCGCTCGACCCCCTGGTTGCCGCGACGGATCGTGTCGGCGACCGCGCGACGCGCACCGGGAGCGGCCGGCGCACGGAGGGCGTCGGCGACCCCGGCGAGGTCGGCGGCGAGCGCATCGAGCACCTCGACGACCGGCGCGGCGTTGGCTCCGAGGATCTGCACCCACAGCTCCGGGGCCGACGCCGCGATGCGGGTCGTGTCGCGCACGCCCTGACCAGCCAGCCCGAGCGCGTTCTCCGGTGCACCGACGAATCGTCCCGCCAGGAGGCTCGCGATCAGCTGAGGCACGTGGGAGACGAGCGCGACCGAGCGGTCGTGCTCGTCGGGCGCCATCTCCACGAGCGTCGCGCCGAGATCCAACGCCAGCCCCTCGACCCGGGCGAGGTCGGCGGCGCTGGTCTCGCCGTCCCGGCACACGACCCACGGTCGTCCCACGAACAGGTCGGCCCGCGCCGCGATCGCCCCGCCCCGCTCCCGGCCAGCCAGCGGGTGTGAGCCGATGTACCGACGCAGGTCGGCGCCGCGCTCCCGCAGCGCCAGATAGGGCTCCAGCTTCACGCTCGCGACATCGGTCACGACCGCGTCAGGGAAGTCGACCAGCTCCCGTTCGACGACGTCGGCGACGACGTCCGGCGGTACGGCCACCACGATCAGCGACGGCGCGTCGCCGTCGCGTGCGGCACGACCCGCGCCGTAGTCGATAGCGAGGCTGAGCTGGGCGGGCGAGGTATCGGCGAGCGCGACATCGACCCCGAGTGCGCTGAGCGCGTGGCCGATGCTCGCGCCGAGCAAGCCCGCCCCGACGATCCGCACCGTGCCCGAAGTTCGGGCGGCGCGCTCGTGCGCGATCGTCGATTGGCTCACTGGGTCTCCTGGCCTGCGAGCGGCCTCTCCGCTCCTCGGCGCGCGAGGGTCAACAGCGCGCCGACCTCCACTGTAGTCAACTCGCGTGCCCGGCCGGCCGGGAGGGGGCCCAGCTGCAGCGGCCCGAACCTGCGGCGCACGAGCTCCGTCACGGGATGGCCGGTGGCCGCCAGCATCCGCCGCACGATCCGGTTGCGTCCAGAGTGCAGCGTCAGCTCGACGAGACTCGACTCGGCGGAGACGTCGAGCAGGCGTGCTCTATCCGCGGCGATCGGTCCGTCATCGAGGTCGATGCCCTTCGTCAGCCGTGCGATCGTCTGCGCGGTGACCCGACCGTCGACCCGCGCCACGTACAGCTTGGCCACCCCGAACGAGGGGTGGGCGAGCACGTGGGCGAGGTCGCCGTCGTTGGTGAGCACGAGCAGGCCGCTCGTGTCGGCGTCCAGTCGTCCGACGTTGTACAGCCGTTCGCTCCACTCCTGCGTGAAGCGGCGGAGGTCGGGACGGTCGTGCTCGTCCCGCATCGTGCTGACCACACCGGTCGGCTTGTTGAGCATGACGTAGCGCTTGGTCTGGTCGAGCTGCACAGCAGTACCGTCGACGTCGACGAGGTCGCGATCGGGGTGGATGCGGCTGCCCAGCTCGCTCACAACCTCGCCGTTCACCCGAACCCTGCCCGCGACGATCATGTCCTCGGCGACGCGGCGGGAGGCCACGCCCGCGTTCGCGAGCACCTTCTGCAGGCGCACGCCCTCGGCATCCGGCCCGGGCTGCGAATCTGCCGACGTCATCGCACACCCTCCTCGTCGAAACCCTGCGAGCCGTCGTCGAGCAGCGGCGAGATGTGCGGCAGCTCGTCCAGAGAGTTGACGCCGAGATGCGTGAGCAGTGCGTCGGTGGTGCCGTAGCGGATCGCGCCGGTCTCGGCATCCTGCCCGACCTCGGTGATCAGCCCGCGGGCCACGAGCGTGCGCACCACGGAGTCGACGTTGACGGCACGGATGGACGCCACCTGGCTGCGGGTCACCGGCTGCTTGTACGCGATCACCGCCAACGTCTCCAGCGCCGCCTGCGACAGCCGGGACGGCGTCTGCGCGTTCACGAACTCCGCGATGAGGTCGTCGTGCTCCTCGCGCACGTACAGTCGCCAGCCACCACCGACCTCCCGCAGCTCAAAGCCGCGGCGCGGACCGCCGGCCTCGCCGTCGTAGTCGGCGGCTAGGCTCTCGATGGCCTGGCGCACCGCCGGCACCGGTGTCGCGACCGCAGCGGCCAGGCTCACGAGGCTCTGCGGCTCGTCCACGACGAGCAGGATCGCCTCCAACCGCCGGGCGACGTCGGGGATGTCAGTTGTCATAGTCGGCTCCGAGTGTGGCGAGGTTCTCATCGGTCCAGCGCGGTGCGCTCCACCGCAGGGTCAGCTCCCCCAGCGGTTCGAGCTGCTCGAAGGAGAGCGCGGCGTGACGGTACAGCTCCAGGATCGACAGGAACCGTGCCACGACGATACCCGGCGCGGTGACGCCGGCGACGAGCTCGCGGAAGGTGAGCGTGCCGCGGTCACGCAGCAGCGTGACGACGATCGCCGCCTGTTCGCGGATGCTCACCAGCGGCGCGTGCAGGTGATCCAGCCCCACCTGGGGGATCTCCTTCGGCGCGAGGGCGAGCATCGCCAGGGCCGCGAAGTCGTCGGGGGTCAGCGACCACACCAGTTCCGGCGCGGCCTTGCGGTACTTGTCGTCGAGGCGGACGCTGCGCGCATGACGCCGGCCCTCGCGATCCAGGCAGCGGCCGAACCAGGTCGACACCTCCTTGAACGCGCGGTACTGCAGCAGCCGAGCGAACAGCAGGTCGCGCGCCTCGAGGACGGCGACCGACTCCGCATCCACCAGTTCGCCCTGCGGGAGCAGCCCGACGATCTTCATGTCGAGCAGGGTCGCGGCGACCACGAGGAACTCGGAGGTCTCGTCCATCTCCGCATCTGGGCCGAGCGCGCGCAGGTAGGCGATGAACTCGTCGGTGACGGTGGACAGCGCGACCTCGGTGATGTCGAGCTCGTGGCGCGAGATGAGGTTCAGCAGCAGGTCGAAGGGTCCGTCGAAGACGCCGAGGGAGACCCGGAATCCGTCGGCGGATGCGGCGACCGGATCGACGGGTGCGGTCTCGTCAGGCGACGGCGCCACGGGCGACCAGCTCCCGCGCGAGCCGCAGGTAAGCCTGCGCCGCGGCGTGCTCGGGCGCGAAGTCAGTGATCGGCATGCCCGACACGGAGGCGTCAGGGAATTTCACGGTGCGCCCGATGACCGTCTCGAGCACGTCGTCGCCGAAAGCCTCGACGACCCGCTCGAGGACCTCCCGCGAGTGCAGCGTGCGCGGGTCGTACATCGTGGCGAGCACCCCGTCGAGCGAGATCCCCGGGTTCAGCCGATCGCGCACCTTGTCGATCGTCTCGATGAGCAGGGCGACCCCGCGCAGTGCGAAGAACTCGCACTCCAGCGGGATGAGCACCCCATGGCTGGCGGTCAGCGCGTTCACGGTGAGCAGGCCCAGAGACGGCTGGCAGTCGATCAGGATGACGTCGTATTCGCCCGACACGTGGCGCAGTACACGGGCGAGGATCGTCTCGCGGGCGACCTCGTTGACCAGGTGCACCTCAGCGGCGGACAGATCGATGTTGGCGGGTACGATGTCGAGCCCGTCGACCGCGGTGGGAACGATCACCTCTCGCGGGTCGCGCTTGGTGTCCAGCAGCAGGTCGTAGATCGTCGCCGAATCGTGGGTCTGGATGCCCAGGCCCGCCGACAGTGCGCCCTGCGGATCGAAGTCGACCGCGAGCACCCGCCGACCGTAGGACGCGAGGGACGCCGCGAGGTTGATGGTCGTCGTCGTCTTGCCGACGCCGCCCTTCTGGTTGCACAGGGCGATGATGCGGGCGGGGCCGTGGGCTGCGAGCGGGGCCGGGGTCGGAAAGCCGTGATACGGACGGCCGGTTGGCCCCAGCGGGGCGTCCCCTGTCGTCGCCGATCCGCTCGAGCCGTTCGCCTTGCGCTGCGCCACCGTGCTCCTTGTCGTCGTTCCCCCAATTCTAGTCGGCGAGCGGCCCCGGCCACGAGCACCGGGTCATCGGGCGCGCGGGTGCGCACCGGCGTAGACGTCGCGGAGGGCGTCGACGCTGACGTGCGTGTAGATCTGCGTGGTGGCGACAGAGGCGTGCCCGAGCAGCTCCTGCACGACCCTGACGTCCGCTCCGCCCTGCAGGAGATGCGTGGCGAAGGAGTGCCGCAGCGTGTGCGGCGAGACGTGCGCGGTGAGGTCCGCGCCCTCCGCCGCGCGCTGGAGCACCGCCCAGGCGCTCTGGCGCGACAACGGTGCGCCGCGCAGGCCCAGGAACAGCCGGGCGGTGCCGCGTCCGCGGGTGGCGAGGTCGGGACGGGCGCGGGCGAGATAGGCGTCCACGGCCGCCCGCGCGTAGGACCCGACCGGCACGATGCGTTCCTTCGAGCCTTTGCCCCGCACCCGCAGCACGTCGCCGTGGGCGAGGTCGTCGACGTCGAGCTGCACAACCTCGGACACCCGGGCCCCGGTCGCGTAGAGCAGCTCGACGAGTGCCCGATCGCGCAGCCCCGCGGCGTCGCCAACGGTGTCCGTACCGGGGGCGGGGCCCGCGGCATCCAGCAGACGTTCGACCTGATCGATCGTGAGCGCCTTCGGCAGCCGCGCCGGCAGTTTCGGCGGACGCAGCTTGAGGGTCGGGTCGGCATCCGTGATGCCCTCGCGCACCAGGAATCGGTGCAGGCCCCGCACCGAGGACTGCAGCCGGGCAAGGCTCGATGCCGCTGGCGTCGGCTCCGCGCCCGCCCGCTCGGCAGCGAAGGCGCCGACGAGAGCGGGGGTGACCTCCGCCACGTCCTCCACACCCCGGTCCGAGAGCCACTGGACGTAGCCCGCGAGATCGCGCCGGTACGCGGCGACCGTGTGGTCGGCCAGCCCGCGCTCGATCGTGATGTGACGCAGGTAGGCGTCGACCGCCCGGTCCAGGCGCATCGCTAACCCTCGCGCCGCAACCGTTCGGCCGCGGCCAGCACGCCGGAGACGAGGATGCCGTTGCGCAGACGCCCGTCGAGCACCGCGTCGATGACGTCCGCCAGGGGCACCCACTCCCGCCGCATGTCAGCCTCTTCGTCTTCGCGGTCGAAGCTGTGCAACGTGGCGGCGATGCCGCGCGCCAGGAACACGTGCACGACCTCGTCGTTGCCGCCGGGTGTGGTGAAGATGCTGATCAGCGGCTCCCAGCGGGAGGCCTGCAGGTCCACCTCTTCCGCCAATTCGCGCTGAGCGGCGGCCAGCGGCGGCTCTCCGACGACGTCGAGGAGTCCCGCCGGGATCTCCCAGTCGCGATGACGGATCGGATGCCGGTACTGCTGGATCAGCATCACCCGCCCCTCGTCGTCGATGGCGACGACGGCCGCGGCACCCGGATGATCGACGTATTGCCGCACGATCTCACCGTCGCCGTAGCGCACGGTGTCGTTGCGGACGTCCCAGACGCGACCTCGGTACACGAGGTCGCTGTCGAGCACCTCGGGCGATGCCGGCTCGTCGTGCAGGAAGGCGCCGGTCATCTCAGCGTTCCTCCGTCTCGCCGAAGGGCTCGTCGTCGAACAGTTCGCTGGCGCGGTGGCGCACGAGTGCCGCCCCCACCAGCCCCCGGAACAGCGGGTGCGCCGCCGTCGGCCGGGAGCGCAGTTCCGGGTGCGCCTGCGTGGCGATGTAGAACGGGTGCACCTCGGGCGGCAGCTCGACGAATTCGACGAGGTTCCGGTCGGGCGACAGCCCGGAGAACACCAGCCCGGCATCGGCGAGCCGGTCCCGGTAGGCGTTGTTGACCTCGTAGCGGTGGCGGTGACGCTCACCGATCAGCTCGGCGCCGTACAGGTCGGCGGCGAGAGATCCGGGGACCAGTTGCGCCGGGTACAGGCCGAGGCGCATCGTGCCGCCGAGGTCGCCGTGATCGAGGATGTCGACCTGCTCGGCCATCGTCGCGATCACCGGGAACTCGGTGTCCGGATCGAACTCGCTGGACGAGGCGCCCGGAAGCCCGGCGACGTCCCGCGCGTACTCGACGACCATGCACTGCAGTCCCAGGCACAGCCCGAGAGTCGGAATCCCCTGCTCGCGGGCGAAGCGCAACGCGCCGAGCTTGCCCTCGATGCCACGGATCCCGAACCCGCCCGGAACGACGATGCCGTCAAGAGCGGCCAGCGCGGATTCGGCGCCCTCGGGCGTCTCGCACGAGTCGGACGGGATCCAGCGCACGTTGACGTGCGTCTCCTGCGCGAACCCCCCGGCCTTCAGCGCCTCGGTGACCGACAGGTAGGCGTCGGGGAGGTCGATGTATTTTCCGACCAGTCCGATCGTCACCTCGTGGGTGGGGTTGTGCACGGCGGCCAGCACCCGCTGCCAGCGGGTCCAGTCGACCTCGGCGGCCCGGTCCAGCCGAAGCGTGCGGACGATGTACTCGTCCAGGCCCTGGTCGTTCAGGGTCGAGGGGATGTCGTAGATGCTCGGGACATCGACGGTGTTGACGACGGCCTGCTCGTCCACGTCGCACATCAGGGCGATCTTGCGCTTGTTCGCTTCGGTGACGGGGCGGTCGCTGCGCAGCACGAGCGCATCCGGCTGGATGCCGATCGAGCGGAGCGTGGCCACGGAATGCTGCGTGGGCTTGGTCTTCTGCTCGCCGGAGGCCCCCATGAAGGGCACGAGGGACACGTGCACGAAGAAGACGTTGTTGCGACCCAGCTCGTGACGCAGCTGGCGCGCCGCCTCGATGAACGGCTGCGATTCGATGTCGCCGACGGTGCCGCCGACCTCGGTGATGATCACGTCGGGCTGCGGGGATTCTCCAGCCTGCAGCCGCATACGGCGCTTGATCTCATCGGTGATGTGCGGGATCACCTGCACGGTGTCGCCGAGGTACTCGCCGCGACGCTCCCTCGCGATGACCTGCGAATAGATCTGCCCGGTGGTGACGTTCGCCGCCTGGCTGAGCTCGATGTCGAGGAAGCGCTCGTAGTGGCCGATGTCCAGGTCGGTCTCGGCGCCGTCGTCGGTGACGAAGACCTCGCCGTGCTGGAACGGGTTCATCGTCCCCGGGTCGACGTTCAGATACGGGTCGAGCTTCTGCATCACGACGCGCAGACCACGGGCGGTGAGCAGGTTCCCGAGGCTGGCCGCGGTGAGGCCCTTCCCCAAGGAGGAGACGACACCGCCGGTCACGAAGATGTGCCGCGTGGTGTCGTCAGGGGTGTTGCCGTGGGGAGCTGTGCCGGGAGAGTTCATCACGGGCTTCCAATCTATCAGTGCGCCAGGGCGAGAAGTTCACGAGCGTGTTCGAGGGCCGCCGCGGAGTCCGGCAGTCCGGACAGCAGCCGCGCCATCTCGGCCTCCCGCGCCGGTCCGGACAATGCGTTGACGCTGGAGGCCGTCACGGAGCCGTCGCTCTGCTTGACGACGGTGAGGTGGTTGTCCGCGAAGGCTGCGACCTGCGCCAGGTGGGTGACGGCGATCACCTGCGCATTGCGCGCCAGTCGTGCGAGACGGCGGCCGACCTCGATCGCCGCCGCTCCCCCGATGCCGGCGTCGATCTCGTCGAACACGAAGGTGGGCACCGGGTCGGCGCCGGACATGACGACCTCGATCGCAAGCATGACGCGGCTGAGCTCGCCCCCGGATGCGGTCCGCGCGACCGGGCGCGGCTGGGCGCCGGGATGCGGGGCGAGCAGGATCACGACCTCGTCGCGGCCGGCGGCGCCAGGCGTGGTCGGTGTGACCGCGATCTCGACCCTGGCGTCGGGCAGCGCGAGTGCATGCAGTTCCTCCGTCACGGCGGCGGCGAGCCGGGCAGCGGCCGCCGTCCGCGCCGAGGTCAGCGTGTCCGCCGCGGTATCGAGCGCAGCAGCGGCGGCCTCCTGCTCGCTCCGGAGCGTTTCCACGCGGGCGTCGTCGCCGTCGAGCTCGGCCAGGCGGAGCCCGCCGTCCCGCGCGAGATCGAGCGCGGCGTCCACCGAGCCGTGCGCGCGCGCCAGCACGGCCAGCGCCGCCCGCCGTTCCTCGACCGCGGCCAGCTCGTGCGGCCCGGACTCGTCGAGGTCGGCAAGGAACCCGGCAAGGGCGGCCGCCAGATCCGCCGTGCGATAGCCGAGTTCCGCCGCCTGCTCCCCGAGCGCCTCCAGCGCCGGATCCGCGCTGCGCTCGAGCACGCGTCGCGCGTCGGCGAGCAGGGTCAGAACGTCGGCCGTGTCGTCCTCGCCGGACAGGGCCGCGTGAGCGGAGGATGCCGCCACGCGCAACGTCTCCGCGTTGGCGAGGCGTTCGGCCCGCGCCGCGAGTTCCGAAGCCTCGCCCGGCTGCGGGTCAACCGATTCGATCAGCGCCAGCGCCTCGCGGAGATCGGCGGACTCGCGCTGCCGCGCATCGCGCTGCCGCAGCAGCTCGTCGAGCGCGCTCTCCAGGGATCGGGAGCGATCGTAGGCGGCCACGTAGTCGGCGAGCGCCGTGCTCACCGGCGATCCCGCGAACCGGTCGAGGGCGTCGCGTTGCGCCGAGGACGACCGCAGCCGCAACTGATCGGACTGGCCGTGGACGACCACCAACTGCTCGGCGAGGTCCGAGAGCACCCCGACCGGAGCAGACCGTCCGCCGACCGTGGCACGGCTGCGCCCCTCCGGAGTGAGGGTGCGTCCCAAGAGCAATTCCGCCTGTCCCCCGCCGAGCTGTTCGAGCGCTCCGCCGGCCTCGGCGACCCGCTCGGCGACCGGACCGTCGTCGGGGACGAGCCACACCCCGTCCACGACGGCCTGCGGCGCGCCCGAGCGCACGGCTCCGGAGTCCGCACGCTGTCCCAGCAGCAGACCGAGCCCCGCGACGACCATCGTCTTCCCGGCACCGGTCTCCCCGGTGATCGCGGTGAATCCGGGGCCGATCGGCAACGTCGCCTCGGCGATCACGCCGAGGTCCCGTAGTCGCATCTGCTCGATCACGAGACGTCCCGCGGCCATGGGTTGATGGTGTCCGGTCCTCGCCAGCCCGTGACCGGTAGGTGGAACTTGCGCACCAGCCGCTCGGTGAACGCTGAGGGATGCAGCCGCGCGAGACGCACCGGCGTCTCCGAGCGCCGCACCACCACGCGGGCGCCGGGCGGCAGCTCGTGCGAGCGCCGGCCGTCGCACCACAGGATCCCGGTGCTCGCCGTGCGCGTGAGCACCTCTATCGCGACGGTCGCCTCCGGGCCCACGACCAGCGGTGTCGCAAACAGGGCGTGCGCGGACAGCGGAACGACGGTGATCGCTTCGACCGTGGGCCAGATGACCGGTCCTCCTGCCGAGAAGTTGTACGCGGTCGACCCCGTCGGGGTCGAGATGACGATGCCGTCGCAGCCGAAGCTGGAGAGCGGCCGCTCGTCGATCTCGATGACCACTTCGATCATCCGCTCCCGGCTGGCCTTCTCGACGGTCGCCTCGTTCAACGCCCAGGTGTCGAAGATGACAGCGCCGGTGACGTCCTTGACACGCACGGAGAGCGCGAGCCGCTCCTCGACCCGGTAGTCGCGGGCGATGACGCGTGCGACCGCCTCGTCCATGTCGTCGCGCTCGCTCTCGGCGAGGAAACCGACATGGCCCATGTTTATGCCGAGGACGGGAGCAGTCCCCTCGCGCACCAGCTCTGCGGCGCGCAGGATCGTGCCGTCGCCGCCGAGCACGATCGCGAGCTCTATCTGATCGAGCCGAACGTCGACGCCGAGAGCCGGTATCCCCGCGAACTCCGGTGCGGTGAGCGCCAGCGCTTCCCGTTCCTCTGCGGGGAGCACGGGCAGGGCGCCGGCGGCCCGCAGCGCCCCGATCACGCGGTGCGCCGCCTCGACCGTGTCCTCGCGGCCGGCATTGGCGACCACGAGGATGTGCCGCTGTGCGCCTGTCATCCTGCTCCTGTCATCTCCCCCACGCTCGACAACCATTCTGTCGGACCTGTGCCGCCGTCGGCGCCGATCCAGATCAGGTACTCGTGGTTGCCGTGCGCGCCGGGCAGTGGCGAGGGGAGGACACCCCGGGTTCCGAGCCCGAGGTCCCACGCGGCCCACAGCACCTGTTCGACGGCTTCGGCCCGCAACCGCGGCGCGCTGACGACGCCCTCCTTGACCGCGGTACGCCCGACCTCGAACTGGGGCTTGACCAGCAGCACGATGTCGCCTCCGGGCGCAGCGACTTCCCGGACGGCCGGGAGCACGTGGACCAGCGAGATGAACGAGAGGTCTCCGGTGATCAGTTCCGGTGCCGCGCCGATGCCCGTCGCCTCCTGAAGACTCGCCGGGCTCATGTAACGCACGTTGACGCCCTCCACGGCGACGACAGCCGGATCGGCGGCGACGGAGGCGGCCAGCTGTCCGTGGCCGACGTCGACCGCGATCACCGGGGCGGCGCCCCGTTCCCGCAGCACCTGGGTGAATCCTCCGGTCGATGCGCCCAGGTCCAGCGCGAGACGCCCCGCGACGGCGATGGGCCAGGCGTCGAGCCCCGCGATCAGCTTGTGGGCGGCGCGGCTGACGTAGTGGTCCGCGGCGGCCACGGCGACGGCGGCATCGGGCGCGATGCGAGCCGAGGCCTTCAGCACCGCCACGCCGTCCACCGTGACCCTCCCTTCCGAGATCAAGGTCGCGGCGTGGGTGCGGGAGCGGGCGAGCCCGCGATCGGCGAGGGTGGTGTCGAGCCGCGAGGTCATGCCGAGCCAGGCGCGGAGTCGAGCCGCCGCGCAAGCGTGTCCAGCAGGGCGGCGTAGGAATCGGCACGCGCGGCCAGCGGCTGCTGCTCGATCACCTCGAGAGCGGGCAGCAGGCCGTCAGAGACGTCATCGGCGGACTCTTCGGGGGGCATGCCTCCCAGAATACGATCCATGCGCCCTGTCCCACGTGACCCCATCCCGCGCCGGCTCGGCGTGCTCGTACGACAGGCCGCGTCAAAGGGGACGTTCCGATGTGCGGGAAGGGCCGTTCACGCCCCGCGGAACGGATCGGCGTAGAGCAGCTCCGGCACGCGGAAACCGAAGATCTGCCGCCCCGATGCCCAGATGGCGGCGGCCGACGCCCTGAGCAAGTCGATCGGCCGGTCACCGGTCTCGATGACGCGGAGGTCGGCACCGTCGATGCGAACAGACGCGGCGCGGACCGTGGTCGTGTCCCCCTGGGTGCGCGTAGGCGGATAGGGCTCGAAGAGCTCGCGCAGATCCACGAGGAGGTAGGTAGGACGCGACGACGCCGGCGCCGCCAGGATGTGCTTGGGACGGTCGATCCCCGTCAGCACCAGCACCGAGTCGATCCCCGCCGCCTGCGCGCCGGCGATGTCGGTGTCCAGGCGGTCGCCGATGAACAGCGGATGCCGCGCCCCGAAACGAGCCACCGCCTCGTGGAAGATCGGCGTCTCCGGCTTTCCGGCCACGGTCGCGAGCCTCCCCACAGCGGTGTGCACCGCCGAGACGAGTGTGCCGTTGCCCGGCGCGATCCCCCGCGCCTGCGGAATGGTCCAGTCGGTGTTGGTGGCGATCCAGGGGATACCGCCCTCCTCCTCCGGCGTGGCGAGGGCGAACGCCGCTTCCGCCAAGTGGACCCAGGCGACGTCCGGCGCGAAGCCCTGCACGACAGCCGCCGGCCCGTCCTCCGCACTACGGGTGACGACGAAGCCGGCTTTCTCCACCTCGGTCGTCAGCCCCTCTCCTCCGACGACCAGGACCGTCGACCCCGCAGGGATCCGTTCCGCGAGAAGCCGCATCGCCGCCTGAGGGCTGGTGACGACATCCTCGGGACGCGTGGTCAGTCCGAGCTCGCGCAGGTGGGCGGCGACAGCCGCATCCGTCCGTGACGCGTTGTTCGTGATGTAACCGAGCCGCCGCCCCTCCGCCGCCGCACGATTCAGGCTCTCGACGGCGTGCGGCACCGCACCGGCACCGGCGTACACGACGCCGTCCAGGTCGGCGAGCACCGCGTCGACACCGGCCAGCGGGCTGGTGTCCTTCGTGAACAGGCCCATCACACGCCTCGTTCCGGTGACGGATCCTCGTCTTGGGCCGGGTGCGCGTCCGGCGTCGCAGGATTCTGCGCCGTCGGCGAGGCCTCAGCGTCGGGATCGTCGTCCTCGACCGCGATGTGCGCGTCCAGCACGGCGGGCGAGACGTCCGCGTCCAGATCATCGTCCTCGACCAGGACGCGCTCATCCACCACCGCAGGCGACGCCTCGGCGTTCGGATCATCCTCTTCGACGACGATGATCTCTTCGTCGCCGCCTCGCATGGCTTCCCAGACCTCCGCGGCGACGGCTGCCCGCTCGGTCCACTCCGCCGCCTCGGCCTCGCGTCCGAGCTCCTCGAGAACGGCGGCCCTGGCGCCGAACAGCTCGGCACTCCACTCGTACGCCTTGTCAGGGTCCAGCTCCGGGATATCCAACTCGCGCAGCGCACGATCCGGCTGGCCGAGATCGAGGCGCGCACCCGACATCGCGATCGCCAACTGCACCCGTGCCACCGTGGGCAACACCGACCGGTCGACGACACGTCCTTCTTCGAGGCCGCGCTCGGGTCGTCCCACGCCGCGCTCGCTGTCGACGATCAGCGCGATCTGATCGTCGCGACCGGAGATCCGGCGATAGGTGCGCAACTCGCGGAGCGCCAGCGCGTAGTCCCCGATCGCGTACGCGGTGATCGCCGCGGTCTCCCGCACGACGGCGACCCGTCCTGCACGGCGAACCGCCGCCTGCGCATGGGAATGGGCCGCGGCAGGATCCTCGTCGATCAGCCGTGATGCCATCGCCAGGTGTCGCGCGACCGCGTCCGCGTTCTCCTTGCTCAGCGTCTTCAGCTCGTTTCGTGCGGAGGGGTGCAGATCCCGGGCGGTGACGTCCTCGGGCAACAGCGGCTCGGCCGCGCGCGATTCGCGCTCGCGAGAGTCCTGCGGGGGCCGGGATCCGCGCGCCGAGCCAGCGTCCCGTCCGCCCCACTCACCACGTCCGCCACGCGCCGGCGCACCATCCCGTCCGCCCCGGTCGCC
>JAATGR010000058.1 GCA_015654575.1 Actinomycetales bacterium
CTCCGGATGCGGCGACCAGCACGCCGTCGTCGACCGCGGCCAGTGCGCTCGGCTCCAGCGTGACGGCGTCGGAGGAGACGGCGGGGTAGAACTCGTCCGAGAGCAGCACCCGCTTGCAGCCGAACGCGTAGTCCGGGGTGAGCGCCGCGCGCAGCGCGGGGTCGGCGACCTGCGCCGCGAGGTGATCGAGGGCTTCGCGCTGGGCGTGCGCTGCGGCGTCCGCGTCGCCTGACCGGGACGCGAACCTCGCCTCCCCGTCGAGGTACAGCTGCTCCCGCAGGCCTGCGAGCTCGTCCGGATGATCGGCGAACCGCGCCCGCTCGGCCTTGGTGTATTCGCGCGCACCGCGCGGCACGATCCAGGCCGGCGTGCGCTGGAACAGCGTCACCGCGGCGCCGCGGCGCACCAGCTCCGGCACCAGCTGCACGGCAGAGGCGCCGGTGCCGACGACCGCGACGCGGGTGCCGGACAGTGGCACGGAGTGGTCCCAGCGGGCGGAGTGGAAGATCGAGCCGGCGAAGGTCTCGAGTCCTCGGATCTCGGGGATGCGGGGCTCGGTGAGGCGCCCGCAGGCCAGCACCAGGCTGCGCGCCTCGGTCACGGCGGGGTGGGATCCGCCGGTCTCGACACGCCAGTGATCGCCGTGCCACCGGGCGGCCAGCATCGGGCTGCGCAGTCGCAGGTGGGGGCGGAGCCGCTCCGTCTCGGCGGTGCGCCGAAGGTAGTCGTGGATCTCCCCGCCGGTGGCGTACACCCCGGACCAGCCGGGATGCGGACGCCGGGCGAACCCGTACAGGTGACTGGGCACATCGCACGCGACCCCGGGGTAGGTGTTGTCCCGCCAGGTGCCGCCGACATCTGAGCCGCGCTCGACGATCGCGAAGTCGTCACGGCCGGCGGCGCGCAGCGCCATCCCCATGCCGAGACCCGCGAACCCGGCCCCGACGATCGCGACGTCGAGCATCAGGTGGCCACCTCGCCGTAGTCGGTGGAGCGCCGGCGCAGCGGGCGGAACAGGGGGCGCACGAGTCGCGCGGCGGCATCCAGCGGCAGCTCGTTCCCCTGTTCGATGCCCGCGGCCGGGCGCACCCGCCCGTCGAGCAGGGTGCCGCCGAGATCGTCGCCGCCGGCCTGAAGGAGAGCAGCGGTCGTGTCGCGGTCGTGTCTGGTCCAGGGGATCTGGATGTGACGGATACTGCCGGCCAGCAGCAGCCGCGAGACGGCCACCATCGCCCGGTGCTCGTCCAGCGCGGAGCGTTCGGCCACGAGCGGCACCCCGCCCTGCGGGCCCGGCAGCGGGATGGGCACGAACTCGGTGAAGCCGCCGGTATCTTCTTGGATTGCCCGCAGCCGCTGCAGGTGGGCGATACGCTCGGCGGCCGTCTCGGCATGGCCGTAGAACAGCACGCTCGTCGAGTGGAACCCGGCGCGGTGCGCGGCGGTGATCGCCTCGACCCAGCGGTCGGTGTGCAGGTCCGTCGGGGCGACGATCCCCCGCACCCGCTCGGCAAGCACCTTGACGCCGGTTCCCGGAACGGTCGACACCCCCGCCTCGCGCAGGGCGGCCAGCGCCGCCTCCAGGCCCAGCCCGGACCTGTCGGCCAGGTCGCACACGTCCTGCGGGCGGTAGGCGTGCAGGTGGATGCCGCCGTCGGCGGTGAGCGCCCGCGCGAGGTCGAGATAGCCGCGCGGGTCCTCGGCTGCGGGCAGCATCCCTTGCACGCAGATCTCCGTGACGCCCAGCTCCCGCGCATCGGCGGCGATCGCCGCGGCCTCGGCCAGATCGAACTCGGCCGGGCCGGTCGCGCCCCCGGCACGGAACCCGGTCGAGGTGAGGTTGCGGTTGACGACGATGCTCACGGCCTCGCCGATCGTGTACCGGCGCTGATCATCGGCGGCGCGGACGAGTGTCTCCAGGCCGGATCCGGTCGCCTCCAACAAAGCCACCCACTCGTGGTCGTCCAGGGTGCCGGGGGCGTCCGCGGCGCGGGACACGAGCTGCTCGACACCCTCCCCCTGGACCCGCGCCGACGGCGTTCGGAGGATCTTCGTGGCCGTGGTGGTCGCTGCCGCGCCCCCGGCCTCCGATGGTCTGACCGCCGCTCCCGCCGACGCTGACGGTCCGGCCTCCGACAGTCCGGCCCCCGAAGCCGCGGGCGCGGGGGAGGAGGGGGCGCCGGGGCGGGCCAGGCCGTCCTGCGGATCGGCGAGGGCGGCGAGCGCGTCGTGCAGCGCAGGATCGACCCACCGTCCGGCGTCTCGCACATACTCGGGATGCGCGGTCAGCCGTTCGCGCAGCTCGTAGCCGAGCGCCGCGGTGCGTGCGGCGAGCTCGTCGATCTGGGGCCACGGACGCTCCGGGTTCACGTGGTCGGCCGTGAGAGGCGACACCCCGCCCCAGTCGTCGATACCGGCGCGCACCAGCAGCTCGAACTCGGCCGGGTCGGAGAGGTTCGGAGGCACCTGGATTCGCATCCGCGGGCCCAGGATCGCGCGCGCCGCGGCGACCACGGTGGCGTATTCGAGGAGGTCGGCGTCGGGGACGTCCTGCATGGCGGTCCGCGGCTTCGCGCGGAAGTTCTGCACGATCACCTCCTGGATGTGCCCGTGCCGCTCCTGCGCATCGCGCAGCGCCAGCAGCGACTCAGCGCGATCGCGCGCGGTCTCGCCGATGCCGACCAGGATCCCGGTCGTGAAGGGGATGCCGGCGGCACCGGCATCCTCGATGACCTGCAGCCGCACCGCCGGGTCCTTGTCGGGCGACGCGTAGTGGGGCTGTCCCGGCTCCTCGTAGAGGCGCCGCGAGGTGGTCTCCAGCATCATCCCCATCGATGGGGCGACAGGGCGCAGCACGTCCAGCTCTGACGCCGACATCACACCCGGGTTCAGGTGGGCGAGCAGGCCGGTCTCTGCGGTGATCAGCCGGGCGATGTAGCCGACGTAGTCGAGGGTGGAGGCGAAGCCATGCTCGTCGAGCCAGGCACGCGCGTCCGGCCAGCGCTCCTCCGGGCGGTCGCCGAGGGTCAGCAGCGCCTCCTTGCAGCCGAGCGCCTGCCCCTGCCGTAAGACGTGCAGCACCTGCTCCGGTGACATGTACACCGGCTTGTGCAACCGCTGCAGCTGTCCGGGGGTGTCCACGAAGATGCAGTAGTGGCAGCGGTCGCGGCATAGCGTCGTGAGCGGCACGAACACCTTGCGGGAGTAGGTGATCACCCGTGGCCGTCCCGCGGAGGCGAGACCGTCGTCGCGCAGCGCGCCGGCCGTCGTGAACAGCGCCTCCCGGTCGGCGCCGGTCGCCGTGACCAGCGCAAGGGCATCGTCGAGGTCGGCACGGTGGCCCGCGGCGATCCGCCTCAGCGCGTCGCCCGCGGCGACGGACGCATTCGGGCTGCCGAGCATCGTCATCGATCCAGTCTCGCACTGCTGCCGGGGCCCAGGGTCCCGCCGACGATCGGGGATGTGCCGGCGGTCAGGGGCGAAAGACGCCCCGGTCGAACACGAGCGGCTCGTCGTCGTCGCCGGCCGTCACGGCCTGCACCAGGCCGACGACCAGATGGTGGTCCCCGCCGTCGTGGACGGCCTCGATCGTGCAGTCGAGCCAGGCGACGGCGCCCTCGATGAGCGGGTTGCCCAGCTCGGAGCGCCGCCAGCCCACCTCGGCGAACGTGTCCGTGCCGGACCGTGCGGAGGCCCGGCAGACGTCCTGCTGGGAGACGTGCAGGATACTCGCCGCGAAGCGCCCGGTCGGGGCGATGGCCTGCCAGCTGCGCGAGTTCCGCGAGATGCCGAGCGCGACCAGGCGCGGAGTCAGCGACAGTGAGAAGAACGACTGGCAGCTCATGCCGGCAGGACCCTCCTCACCCATCCCGCTCACGATCACGACGCCGCTCGCAAATCTGCCGAGCACCCTGCGGTAGTGCGCTTCGGCCTCGGCGGTTCCCGCCCGCGGCAGGAGCGTCGTGCTCGGGCCCAGATCCAGTGCTGACATGTCGTCCTCCTCGGATACGGATACGGATACGTCACGACCTGTTCCGAGCGAACCCGCACCGTCGCGAACGGCTCGATTATCGGCAGCGTTCGTCCGCCCGGGCCAACCATCGTTCGGAATGGGAGGTATCCGATCCCACCAGAGCTGTGCCGTATGAGGACCGGGTAATCCTTCTTCGCCCGACCCAGCGGGATGTGCTCCCGCGAACAGGATAGGGCGGAAGCACGTTCTTCCCTGCGCGGTCGAACGGCCCGGGCATTGTTGCGCTCCGGCTCCTCTGTGTCTCTGCTCGTACCCGAACGAGCATCCTGGACCTGTTCGGACGCGTCCGTTGTAGGAGAGGCTGACCCGTGCCGCTTACCGAACCCTTTGCTGTCCCTCGCCGCCTGATTGCCGTGTGCATCGCGGTCCTGCTCGCCGCGGCGTCCATCATCGCCGTCCCTGCCGCCGCGCACGCCGCGACCCCCGGCATCGTCGCGACGCTCCTGCTCAACGGGGAGACGTACGACGGCACCGACGTGGTCCAGGAGGGTGACACGATCACCCTGCAGGTGCAATACAACAGCGAGGTGACCCCGGGCTCGACGGTCGAGTTCGACATCGGCGGCAACGTGAGCGTGAGCACGTCCGTACCCGCCGGGAACTCCGCGATCTCCGCGATCTCCGCGATCTTCCAGCGCGGGAACACGGTGTCCGTCACCTTCGCCGACCCCTGGCCCTCCGATGTCAACCAGGGCGTGTTCGAGCTCGGCTTCACCATCGACGAGGTCGAGAGCAGCGGCGAGACGCCGATCACCTGGGGGATCGACGGCGCTGAGGCGTCGGTCACCGTCATCGTCCGCAATGACGACGACTCCTTCGAGAACATCTCGGAGAGCTACAGCAAGAGCGTGACCCCGGACAACCTCGACAGCTACGTCAGCGTCTCGGACGGTCAGGTGGTGCTCGACCCGTCGATCGCGGACCAGCTGCTGACCTACACCCTCGCGCTCGGCTCGCCGGAGGCCCGCGACGACTTCACGATCGCCGACCAGCTCCCCCACGGGCTTTCCTACGTCGCCGGATCGGCCAGCGCGAGGATCACGAACTGGGATGCGGAAGGCCTCAACCAGACCACGAGCGATTTCACCGCCTTCGACGCCGTCGTCGACGGCGACTCCTTCTCCTGGACCGGAGACGTCCCCGGCCCGTCGAACCTGACGATCACCTACCAGGTCCAGGTCGCCGACGTGGTCGCGCTGCAGGCGCTGCTGCAGACGCAGTACGAGAGCCTCGGCGGCGCGAGCGGCGCCTTCACGATCCAACTGACCAACACCGCCAGCTTCGGTGACGTGGACCGCACCGCGTCGGTCCGAGTGCGCGGCACCGTCGCCGGCTCCTCGACGCCCACGAGCCCCTCGCTGCGCCAGGCGTTCGGCAAGACCGCCGACTGGAGCACCCAGAACGTGGTCACGGCGGAGGACGGCACGCTGACCCCGGCCGCCGACATCGTCTACACGCTCAGAGCCGATCTGAGCCAGTGGGACGGCAGCAGCGACAGCTTCACGCTCCAGCGCAATGTCGTCATCAGCGATACCCTGCCCGATCAGGCGAGCTGGAGCAGCTCGGACGCGGACTTCGTCACCGCCACCGGGGTGACGCTGACCCAGGCGGCCAGCTGTCCGGACGCCGCGTCCTTCGCCGCCGACGCCTACGTCGGGCAGTGGTGCGTGGACGGCCAGACGCTGCTGATCAACGTCGGCAAGGACGCGGCCACCGTCGCCTCGATCAAGGTCAAGGCCCAGCTGACCACCGTCGAGGGACTGTCGCAGGAAACCAGCACGACGATCGAGGACGCGGTCTCGTACACGATGCGCAACACGGCGTCGTTCACCTACGCCAACAGCGGCAACCCCTTCACAGCCAGCCGTGACGTCACGGTCGTGGTGATACCGGAGGGCGACGGCATCAACGACTCGAGCGTCTTCACCAAGACCGGCACCGCCGAGGAGACCTCGGTCGACGTCGGCGAGACGGTGACGGTGACGGTGGACTACACCATGTCGGTGGCGGCGGGCAAGGGCATCGACATGGCGAACAGCAAGATCGTGGACTACATCGACGCCGACATCTTCGACGTGACCGATCCGGATGCGGTGTCGATCTCCGGGAGCTACGACTCCCGGGCGCTGGACGCCGGCGACTTCACGCTGAGCGCGGACGAGGACGGCAACCTCGTGATCGAGATGAGCGACGCAGGCAAGGCCGTCGCGGCCGC
>JAATGR010000036.1 GCA_015654575.1 Actinomycetales bacterium
ATGACCATGACCGGCGCGACCGCGAGCTGGACCGGCGACTGCCAGGCGTCGAGCTGGGTCTGCCAGTCGGCGCCGAGGATCAACGCGGTGCCCTCGCCCGCGACGAACACCAGGAAGATCGTGCCGACGTAGAGCGGCAGCGAGCCGCGCTGCGTGAGCGTCGTGGTCGCCACCGACAGCCGCGCCACCGTGCGCAGGACCGCGTTGTAGGCGCCGGCGGAGGTGAACGGCAGGATGCGGCGGCGCTGCGCCCACCGCAGACGTTGCGCCAGCCAGAACACGAGCGCGCCCAGCGCGATCGATCCCAGCGAGATGGCAAGCGCCGGCTCCAGGCCGTGCCAGAGGGCAAGGTGTCCGGGGTGCCCGTCGGAGGGCGCCGTGTCGGCGTAGCCGGCGAATGCCGCGTCCAACATCGGCGCCGACAGCCCGCTGGCCAGGGTCAGTCCCGCCAGCAGGATCGGCGCGGCGACGAAGCCGACCGGCGGACGCGGCCAGGCCACGGCGGGCATCGCGACCCCCGCGGCATCCCGTTTGGTCCAGAACGCCCCCCACACGAAGCGGATGCCGTACGCCACGGTCAGGATGGAGCCGGCCGCGATGCCGATCAGGGCGACCAAGCCCCACCCCGATCCGTCCTCAAGGAAGGCGGTGAGAGCGGTCTCCTTCGCGACGAAGCCGATCGTGGGGATGACGCCGGCCATCGAGCACACCGCGATGATCGAGAACGCCGCCAGAATCGGCGCCTGGCGGCCGAGGCCCGAGAGCTCGGAGATGTCGCGCGTCGAGAGCTGACGGTCGATGACCCCCACCACGAGGAACAGCGACGACTTGAACAGCGCGTGGCTCAGCAGGAGCGCGAGACCGGCGAGCGCCGCATCCCGCGTGCCGAAGCCGAGCACGACGGTCAGAAGGCCCAGCTGGCTCACCGTGCCGAACGCGAGGATGCGTTTGAGGTCGAACTCGCGCAGGGCCTGGATGCCGCCGAGCAGCATCGTGAAGACGCCGAGGCTGATGACGATGGGGCGCCAGGGCGCGGCGACCGCATACACCGGCGCGAACCGGGCGATGAGGTAGATGCCCGCCTTGACCATCGCGGCGGCGTGCAGGTATGCGCTGACGGGAGTGGGCGCCGCCATCGCCCCGGGGAGCCAGAAGTGGAACGGGAAGATGGCCGACTTGCTGAGCGCGCCCACGAGCAGCAGCACGAGGGCGGCATCCACGACCGGTCCGGTCGGCGCGTCCGCGAGGATCGTCGAGAGGCTGGTGGTGCCGGTCGCGGCCACCAGGAGCACGACGCCGATCAGCATGACCAGACCGCCGAGGCTGGTCACCAACAGCGCTTGGAGGGCCGCGCGACGGCTCGCATCACGGGCGTGGTAGAAGCCGATGAGCAGGTAGGAGAGCACGCTCGTGATCTCCCAGAACATGACGAGCAGCACGATGTCGTCGGTGAGGACGAGGCCGTACATCGCGCCGGCGAACGCGAGGAGCACGGCGGCGAACTGTCCGATGCCCGCCTTCTTCCCGGCGAAGTACCAGCGGCAGTAGAGCATGACGAGCGCACCGACGCCCGTGACGACCAGGGCGAGCAGCCAGCTGAGCGTGTCCATCCTCATCGAGATCCGGATGCCGAGACTCGGTATCCAGTCGATGCTCTCGAACGCGATCCCACCGGCCAGCACGGTCGGCGTCTGGAACAGCGTCACGACGAAGGCGGCGGCCGGCAACAGGGCGGTGACGGTGAAGGCCCGGGAGCCCCAGCGGCCGACCATCCACGGCACCGCGAGCGGAACGAGGGCGAACGCAGCGAGAAGGACCAGCATTGCGGCCTCCTCGGGGTCGTCGGCGCGGCGCTATGCCGAGCTCAGGCGATCGGGGTGTCGATCCCCATTCTATCGGGAGCTTCGGCGACGGTTCGGCCGCGGGCGCCGATTCGCGCGCGGGCGGCGCCCCGGTGCCCTGGCGACAGAATGCCCGAGCGGGTCATGCCGGAACCGCCCCCGTCGTGTCGCCGCGTCGGAACGTCGAGGTGAGGCGGATCGTGGGCGCGTCCTGGCCGGCGAGCATCGCCGCGATCGCCGCACCCGCGGCACGTCCCTTCTCCGCGGCCGGCTGCACCATCGTCGTCAGGATGCGCGGAGCGGTGCCGTCGGTCGAGATCCCGTCGAACCCGGTGATGGAGACGTCCTCTGGTACGCGCAGACCGGCATCCCGTGCCGCGCGCAGCACACCGGTCGCGAGCAGGTCGCTCTGGGCGATGATCGCGGTCGGACGCGGATGTCGTGCCAGAATCGCGGTGCCCGCCGCATACCCCTCGTCCACGAGGCTGCCGACGCTCGCGTAGGCGCGCGCACCGGGGAACACGTCGCGCACCCCGGCGAGTCGATCACGGGTGACGTCGACCGCCACGGCGGTCGTGGGGTCGGCCCAGCCCGCGCGTCGCCGGGAGTCGAGGGGCAGCGTGAGGGTCACCACCTCGCGGTGACCGAGATCCCGCAGGTGACGGGCGATGAGCGCCTCCCCCTCCCGGTTGTCGAGGAGGATCTGCGGCACGCCCTCCCCGGCATCCCCCTCGATCACCACGACCGGCAGACCGCGCGCCCGCACCGTCGCCAGCGACGCCAGCATGCCGGCGCTCCAGCCCAGGAGCACGACGGCGTCCACGGGGGCGGAGTTCAGTGCCGGCTCGCCGCCGGAGCCATCGTCGCGCAGCAGAAGCAGGCCGGCACCGAGGTGCCCGACGGCGTCGGCCAGGCCGTCCATCATCACCGTGGTGACGGGGTCGCGGAACACCGTTCCGAGGCGATCGCGGAAGACGACGCCGACGATGCCCGACCTCCCCCGGCGCAGCGACGCCGCACGCGGATCGGGACCGGTGTAGCCGAGAGAGGCGGCCGCCGCGAGCACCCGTTCGCGGGTCTGCGCAGACACCGGCGTCTTGCCGCTGAAGACGACCGACGCGGTGGACGGCGAGACTCCCGCCTCACGGGCGACGTCGGTGATCGTCGCTCTGCGCACGCTCATGCTCCGATCGTAACCGCGATCACGTCGAATCGATTCGGTAGAATGATCGGGTGGATGCTTCATCGGCGGGGAGACGACTCGTGCGCTGGCGTACGTCGGTTTTCGCAATCTTCATGATCAGCGGGCTCAGCATCGCGACGTGGGCCTCCCGCGTCCCGGCGATCAAGCTCGCCCTCGGCGTGAACAACATCGATGTCGGCGTCATGCTGCTGATCGGGGGCTGCGCCTCGATCATCGGACTGTCGATCAGCTCGGTGCTGCTGGCCCGCCTCGGAGCCAAGCGCGGAATGCTCGTGACCTCGCTGCTGTTCGCCGCCGGTCTCGTGGTCATCGGGATCGGCACCGATGTCGCGGCGTCCGTTCCCCTCGTGCTCGTGGGAATGATCATGTGGGGATTCGGCAACGGATGCCTCGACGTGATGATGAACGTCGAAGGCGCGGCGATCGAGGCGGAGTCGCGACGCACCCTGCTCCCGCTGTTCCACGCATTCTTCAGCTTCGGCACCGTGGTCGGCGCTGGGCTCGGGGTCGCGCTCATCGCACTGGGGCTGGACGTCCTGGCGCACACCGCGATCGTCGCGGTCGTGATCGTCGTCACCGCGGTCGTCAGCGTCGCGAACGTGCCGACGCGGGTGCCGGCTGCGGCGTCCGCGACCGGCACGGGCTGGCGGGAGCGCGTGTCGGTCGCACTGTCGGCCTGGCGCGAGCCGCGAACGTACGCGTTGGGCGTCGTCATGCTCGGTATGTCGTTCGCGGAGGGCGGCGCGAACGATTGGCTCGCGCTCGGTGTCGTCGAAGGGCACGGCGCCCCGCAGGAGATGGGCGCGCTTGGCCTGACGGTCTTCTCGGTGAGCATGACGGCGGTTCGGGTGTTCGGCGGACCCCTCGTGGACCGCTTCGGCCGCGTGGCGGTGCTGAGAGTACTCGCGGTGACCGCCGTCGCCGGGCTGCTGCTGTTCATCCTCGCGCCGACGACCCCGCTCGTCTTCGTCGGGGCGGCGCTGTGGGGGGTCGGGGCATCGCTCGGGTTCCCGCTCGGGATGTCCGCCGCCGGCGACGATCCCGCACGCGCCGCCGCCCGGGTCAGCGCCGCGGCGACGATCGGCTACATCGCGTTCCTCGCGGGACCGCCGGCCCTAGGATTGATCAGCGAGCACATCGGGCTGCTGAACACGCTGTACATCATCGTGGCGCTCATCGCCGCGTCCGGCTTCTTCTCCGGTGCGGCCAAGCCTCTTCCCCGCACCGAGACCGGCCTCTCCGCCGGCTGACCCGTGCCCGCCGGCACCGGCGAACCTCTCTCGACCATTAGTCAGCACTCGCTGTATAGTCAGTGCATGCTGACCATTGCTCCGCAGCTCGACGCGATGAGTCGGATCGGGAAAGCCCTCGCCGATCCAAGCCGTTCCCGCATCCTGCTCGCTCTCCTCGACGCCCCTGGCTATCCCGCGGAGCTGTCGAGGTCTCTCGGCCTGACCCGTTCGAACGTGTCGAACCACCTGGCGTGCCTGCGCGGCTGCGGGCTCGTCGTCGCGACACCCGAGGGGAGGCAGACCCGTTACGAGATCGCCGATCCCCATCTGACCAGCGCACTCCGATCGCTCGTCTCGGTCGTGCTCGCCGTCGACGAGGGGGCGCCCTGTCTCAACGATTCGTGCGACATCCCGGGGTGCTGCCCGTGACGTCCACGCTCACCACCGAGCGCCGGGCGGTCCTTCATCGACGGGTGCGGTTCATCGTCGCCGCGACGATCACCTGGAACGTGATCGAGGCGATCGTCGCGATCTCCACGGGCGTGCTCGCTTCCTCTGCCGCTCTCATCGGTTTCGGACTGGACTCCGTGGTGGAGATGCTCTCCGCCATCGCCATCGCCTGGCAGTTCACCCGCAAGGATCCGGAACGATGGGAGAAGGCCACCGTCCGCGCCATCGGCATCGCCTTCTTCCTGCTGGCCGCGTATGTCATCGTGGACGCGGTCCTCGCGCTGGCCGGCGTGCGCGAAGCGGAGCACAGCCTGGTGGGAATCGGGATCGCGGTCGCAAGCCTCATCGCCATGCCGCTGCTGGCCTGGTTCGAGTTCCGCACCGGAGATGAGCTCGCGTCGCGCAGCGTCCGGGCGGATGCCCGTCAGCTGCTGCTGTGCGTTTACCTCTCCGCGACGGTGCTCGTCGGGCTCGTGCTCAACGCTGCGTTCGGCTGGGCCTGGGCGGATTCGGTCGCAGCGCTCATCGTTGCCGCGCTCGCGATCCGCGAGGGCATCGAGGCGTGGCGGGGCGACGTCGAGTCACCGTTCGAGGTCCTCGACGCGCTGGGCGAAGACGAGGGCGCGGAACCCTCCGGCGAGTAGCGCCAGCTGACGGAGCCACTGTCACCCACCGAAGAGTGGGGACGATCGACACCCGCCATCGAGTCGACGGGGCCCGCTGTGTTCGCCCTCGAGGCCGCGCCTATCGGGAAAGCGAGAGCGCTACCCGAATCCCTCAGCCGGACGAGCACGCCGCCGCCTCCCCCGTCGCGTCAACCTCAGTTCGCTTCGTCATCGCCGGCGGGCCAACCCGCGGCGAATTGGGCGAACACCTCCTCGAAGCGAGTCGCAGGATCCGCGCCGTCGATGGCGGCGATCACAGCCAGGCGCGACGACGAGACCATGCCGATCGCGGCGGTGTATGCCACAAGGGCGGTCCACCCGGGATTTCTCCGGTGGAGGATGTCCGCGTACGCGTGCTCACTGGACTCCACCGCCTCGAGGAAGACGCTCCAGTAGTCCCGGCTCGGCCGGATCAATCGCAACAATCGGACCAGCGTCGATTCCGCGCCGCCTGCGAGCACGATACGCCGGAAGGTCGCCGCCGCCGCGACCGGGAGCCGCTCATCGCAGGCGTCCAATTCGGTTCCGAAGTCATCGACCATCGCGGCGAGGTAGGGGCGGATGACCTGAGACTTCGTGGAGAAGTAGCGGTGGAAGGAGCGCGCCGAGATCCCTGCGGCGGCGCAGAGATCGGGCACCGGAATCTCCAGCGTGCCGCGCTCGATGAAGAGGGCCACGGCCGCCTTCGACGCGATCAACGACTGTTCTAATGCCCCCATTGTCATAATCTAGCGGCCGAGCTTGGTGGCAGATTCTGCCATATAGTTGACGGTGGCGCCGTCGACTACAACGCGCGTCGGCCGCTGCGAAACACGCACGGCGCAGTGAAGGAAAGAAGGACGCCATGTCGACACCCGACGCATACGCGAAGATCCGGCTGGATGGACGGCGGTTGATCGTTACCGGCGGTGGCAGCGGAATGGGGCGCGAAGCCGCCATCCTGTTCGCCGGACGCGGCGCCAAGGTGACGATCGCCGATGTCAACGTGGCCGGAGGCGAGGAGACACTCGCCACGATCACCGAGCGAGGCGGCCAGGCGCAGTTCGTCAAGGTCGATCTGACCGTGGAGCCGGAGGTCGAGAACCTCGTCGCGACCGCGGTAGAGACGTTCGGCGGCCTCGACGGCGCGTTCAACAACGCCGGCATCATCGGCCCGGCACAGCCGCTGGCAGACCTCACCCTCGAAGACTGGCAGAAGGTCATCGCCATCAACGAGACGTCCGTGTTCCTCTCGATGAAGCATGAGATCCGCGCGCTGCTTCCTGCGGGCGGCGCCATCGTGAACACGGTCTCCACCGCCGGACGCTTCGGATACCCGAACCTGCCGGCATACGTCGCCAGCAAGCACGGCGCCCTCGGCATCACCCGGCAGGCCGCCCTCGACTACGCGCCGCGAGGCATCCGCATCAACGCGGTCCTGCCGGGTTCGACGCTCACACCCCTGGCCTCGGCCGCCATGGAAGACCCGGAGATCGCAGCGGTCGCGGCCAAGGCGCAGCCGATCGGCCGTCTGGGCGAACCGGGCGAGATCGCCGAGGTCGCCGCGTTCCTCCTCTCGGATGCCGCCTCCTTCGTCGTCGGCGCGGATTTCTACGTCGACGGTGGCGTGAGCGTCAACCCCTGAGCCGGGTCCATACCGCTGCGCGACCCGCATAAGACGGGGTCGTCCGCGCTCATCGGGTCGTGGCACGATCCACGGAGAGACATCGCGCGCTCCCCGGCCTGCCAGAGCCCGTCATCCTCGCGTTCGATGGCACCACACGTCTCGTCGGCGTCATCATGGGCGGCTATGACGGGCATCAGGCGGGGTGGGCGATATTTCCGCCGATCCGGTCCGACGCGGCATCGGGATCGCCCGCGCGCTCGGATGCCCGAAGGTGAGCCTGCAGGTCCGACGCGCGAACGAGGATGTCGTCGCCTTCTACGAACACCTCGGCTATCGGATCGATGACACCATCGACCTCGGCAAGCGGCTCGTCGTCGACTGACCCGGGTACCGTGGAGCGGTGAGACTCGTCATCGCCCGCTGCTCCGTCGACTACACCGGCCGACTCAACGCACACCTGCCCCTGGCAACGCGCCTCCTGGTGCACAAGGGCGACGGCAGCCTGCTCGTCCACTCCGACGGCGGCTCGTACAAGCCGCTGAACTGGATGTCGCCCCCATGCTCGCTGGTGTCAGAGGAGCCGGAGTCCGACGAAGCGGACGCCGGCGTCGTCGAGGTCTGGAAGGTGACGCACAAGAAGACCGGCGACGCGCTGCGGGTGCAGCTGTACGAGATCCTCCACGATTCCTCGCACGAGCTGGGCGTCGACCCCGGACTCGTCAAAGATGGCGTCGAAGCCGATCTGCAGCGTCTGCTCGCGGAGCAGGTGGAGCTCATCGCGGACGGCGTGAGTCTGGTGCGGCGCGAGTTCCCCACCGCGATCGGTCCGGTCGATCTGCTGCTGCGCGACCCCGCCGGCGGGACGATCGCGGTCGAGGTCAAACGCCGCGGCGACATCGACGGTGTCGAGCAGCTCACGCGCTATCTGGAGCTGCTCGGCCGGGACCCGCACCTGGCCCCGGTGACCGGCGTGTTCGCGGCACAGGAGATCAAACCGCAGGCCAAGGTCCTCGCCGGCGACCGCGGCATCCGCTGCGTGACCCTGGACTACGACGCCATGAAGGGCGTCGCCTCCGGCGTCCCCACCCTGTTCTGATCCGCCTGCTTCCGCCTCACGCGCGAAGACGACGGTGGATGGACTTGTACGCGACGTACGCGCTGAGCCCCTCCGGCCCGTACTCCACCCCGAGGCCGGAATCGTGACGGCCGCCGAAGGGCGCCGCGTGGTTCGAGGCGAAGAGGTTTATGCCGACACTGCCACTGTCCATGCGCTCCGCGATCCGCAGCGCCGCTTCTTCATCCGCACCGAACACGATCCCGCCGAGCCCGAAGTCGGTCGAGTTGGCGAGGTCCACCGCCTCGTCGACATCGCCGTAGCTGAGCACGGTCAGAATGGGGCCGAAAACCTCTTCTCGAGCGATCGTCATGTCCGCGGTCACTCCGTCCAGGACGGTCGGCTCGACGAACACGCCCTCGGCGAACGGCTCGGGGAGCTCGGCCGCGCGCCCACCGAGCACGACCTCGGCCCCCTGCTCACGCGCGGTGACGAGGTGTGCGAGCACGCTCCGTTGCTGCGCTGCGCTCGCCGCGGGGCCGAAGACGGTCGCGGGGTCGAGCGGATCGCCCTGCGGAGCAGCGGCGACGGTCTCCACGATCGCCTCCACGATCTCGTCGTGCCGCGACACCGGAACGAGGATGCGCGTCGAGATGTAGCAGGTCTGCCCCGTATTGCGCAGGCTCGAGCGGATGAGCCGCGAACGGAGCACCGAGAGGTCCACGTCGGGCAGCACGAGTGCGCTCGACTTCCCGCCGAGTTCCAGGGTGACCGGACGCAGCAGCTCACCGCAGTGGCGAGCGATCGTCCGTCCGACATCGGTCGAACCTGTGAAGGCGACCTTGTCGATTCCGGGATGACGCACGAGTTCTTCGCCGAACGATCCGGGCCCCGTCACGATGTTGACGACCCCGGCGGGCAGGCCGGCCTCACGAAGCGACTCGATAACGAAGCGGATCGACAGCGGGGTCAACGAGGCAGGTTTGATGACGACCGTGCAGCCTGCGAGAAGTGCCGGAGCGAGCTTAACGACGACGAGATTGATCGGGAAGTTCCACGGCGCGATCAGCGCGCAGACCCCGACCGGGTCTCGTTGAACCAGTGTCTCGTGCGTGCCGGAGGGCGCGGCGCGGACATCATCCGCCTCGAGAACGGGTGCGGGCGTCGCGAAATATCGGAGGATCGATGCCGCGTTCGCGGCCGCGCCGCCGCTCTCCGCGACGGGCGTGCCGTTCTCCAGGGTGTTCGTCAGTGCGAGCGGCTCGGCGTACGCCTCCAGACGAGCCGCCGCACGGCGAAGGATCTCGGCACGGCCGGAAGGAGACATCCTCGGCCACGACCCACGATCGAACGCATGTCTCGCGCTCGCGACGGCCGCGTCGAGATCAGCCCTGTTGCCCACGGGCACGCTGCCCCACTCGACCGAGGTGGCCGGATCGACCACGGCGCGGCGCTCCGACGAGTCCGCTCGCACCCACGCGCCTTCCACGAAGACGTCATCGACGTGGCGCAGCGGGAGCGCCAGATCGTCGATGCGAGCGATCCGTGTCGGAGAGGTCGTCGCGCTCATCGCAGAACCGTTGTCTTGAGGAGGGCGCGGGAGCGTTCGAGCTCGGCCCGCGCCATCGCGACCCCCGCAGACGACAGCAACTCCGGGAGCACATCCGCTTCGAGCCGATCGGTGTACTGCGCCGGCGTCAGCGAGAACCACGTCGAGGAGATCGCGACCCCGGTGTGGTTGAACCGCCACAGCCGGTCCGCATCGCGCACGAGCGCGTCCTCCAGGCTGTAGGCAACCATCCTCGTGTCGTGCCCTTCGATGATCGCGCACACCGCGTTGACGAACGCCGGGTCGTAGCCGAGCGGCGGCAGCACCTCGGCCGCGATGAGACAGCCCTGACGCTCGTGCTCGAACCGGATCTCCGACCGGCGCCAGTCCGGACCGAAGCCCTCCGAGATGATGCGGCTCTCGTCGACACGAGCCCAGCCGGTGTCATGGAGAAGGATCGCGACGCGCACGGTCCGGCGATCCGCCTCTGGATGCGCATCGCAGAGGCGTTCGGCGAACGCGAGCGAAATCGGCAGATGGACGTCGTTGCAGCGAGCGCGCGTCTCCGGCTCGACAGCACGCCAGATCGGATCGAGATCCGTCGCTACCGACGGGGAGGTCGAGATCGGCGAGGTGTCGAGGGTTCCGGCGGCCGGGATCGGCTGCACCGGATACGCCCGGACGAATGCCTCGGCCGCCCGGGCGTCGACGATCGCGTCCCGGCGCGTCGCCGAGGTGGATGAGGTCAGGTTCGACATGGTTCTCCGGTGGGTTGGGGTCAGATGAACTGGCGGCCGCCGTCGACGACGAGGGTCTGCCCGGTGACGTAGGCACTGTCCGGGCCGGTGAGGTAGAGCACCGCGCCGACGATGTCCTCGGGCCGCGCGGGTCGTTGGAGCGCCGAGCGGGCCACGCCATACGTGTCGGCGTTCTCGATCAGGTCGTAGCTGGCCTCGGTCAGGGTGAACCCCGGCGCGACCGCGTTGACCGTGATGGCGCGGGGGCCGAGCTCACGGGCGAGCACGCGCGTGAGCCCGATCACCCCGGCCTTGGATGCGACGTAGTGCGCCCACTCCGCGGAACCGCTAAACACGGTGGCGCTTGAGATGTTGACGATGCGCCCGCCCTCCGTCAGCGCGTCTCGGGCAGCGACCGCCATCACCCACGGTCCCCGGAGGTTGACCGCCATGACGCGGTCCCACTCCTCGACCGTGATCTCCGCGAACGGGGCGCGTCGGATCGACGCGTAGATAGCCGCATTGTTGACCAGGGCCGAGAGAGGTCCCGCGACGTCCACCGCGAGGGCGACCGCCTCCGCCGCAGACGCCGGATCAGTGACATCGACCCGCACGGCGTGCGCACGCCCGCCCTCAGCCGTGATCAGCTGCGCCGTCTCCCGGACCCGGTCGACGTCAATGTCGGAGGCCACGACCGTCGTTCCGCGGGCGGCGAGCGCCCGGGCGATCTCCCGCCCTAGGCCGCCGCCGGCACCCGTGACGAGCGCGGCCCCCGTCGTTCTCGCGGTCACGTCACTGCTCCCCTGATCCGTCATGAGCCCGGCTCAGTTCCCGTGGCTGTGAGCACCGACGAGAGCGCCCTGCGGCGCTGCAGTCTCGTCGACGATCTCGACGACTCCGGTGGTCCCGTTCACGCGCAGCAGCTGGCCGGTGCGGATCGTCGTGCTGGCCGTTCCGGTGCCGGTGACGGCGGGCAGGTTGTACTCGCGGCACACGATCGCCGCGTGGCTCATCATGCCGCCGATGTCGGTGACGGTCGCCTTGATCTTCCCGAAGATCGGGCCCCACGAGGGCGCGGTGACCGACGCCACGAGGATCTCGCCCTCCTGAACCTGATCCAGCTCGTCGGGACTGGCCACGACCCGGGCGCGCCCCTCCACGGAACCGGGGGAAGCCGCCATTCCGCGCAGCACCGAGCCGTCGGAGTCGTCGTCATCGGCGAGCCACGTGTTCACCTGCTCCGTCGTGATCCCGTAGAGCATCGAGGTGAAGGGTTCGGTGATCTCCTCGGGCGGCGTGTTGAGGGCGATCTGCGGACGCTGCGTCTTGAGCGCGTCCACGATCCCGCGACGACGCTCGATCTCTGCTGGCCAGTACGATCGACCGACAGATTCTGCGCCCACGCCCCATCCGGTCACGAGGTCGAACAGCGCATCTCTGACCTCGTTGCGGCCGAGGTAGAACAGACCGTCCTCGTCCGACCAGAAGCCCTCCTGCTGCAGCATGCGCGACAGCTCCCTGACCTTCCGCCAAAAGACGCTCATCGTCCAGTGCTCGATGTAGAAGTTGTGATTCTCAACATAGGGATAGGCCGTCTCCGCGAGAGCGAGCTTGGCGTTGAACTGCTCCAGCGCCTCACCCTCCAGGAGTTCCCGGTATTCGCCCTTGATCCGTTCGCGCTCGACGATCAGCTCCTGCACGGGCCGCCGGATCTCATGCCCATCGCCCAGGCGCTGCACGTAGTCGCGGATGTAGCCGAGGGGGATCTCCTGGTGCTCTATCCAGTACTTGTCGTGCCCGTACATGCCGTTTCCGACCGTGAAGTTGAACCAGGGGTCGTGCACGCCCTCATAAGCGGCGATCCAGTCGAGACCGTTCGGCAGTGCACGGATCGCTGCGAGGGTCCCCGCCACGTCGGCCGTGTTCCCGAACGCTGGCTCCAGTCCCAGTTCCCGCGCGAGGATCGCGAGGTTCTTCAGCTCATCGTCCGGTCGGAACAGCTCCATATCGACCCCCTGCACCATCGTGGCGATGCTCTGCTCCGGGATGTCCGGGAAGATCTGCTTGCAGAACATGAAGAAGTCGAGGTAGGCGATGTAACCCAGGTTCAGAAACTCGAAGTGGTACTGGTACGCCTGGTAGCAGAGCTGAATGAGCCGGTCGTAGTTCTCCAGCAGGACCTCGGATCCGTCCTTCGACTTTCCAGACCTGATGTCCTCGATCGGCACCATCTCCGGCAGGCGTTCGAACGTCAGCGTCTCGAGTTCGCGGATCGTTCCCTTGACCTTCTCGTACCAGCCCTCCAGCAGGGTGTTCCAGTTCTGGAAGTAGTAGCCGGCGCGCTCCTCGAAGTGGGGGACGCGATCCGCGATCCGATCCGCCGGGACGGGGATCGGCGACATGTACAGGTAGCCGAGGTGCACGCGGAACTCGATGCCGTTCGCGTTCGGGATGAGCAGGTGCCGGGCGTTGAACTGCCCGAGGCACTTCACGGCGAACTCCCCCGTGATCGTCTCGAAGGGACGGAACACCGTCGGCCAGTGCTGGCTGTCGCAGAACCAGAACTTGTCGTCGGCGCCCGAGAGTTGATCGTCCTGGAAAGCGAGATAGTAAGGGTAGATCTTC
>JAATGR010000189.1 GCA_015654575.1 Actinomycetales bacterium
TCAGGATCGGAACGCCCTGTCTACCCTAGAGGGCCAGCATCGAAGTAGATAGGCCTCAGGGTGACTATTGCTCCGTAATAGAAATCCTGGCAATCGACTCCAAGGCTGGGTTCCTACCGGACCCAGACCTCCTCGCCGTGCTCGGCGCAGACCTCGGCGGCGGGAGCGGTCCCGCGGGGATACACCGCCACCCGGTCGGGTGCCCGCATGCAGGCGGCGAGGGGAACGATCTTGAGGGACGGCCCCATGATCGTCACCGGAGGACTGCACCCGGTCGGAGCAGTCATCGATGTCCCGTCGGTCAGGGAGAGGGTCGGGGTGCTCGTCTGATCCGCGCCGGCCTGCCACAGCCAGCTGGGACCGCCGATGACATCGACGTATCCGCACCTCTGTCCCTGCCGTTGCAGCATCTGCGCCTGGCTCAGGATCGCGTCCTGGGTGAGGGTCGTCTGCTCCATCGAGGTGCAGAGCGCCGCCGGATCTTTCATGGCGCCGGCCGCCGTGGCCGCCGTCCGGTAGATTCGGCCGACGATCAACCGCGCGGGCGTCGACGAGTCGTAGCAGTCGAGGACAAACACGGCCGGATGCTCCGTCGTGCCAGGGCCGGACCTAGCGCTCGGGTTCGGCCGGGATGCCTGGGCGATCGCACCGGCGGCGAGGCCGGTGGCGAACAGGGCCGCCCCGGCCAAGGTCGTCATGCCGATCGTGATGCGGCGCCGGCGGCGCCGGACCCCTTCGGCAGCCTCGATTTTGTCGACGGATGTCTGCGGGACGGCATCGTGCTTCATCCGTGATCCCGTGCCGTGTCCATCGGCAGCTCCTTTCAGGGTCGGCCATCGTTCACGATGTCGGCGGACAAAGCCGTTTCGGCAGCCTGGGATCATCATCGACCTTTCTCGGCGTGATGGCTGCCGATAAAGGGAAGTTCCCTTGCCTTTGTCGCACATGCGTGATATGCCTAGGCTTGGTAGCCCCAATTTGGGGGTGGTCTCTTCGGTGATTGCGTCGTGGCTGCAGCCAATGCACACCAACAGGGGGAAGCCATCATGGCCAGGAAAATTTCGCGTGGAAAAAAACGAGTCACCATCGCTCTTGCGGTGGTACTAACGCTGGCCGGAGCGGGTGCGGCGCTCGCATACTGGACGTCGACCGGCACTGGCGCGGGCACAGCGACGACCGGTGCGCAGGTCGCATTCACCATCACCAGTGATCCGGCCGTCGGCGAGATCGCGCCGGGCAGCGCAGGGGAGACCGTCGCCTTCACCGTGACGAATCCTGGACCTGGAACGCAGTATCTGACGACGGTCGCCGTCGCCCTGGCCAACGCCGACGGAACCCCGTGGGTTCCCACCGGCAACTGTCTGATCGCCGACTACACGGCGACGATGACGACCCCGGCGCCAGCGGGTGAGCTCGCCGTTCTCGGCACCTCGAGCGGCGTCGTGACGGTCACCTTGGCGAACACCGCTGCTAACCAGGATGACTGCCAGGGGCAGGACGTTCCGCTGTACTTCATCGCGTCCTAGCCGTTCCAGCACTATCACGAGCGCCTCCTGGTCCGGTGTCGTCACACACCGGAGCAGGAGAGCTCGCCCCGATCGTCCCAGCGCGACATCGTCGAGCTCATCGCGTATCAACGGATTGCCGTGTCAACCATGCACAGAACCCCCGGACGGATGGCCGCCCAACGCCGTTCCGCCGCCACGCCCAGGCGTCCGCTCGTTCTGCTCGTCGCGCTCCTTGCCCTCACGATGGCCGCCACACCGGCCAGCGCCTACTGGACCGCGACCGGCTCGGGATCGGCCGTCGCGACGACGGGATCGCTCACCGCACCCACGGACATCACCGTGCCGACGACCGCCGTGGCCGACGTTCCGATCGGATGGACGGTGGACGCCGGCGGCGTAATGCCCACGGTGTACTACGTCACCAGGAATGACGGAGTGACGGCCACTGCGGCCTGCGCCAGCAGCCCGACCACGCCGATCGAGAGCACAACCTGCACGGACAGCGCCGTGCCAGACGGCGACTACACCTACGTGGTCACGGGGATCTACGGGAACTGGAGCGCGCCAAGCGCGACGAGCGATTCCGTGACCGTCACCAACGCCACCATGCTCGCCTTTGTCGGCCAGCCATCCGACAGCGTCGCGACCGCCCCGATCAGGCCCTCCGTGACGGTCGCGCTGCGTGCCGCAGACAACGGCTCGATCGCGGCGGCGGGAATTCCGATCACCGTCGCGATCGGCGCGAACCCCTCGGACGGAACCCTCGGGGGAACGACCACCGTCGACACGCACGCCGATGGGATCGCGACGTTCGACGGACTGTCCATCGACGCCGCCGGGACCGGATACACCCTGGTGGCGAGCTCGACCGGCCTCACTCCAGCGGCGAGCGTGCCATTCACCGTGGACGCGCCACCGCTCCTCGGGGACGCAGGAAGCTACTCCGTCCTGGCGGCGACGGCCGTCGTGAGCACGGGGGCAACGAGCGTCAGCGGTGACCTCGGCGTCAGCCCGGGGACCTCGATCACCGGGTTCGGACCAGGACTCGGCACCGTCGGGGGCGACATCCACGGGGGCGACACCGACGCAGCGGATGCCCAGAGCGCGCTCGTCATCGCATACGACACTCTTGCGGCTCGCACGGCGGATGCCGATGTCGGCGACCTCGGCGGCCTCACCCTTGCTCCGGGCACCTACCACAGCACCGGGGCACTCGCCATCACCGGGACCCTGATCCTGGATGCCGAGAACGATCCGGATGCGGTCTTCGTCTTCCAGACGGATGCCGCGTTCAACACGGCGGCGGCCAGCCGGGTGAACCTGATCAACGGTGCCCAGCCATCCAACGTGTTCTGGGTGGCAGCAGGAGCCGTCGGGACCGGGGCGAACTCCTTTCTCTCCGGCACCATCCTCGCCGTCGGCGCCATCACCCTCGGCGCGAGCACCCAGCTCATCGGTCAGGCGCTGTCTCGCGACGCCGTCACCCTTGCCGGGAACACGATCCGGTTCACCGACGCCCTCCCGCCCGGCATGACCATCGACGGAGGCGCCAGCGCCGCCACCAAGGACACCACGCCGACCGTGACCGGGACCAGCGACGCCGCGGCATCGAGCCCCGTCTCGGTGACGATCGCCGGGCAGTCCCTCTCGGCCACCGTCGGAATCGACGGCACCTGGAGCATCACTGCTGCGCCCCTCATCGCCGGACAATACGACGTCGTGGCGAAGGTCCGCGACGCCTCGGGCAACGGCACGGCCGCGTCCCAGACGCTGACGGTCGAGGTCAACCCGGCCACCGTGGAGCTGGGAACGGCGGGCACCTACTCCGTGCTGGCGGGCACCGGCGTCGTCAACACCAGGGCAACCCAGCTCAGCGGAGACCTCGGCGTCGACCCTGGCACCTCCGTCACGGGATTCCCGCCCGGCACCTTTTCCGGCACCATCCACCGTGGTGACGCCGCCGCGACCACCGCACAGGCGGACCTGCTCGCGGCCATCAACGATGCCTCGTCGCGCGTGAAGCACACGGAGATCGTCGGCGATCTCGGCGGTCGCACCTTCCATGTCGGCGTGCACCACAGCACCGCCGCGCTGAGCCTGACCGGGACGGTGACCCTCGATGGCGAAGGCGACCCGGATGCGGTGTTCATCTTCCAGACGGATGCCGCGTTCGACACGGCGGCGGCCAGCCGGGTGAACCTGATCAACGGCGCCCAGCCCTCGAACGTGTTCTGGGTGGCCGCGGGCGCCGTGGGGACCGGGGCGAACTCGTTCCTCTCCGGTACGATCCTCGCCGTCGGCGCCATCACGCTCGGCGCCGCCACCGCCCTCACCGGGCAGGCGCTGTCGCGCGATGCCGTCACCCTCGCCGGAAGCATCCTCACCGGGATCGCTCCCGCCGCTCCCGAGCCGGGGGTGTCGCCATGACCTGTGGCACGCTCTCCTTCACGGGGCTCAATGAGCACCTCGGCCTGGTGGTGCTCATCGCCGTCGCCTGTCTCGTCGTGGGGGTCACGATCCTCCTCGTCGCCCGGCACCGGCGCGCGGGCGTCGCCGTCGGTGCGCTGCTGCTGGTCCTGGTGATCGGGACCGTCGTGATCGCCCCGACGATGCCGGCCGAGGCGGCAAGCTCCGACTGCGTCCAGGCCGACAACTCGCTGACCGTCACCCAGACCTCGACGATGCAGGGGCTGGCGCCGGGCATCGATCCCGTGCCGATCACGGGTCGGGTGGTGAACAACGGCACCGACAGCACGCGCATCACCGCGGTCGAGGTCGAGATCACCTCGGTCACCACCGGGCTCGGCTCGACCCCCGGAACCTGCGATGCGAGCGATTACCTCCTGCGCGACGTCCGGATGTCCGTCGAGCGCACCCTCGGACCGGGAGGATCCACGGAGTTCTCTGGGGCATCCATCGGCTTCGGCAACAAGGCCACGAACCAGGACGCCTGCCAGAACGCGACCATCCACCTGCTCTACACCGCCAACCCGGGGTAGACCGCCCGAGCGCTCAGCGGCTGTCCTCGTGGGCGAGCGCCTGCGTGCGGATGGTGCTGCCCGTGCCCTCGAGCAGGTACTCCAGCGTCGTCTGCGCGCTCGTGGGGAGGGTGATCACCTCGATGGCCTCGCGCGTTCCGGCGAGCACGAGCTCCACGGGAAGGCCGGTCTCGTAGACACGCACGCCCGGCAGCTCCGAGACGGCCAGCAGCATGGCCGGCGTCTCACGCCGGTGCGGCAGGTAGACCAGAGAGCCGTCGAGCGCCTCGGTCGCCACCCAGCGCAGATACCGTTCGGCCGACATCCGGCCGTCCGTCGTCAGGGCACTGCCGAGCAGCACCCTGCGTCCGGGCACGGCGATGGGCCTGGCCGTCCGGTGCACCCACTCGAGCCGTCGCCGGGTCACCCGAATGCCTCGATCGGCCAGGAGGCCGAGGCGCTCGTCGCCGAGGGCGAAGGTCGTTGCGATCTCGAGCCGCTCGCGCGCGGCCATGCCGAGCATCCGGTCCCGCACCAGGCCGCCGAGCACACCGAGCAGCGCGGACTCGCCGCCGCCCGGGCGCGCATAGTCGCGACGACCGAGCAGCGCA
>JAATGR010000134.1 GCA_015654575.1 Actinomycetales bacterium
AGCCGGCGCCTCAGGCGCGGTCGTGGAGGGTGATCTGGTAGCCGTCCGGGTCGGCGAACGTGAACGTCCGTCCGAACGGGCCGTCGATGGGCGCGGACACGATGGTGCGGCCGTCCGCCGCCAAGGCGTCGTGGATGTCCTGGACGTCGGTGGCGTGAAGCCAGATCGCGGTGCCGATTCCGGGCTGCGGGACGGCGCCCAGATCTGTGCCGGGGACGATGTCGCGAAGGGCGAACGCGATCGGCGTCGTCTCGAAGACGACCGCGTGCGGCGGGCCGGCCTGCGCGCGGACGAGCCCGAGGTACCGCTCGTAGAAAGCCTGGGAGACGTCGAGATCGCTCACTTGCAGCGAGATGAAGTCGGGACCGGTGGCGGGCATGCGTGCTCCTGTTCGTTGTGTCAGTTTACTGACAAGAATCAATCTATGTCATACTATTGACATGAGTCAAGACGGAGTCGGCATCGACTTGGAGGCGTCCATGGGCTACCTGCTGAAGGAGGCCTCCAGCGCTCTCCGGGTCGCGATGGAGGAAGTCCTCCGCCCCCTCGGGATGAACGTGACGCATTACTCCTGCCTCGAGCTGCTCGCCCAACGACCGGGCCTCTCGAACTCCGAGCTCGCACGCGGCGCGTTCGTGACACGGCAGGCGATGAACGTGCTGCTTCAGGCCTTGGAACGGGACGGATCCGTGGTCAGGCCCGAGACGGCGCAGATCGGAAGAGTCCTTCCCGCCAAGCTCACCCCGATCGGACGCCGCAGACTCCAGAAGGCGTCCGCGGCGGTCCGATCCGTCGAGACCAGGATGCTCGCCGACGTCACCGAGGCCGAGCAGTCGAGCGTGTTCCGCATCCTCCAGCAGATGACGCGGTCGCTGCGCGAAAACACCGCCGTCGGCTGAACCATCGTCCGGCCCTTCGCCGCGCGGGAGAGGCCGAACGCGGCGGGCCGCTTTCCAGATGCTCGGCCTAGGCTGAGATCGGCGTGACTATCGCCTCCGCACCATGGCGTAGCAGTCGGGGTGGATTGCGTCGTTACCGATACCCGAAGGAGACCTCAGCCATGTCGCGCATCCCGACGCCGCGCACCACAGCCGACCAGCGTCCGCTGACCGCCCCGGCAATGGTCGAGGCGCTCTCGTGAGCACGGCGCTGTTCGAGCCGATCACGCTGCGCGGGCTCACCGTCCGCAACCGTCTCTGGGTGCCGCCGATGTGCCAGTATTCGGTGGATGCCCGCGACGGCGTCGCCACCGACTGGCATCTCGTGCACTACGGGTCTTTCGCCCGTGGCGGTGCTGGCGCGATCATCATCGAGGCCACCGGCGTCGTGCCGGAGGGCCGCATCAGCCCGGAGGACCTCGGCCTGTGGAACGACGAACAGGAGCGGGCTCTCGCGCACGTCGCCGAGGTCGTCCACGCGCACGGCGCGGCCGTCGGCATCCAACTCGCGCATGCAGGTCGCAAAGCCTCCGTCGAGCGCGAATGGGGCACCACGAACCCCGGACGCAGCGTTGCCCTCACGGCGGGCGGCTGGGCGACCGTCGGTCCGTCGGCCCTGGCGTACCCAGGGCTGGCTGAGCCGGTCGCGCTCGACGGTCCCGGCCTCGACGGTGTCGTGGCGGCCTTCGCGGATGCGGCCAGCCGCGCCTTCGCGGCAGGGCTGGACTTCGTCGAGGTGCATGCCGCGCACGGCTATCTCCTGCACGAGTTCCTCTCTCCGTTGAGCAACCTGCGCGACGACGAGTACGGCGGATCCCCGCAGAATCGTGCCCGGCTGCTGCTGCGGGTCGTTGACGCCGTCCGCGCCGTCATCCCGCAGACCGCGCCGCTGGTGGTGCGGCTGTCGGCGACCGACTGGATCGACGGCGGCATCACCGTGGCGGAATCCTCGCAGCTCGTCACCTGGCTCGGCGAGCACGGCGTCGACCTCATCAACGTCTCCTCGGGAGGGAACGCTCCGGCGCGCATCCCGGTCGGTCCGGGATACCAGGTGCCGCTCGCGACGGCGATCCGGCAGGCCACCGGAGTGCCGGTCGCCGCGGTCGGGATGATCGACGACCCCTGGCAGGCCGAGCAGATCGTCGCGACCGGGCTCGCCGACGTCGCCCTCGCCGGGCGCGAGTTCCTCCGCGACCCGTCCTTCGGCATCCACGCCGCTCGCCGGCTCGGCGCCGATGCCGAGCCGCTCATCCCCGCGCCCTACCGGCGTGGCTATCGTCAGGCGCAGGGCGGACGTTGACGAGGGGATGGCCGGCGCGAGTCGCGAAGAACCGCGGAACGACGCACACGAGAGCCAGACAGAACACCATCACACGAACGGCTCGCCCGGTCTCCGGCATGTTGGCGACCGGACGCTCCCGCGGGCCGGAGGCGGGGCGGCCGGGCGACGATCCCGCGGTGCTCGCCGCCGGCGCCGGATGAGCGTGGGGGAGGACGCCGCGCTCGGGGCCGGGCCTCGGCGCGGACTCATCGTCGGTGTGGTCTCGCTCCTGCTGGCCACCCTCTTCTGGGCGGGCAACTACGTCATCGGCCATGTGGCTGTCGCGGAGGTCGATCCGCTCAGCCTCGTGCTGGAACGCTGGGTGCTCGCGCTGGTGCCGCTGCTGCTCATCGCACAACTGCTGGAACGTCCGGACTGGCGGCAGGTGCTGCGCGCCTGGCCGTGGCTTCTCGCGTCCAGCGTCTTCGGGCTGGCCGGCTACAACCTGCTCCTCTACGCCGCCTTGCAGTACACGACGGCGTTCAGCGCCTCGCTGGTCAACGCCTTCAACCCGGCACTGATCTCGATTGCCGCCGCCGTCTTCCTGCGGCAGCGTCTCACCCCTATCGGAATTATCGGGATCGTCGCCGCGCTGATCGGCGTGCTCGTCGTGCTCTCCGGCGGAGATCCCTCTCGCCTGCTCGGGGCCGGGTTCGGCCCCGGCGAGCTGCTGATGATCGGTGCGATCCTCGCGTGGACGATCTACACCGTGCTCGGTCGACGGGCCCCCGCGACGCCCCCGGTCGCCTCGACCGCCGTGCAGGCTGCGATGACGGTCATCCTGCTCCTCCCTGTGTCGCTTGCGGCCGGTGGTCCTCAGCTGCCCGCCACCGCGGAAGCGGTCTGGGCGCTCGTGTTCATCGCGATCTTCCCCTCGGTGCTGTCCTATCTGCTGTGGAACCGTGCCCTGACGGTCATCCCGCCCGCGCGCGCAGGGGTGTTCCTCAACCTCATCACTGTCTTCACCGCGCTCATCACGATCCTGCTCGGACAGCCCGCAACACCGGCCCAATTCGTCGGAGGGGGCATCGTGCTGGCCGGGGTCGCGCTCGCCAACTCCGGGGCGTTCCGGCGGGCGGGCATCCGATAAGACTGCCGCTGAACTGCCCGATCTGATGCCGCGCCGCACTGCGGACAAGATGTTTGATGAGGTCGGGATGCCTTGACAACATGTTTCTACCCGGGTAGAAACGCAGCATCTGTTCTTTCAAAACACTGAGTATGTGATCCGATGTCCTCACCCACCACCACCGGCCACGTTGTCGTCTTCGGTTCGATCAACGTTGACGTCACCCTGTCGGTGGAGCATGCGCCCGTCGCGGGGGAGACTGTCGTCGCAGCACGTGGTCGGCGTTCCCTCGGGGGGAAAGGGGCGAACCAGGCGGCCGCAGCTGCGCGGGCGGGCGTGGATGTCCACATGATCGGAGTTGTCGGAGACGATCCCGACGGTGTGACGGCGGTGCGGGGCCTCCGGCGCCTGGGCATCGATGTCGACGGCGTCGTGAAGGGAACGGCGCCGACCGGTCTCGCAACGGTCATCGTCTCTTCGGATGGTGAGAACCGCATCGTGGTGCTACCGGGGGCGAACGGTGAGCTCTCCGCCGCGGTCTTCGATTTCCCCCCGGGCGCGGACTCGGTGCTTCTGGTCCAGGGTGAGGTGCCGGCGGAGGCCGTCCGCGCCGTTCTTGCCCAGTCGCGGGCGCGTGGTGTGCGCACGATCGTGAACCTCGCCCCCGTCATCGATCTCGGCGGGGAGCTCGCGGATGCCGATCCGCTCGTCGTCAATGAGATCGAACTGCGCCAGCTCACGGGGATCGACGTCGGCGATGCCGCTTCGGTCGTCGCTCGCGCCGAAGTCCTCGGCGGACTCAGTAAGACACTAGTGGTCACACTCGGCGCTGAGGGGGTGGTGGTCATCGCGGATGGTGTCGGAGCGCATGTCTCCACCGTCGCTGTGGCGCATCCCGTCGACACCACTGGCGCGGGTGACGCGTTCGTCGGTGTCCTCGCTGCGTGCCTCGCCCGCGGAAGCTCTCTGCTTCGCGCCGCTGAGGTCGCGACGCGGTGCGCATCCGCATCGGTGGAGGTTCTCGGGGCCGCGGAGTCGTACCCCGATTTTCGTGAGCGGATGCCCGTGGAAATACTATGACGGAGCGGAAGAACGCCGGTCGTCCCGCGACGCGCTCCGACGTCGCGCGTATGGCTGAGACGTCCGTCGCCGTTGTCAGCTACGTGCTGAACAACGGCCCGAGGAATGTGTCTCCGGCGCGCCGGGAGCGAGTTCTGAAGGCGGTCGCCGATCTGAATTACCAGCCGAGCGCGATCGCGCGGTCGATGACGTCCACGCGGACGAACACGTTGGGGATGATCGTTCCGAACATCTCCAACGGCTTCTTCGCGGAACTGGCGCTCGCCGTTGAGAACGCGGCCATGGCCGCTGGTCAGCTGGTGTTTCTCGGGAACGCCAACGAAGACCAGGAGCGCGAGGCGGCGTACGTCGACAGCTTCATCCGGCAGCGCGTGGATGCGGTTGTGTTGGTCGGTGTCGCGGAGGATTCGTCGGTTGCTCGTCTGAGTCACGCGGGCGTGCGCACCGTCGTTCTGGACCGGGCTATCCGGGTGGATCAGGCAGCGGCGGTCGTCGGAATCGACAACCGTGCCGCTGCCCAGGAGGCCACGGAGCATCTGATCGGTCACGGGCATCGCCGTGTCGCCTGCTTGGCAGGCCCCGTCGGCCTCCCCAGCGCCGATGATCGTATGTTCGGGTGGCGCGTGGCGATGCGTGCCGCAGGTCTGCCCTGCGGCGACAACCTGCTTCTTCGCTCCGATTTCTCGATCGAAGGGGGACGCGCCGCCCTGTCGCGCCTCCGGGCCCAGGCGCCGGATGCGACGGCGCTGTTCGTCGCGTCCGACGAGCAGGCCCGCGGAGTGATCTCCGCCGCGAACGGTCCGGTCGACGGGGCGCCCTTGATCGGCATACCCGTCGATCTTGCGATTGCCAGCGTCGACGGTACTCGTGAGGGATCGTTCTGCACGCCGTCGTTGACCTCGATGCAGCAGCCCTTCGACAGGCTCGCTTGCGCGGCCGTCGCGGCCGCCGTCGATCCAGATATGCCTGCCAGCACGGTGATGAGTGCGGCTCTGAGGGTGGGGCATTCATGCGGATGCGTCGGTTCTGACATCTGATAGCGGTACGAAGGAGAATGACAATGGAGTACATATCGTCCGCTGAGCGGAACCTCGGGATCACGCAGGAGCCGTGGGGACTCGCGCTGAACGAGCTCGACCAGGCGGGTCAAACTGGGCGTGACGTCACGGCGCTTCGAACTCGGCTCGCGGAGACGGCACCGACAGACGACGAGGCGCTGCTGTCGGTCTACGAACAGACGCTCGCGCTTGAGTCGTCGGCGGAATGGGCGACGCGTTACCGCGAACCGGAAGGCCGGGAGGCCATCGTAACGACGTTGGATGCGGAGAAGCCCGCCGCCCCACCCCGGGACGTCTCAGATCAGCTGCTCGGTGGATGGGTGGGGCGGATCATCGGGAACGTGATGGGTAAGCCCTTCGAGATCGGGACCACGCGGGAAGGCATCCGCGCCTATCTGCAGGGGATCGACTCCTACCCATTGCGGGGCTATGTGCCGTTCGCTGATGGCGCCGACCGGTCCCAGCTCGGTCAGTGGGGCTTCGAGGGCGTTACGGAAGGACGCATCGACGGCGCTATCCGGGACGACGACCTCGACTACACCGTGTTCGCCCTCGGCCTGGTGGAGACGTACGGAGTCGACTACAGCACGCGCGATGTCGCATTCGAGTGGCTCAGCCGCTTCCCGGCATACCAGGTCTTCACCGCAGAGCGCTGCGCTTACCAGAACCTCGTGCGAGAGGTGCCCCTCGACGAAGCCGGCGAGTTTCACAATCCGTTCCGGGAGTGGATCGGTGCGCTGATCCGGGCTGATCTGTTCGGCTTCATCTACCCGGGTAGACCGCGTCGTGCGGCCCTGGCGACGGTGAATGATGCGTACCTGAGCCACCGGGCCAACGGGGTCTACGGAGAGATGTGGTCCGCCGCCCTGATCTCGTCCGCATTCTCCGCGGCGACGCCGCTGGAGAGCGTCCGCATCTCGCTCGAGCACATTCCCCCGCGTAGCCGTCTTGCCGAGGAAGTGAGCGCCGTGATCGCAGACTTCGAGCGCGGCCTATGCCACGATGCCGCACTCGATGCAGTCTTCGCTCGTCATCCCGGAATGAGCTGGGTGCACACAATCAACAACGCCGGCGCGCTCACGGCGGCGATCCTCTGGGGTGGTGGCGACTTCGCCACCACCGCGGGATTTGCCGTCATTGCCGGGTTGGACACTGATTCCATCGGGGCGACCGCAGGCGCATGGGCGGGTGTCTTCGGCGGTGCCCGGGCGATTCCAGCGTCGCTCGTTGACCCCCTTCATGACCGTTATGACAGCGGTGTTTTCGGTGTCGGGTCGGTATCGATATCCGTATTGGCTGAGCGAACGCTCGCGCTCGTCTCGCAACTCAACTGATCAGTAACCAGACACAGACAAGGAAGTCAGGAACATGTCTCTCGACGTCAACGCTCCCTCCGATGCGATCTCCGCATCGGTGCCCTCCGGACCCGTTCGTGCCCGGGAGGGCCGTCTGTACACCCCGGGCCTGGCGCTACTGAACCTCGGTTCGTACATGGCAATCCTCACCCCCGTGATGCTGACGCTCGCGCTCAAGATTCAGGCATTGGTGGGGGAGGAGGAGAAGGCGGCCGCGTTCGGGCTTGTCACTGCGATCGGTGCGATCTTCGCGATCATCTGTAATCCGCTCGCCGGGCGGCTCTCCGATCGCACCAGCTCGCGCTTCGGGATGCGACGGCCGTGGATCCTCGGCGGCGCGATTGGCGGGTTGCTCAGCCTGCTGCTGATCGCGACCGCGAATTCGGTGTGGATGGTGATTCTTGGATGGTGTTTGGTCGAGATCTTCATCAACTCCGCCCAGGCTGCGGGCAACGCCACCGTTGCTGATCAGGTTCCGGTGGAGCGGCGCGGAGTGGTATCGGGACTGGTCGGGCTCGGCCTTCCCCTCGCGCTGCTCCTCGGATCGATCGTCGTCAACGCGTTCACCGCGGACATCCCACGGTTTGTGGTGCCGGGTGCGCTCTTCCTCATCATCGCGGTGTTCTTCATCTTCGTATTGCGGGACCGTCGTCTTGACAAGAAGGACGTGCCGCGCTTCGACGTGAAGGAGTTCCTGCTTTCCTTCGTGTTTAACCCGCGCAAGCACCCCGATTTTGGATGGGTGTGGCTCGGTCGTTTCGCGATTATGTTCGGATACAGCGGCGTGAACACATATCTGGTCTACCTGCTCGTCGATCGTTTCGGGTTGACCGACGGTGAGGTGACCGCGCTGGTCGTGCTGACCAATCTCGCTTCGTGTGTAATGACGGTCCTATCGAGCTTCGTCTTCGGTCTGCTGTCCGACAGGCTGCGCAACCGGCGGTTCTTCGTCGCCATGGGTGGCGTGCTGGTGGGCGTGGGGCTCGCGATCATCGCGTTCGCTCCCAATGAAGCCATGGTGGTTGTCGGGAGCGGTGTGCTCGGGTTGGGCGGTGGAGGGTTCTTCTCTGTCGACCTCGCCCTGGCGACCGAGGTACTGCCGCGAAAGGAAGACACGGCGAAGGACCTCGGTGTGCTTGCCATCACCAACGGCCTGCCTCAGTCGTTGGCACCGGCGATCGCGCCGTCGATTCTTGCCCTCGGAGCGGTGGTCGCCTTCAACGGTTACCAACTGCTCTACCTGATCGGGGCCGTTATTGCCGCGCTCGGCGCGGTCTTTGTCTACCGAGTGCGCGGAGTGCGTTGACCTCTCATGCAACGGGAGTCGAACGGTCCAAGGCCCGGCGTCGCGCGGCCTTGGACCGTGTCGGCCCATAGCGCACGTGGGACCGCGGGACGGAGCGGCGCGTTTACGGCGCTAATGTATGCCGTGGTCATCGTCGGGTTGCATGCGCTCCGTGTGGTGTGCGAGCACCTCGCATCTTCGCATCGCGTGCTCGTCAGCGATGACGACAGCTCGACCTGGTTCTCCGCGGTCGAGATCGAGACCGATCGGGAGCGGCGGTCCGAGACAATGACCGACGCGCTCGGAGCGGACGATCCTGTTTTCGTCCGGGCACGGCGCACATTGGGCGTCAGTGACGCACTACGTCGAGGCTCATCAAGAAGCCCGGTCGGCCGCAATCGAAGCGCCCCGGGGTTGATGGAGACTCGCGCCGATGACACTGTGCGCCGTGCCTGGCGTCACGAATGGGCTGCGCCTGAGTCTTATTGGTGTGGCCCTTCTGAGGCCCGACCCCAGAGAAACGCTCAGAACGGGAAATGAGCGTGCTCTACAGGCTGGGGATGGAGTCCCCCAGATCTCCATCCCCAGCCTTCTTCTGAATGTTGTGCTCGCAGGGTTCTGCCTACGAACGGCACGAATACGGTCGAACGGAACCATGTGACGGATGTTGTCAGCACCCGTCTCTGTGTACTCGAGCGGTATCGCAGAACTGCCAGGCCGGCCACGAGAGCGGCCGAGAGCCGCGGAAGCTCGTCGACGTCGTTAACCGAATCGTGCTCCGACCAGGAACTCGTCGATAACGGATGAAAGCGCCCCGCAGAGACCAGGGGATGGCGAGTGGGCCCCGTGGGGCTCGAACCCACGACCCGCGGATTAAAAGTCCGATGCTCTACCGACTGAGCTAGAGGCCCTCGGTCGTCCAGCTTACTGGCCGCGTCCGTGCGTCGTGTCGCCGGGTGAGCCGATCGGTGCCCAAAGGCGCGGCCGGCCGCCCCACGGGCGGGTACGCTGAATCCGGTGACAGACGATTCCCGGTCCTTCCACAAGCCGATCCGGCGTCCGGTCGAGCTGTTCGACCGGCTCTTCTCCGCTGAGGATCCGGCCGAGGTCTCGCGCGTGGCGCACTCGACGGCGGCGGCGCTGTTGTCGAGGGTGCGCGCCGATCCGGATGCCGAGGTCGTCAATCGTCTCGTCTCGTTCACCGATCAGCACGGCATCGATGACATCGCGGAGCTGTGGTCTCGGGCTCCGGCGCGCTCCCTCCCCGGCGCGCTCTGGCGGCTCTACCTGCTGCAGGTGATGATCCACGACGACCCGCGGTCGGCGGCACTGCTCTACGAGCGCGGCCGCTCGGCGCACGACACGGCGGATGCGGTCGTGGCCGGAGCCCCGATACCGGCCGGGCCCGACGAACTCGTCACCCTGATCGACACGATCATGCGCGGAGCGTTCGAGGGAGACTTCGCCGTCGCACTCGAACGCACCGCCGCTTTCTGCCGCCTTCAGTCGGCGGGGGCCACCCACGTCGCCGACGACTACGAAGCGACCGAGCCGGAACGCGCCTCGACGCTCACCACCCGGGCACTGCGTCTCTCGCACTATGCCGAAGACCTCGCCGCGGCGGCATCCCTCTGGCGACGGGAAGCGTTGACCTGACGCGTCCCGAAGGAGAGGAAGACCGGGCCGCAGAACGCCTCTCGGCGCATGGCCGCTCGGAGCGGCAGAAGATGGAGCCCGGGGTTACTGCGGCCCGGCAGGCCTAGTTTAACCGAGTCGGACGGGTCGGGGCTCTTCTGCCCGTCTAGGCTCGGAGCATGGCCTGGCGACATGCGCTCCTGCTCACCCCCGCGGCATCAGACGACCTGCGCGACGACTTCTCCGACACCTTCACGGACATCGACCCGGCCGCCCCTGCACTCAGCGTGGGGGAGCTCAGCACGCAGCGCGGCGACGGTATCTTCGAGTCGATCGGTGTCATCGACGCCCACCCGCAGGAGAGGGAGGCCCATCTCGAGCGCCTGGCGTACTCCGCCAAGCTCTGCGACCTGCCCAGCCCGAACGTCGAGCAGTGGCGGCAGGCGATCACCGCCGCCGCGGCGACCTGCCCGGCGGGGGAGAGCGTGATCAAACTCATCCTGTCCCGCGGGGTCGAGCACGGACCCGCGCCCACCGCCTGGGTGACCGTCGCCGAAGCAGCCGACAACCGCGCCGCGCGCGAACACGGGGCGAGGGTGGCGACCCTCGACCGCGGCTATGACAGCGGTGCCCCGGTGCGCGCACCGTGGCTCCTGCTCGGCGCCAAGACCCTCTCCTATGCGACGAACATGGCGGCCATCCGAGAGGCTCGCCGCCGCGGCGCCGACGACGCCGTCTTCGTCTCCAGCGACGGCCTGCTGCTCGAAGGCCCGACGTCCTCTTTGGTGCTGCGCCACGGCGATCGTTTCGTCACCCCCGCCCCGGGCGTCGGAATACTGCACGGCACCACTCAGCTCAGCCTCTTCACCTGGCTCGAAGGGCAGGGCTACCGGACCGGCTACGAGCAGCTGCCGATCGATGCGCTGCACGAGGCGGATGCGGCCTGGCTGCTCTCCAGCGTGCGCCTGGCCGCCGGCATCACCGCGGTCGACGGCGAGCCGCTTCCCTACGACCAGGCGTTCACGGCATCCGTCAACGCCTACCTGCTGTCCCCTCGGGACTGACGACAGGACTCGGTCGTTGCGCGCTTGGTGACGGCGCGCGGTTCACGCGTCGTCCGTGGTGAGCGCTCCGTCTTCGGAACCGCGCGGAACGATGTCGCGGTGCACGGGCTCGTCCGCTCCCATGACGACGAGTATCTGATGCAGCAATTGCGTGGCATCGTGCAGCATCGGCGTGGCTACCGGATCGAGCAGACGGTCGGTGGCTTCGTTCGCAGACATTCCCGCACGGTCTGCAACCTCATCACATGACCGACCAGTGAGAGCGCAGTGTTCTCCACCGCATCATCCGCCGCCACACCCTTATCGTCGCGTCTCGCATGGCAGCTTTCGCAAAAGATGCATCACGTGTACGTGGTGAGGGATGACGCCTGAGGCGTAGGGCGTTCCGGGGCGGACAGTCAACGACTGCGCGCCGCAGTCGTCGAATTCCGGACCACGGAATTCAGTTGGTGAGGAGCCTGACGCCGTCGCAGCGGCCACGCACGCTGATGCGATCGAGAGAAATTCAACTGAGCGGTGGGAACGCCGTTCGTTGGCTTGAAGACCGGGGCATTCGTACCCTCGTGGGAGACGGTGCGTTCGTTGTCAGGGCTGAGGAATTCCTCTCCTCGGCCGTGAGGATTTCTCGGCTCAGCCTGCCGACACCCACCCTCATGTGGACGGGTCTCTCCGCAGGCCGCGGCACGGGGCTCATCGTCGTGCTGAGCGGGCTGATCCGCATGGGGACCGGAAAAGGGCAGATGACGCTGGCGCCCGGACAGGGCATCTATCTGGGGAGATCGGAGTTGTGCACCCTCGATTTCTCCGAGCCGACGAACGGCATTGTGGCGCTTTCGGCGACACCGTCTCGGAGTCGCTCCGCCTGATCACCGGCGGGCGGGGGTTCGTCTCGCTGGCGACCGGAGGTTGCACCACCATCCTCGTCGCGATCACCGGCATCGTGCTGAACGATACCGTTGGCACGTCTGAGGCCCGAGGCCATAACGTGGCAGCGATGCTGGCCGCCTGCATCAGCACTGGAGCGCTTGACGAGGATGCGATTGCGAAGCGCTCGTGGACGCGAGACGAAGATCTGCCGTCGCGGGCATCGAGAGCCATCGCCGAACGCGCTGTCGAACCGGGATTCAGGATCCGTGAGCTTGCGACGTTTCCGCATATCTCCGAGCGCCACCTGCAACGACTGTTCGCCCGAACCGGGACCACTCCCTCTGAGGTGATCAGAGCCGAGCGTGTAGACGGGTGGTTTGTCGCTACCGTCAAATGCCGTATGATCGGACTTTGGTCTCCGTCGCTCTGCTGACGGGCACCGCGAACGTGAGCCCTCCACTGGCGTCTTCTTCACCGCGTACGCAGCGGAGAAGCACCCCGGAGCGGGATTCACGAACCTCTCCGTTCGATCAAGAAAGCAGTATTACTGTGACGCGTACTTTCACTCCCAAGGCTGGCGAGATCCAGCGCGACTGGCTGGTCATCGACGCCGCCGACGTGGTCCTCGGCCGACTCGCCTCGCACACCGCGGCCCTGCTCCGCGGCAAGCACAAGGCCAGTTTCGCGCCCCACGTCGACACCGGCGACTTCGTCATCATCGTCAACGCCGGCAAGGTCGCCCTCACCGGCCAGAAGCTGGCGCAGAAAAAGGCGTACCGTCACTCGGGCTACCCGGGCGGACTCAAGTCGGTGACCTACTCCGAGCTCATCGAGAAGAATCCCGTCCGCGCGGTCGAGAAGGCCGTGCGAGGCATGCTCCCCAAGAACAGCCTGGGGCGCGCTCAGCTGACCAAGCTCAAGGTGTACGCCGGTGCCGAGCACCCGCACGCCGCGCAGCAGCCCAAGACCTACACGTTCGACCAGGTCGCCCAGTAAGCGCCGCCAAGGATAAAAGGACACACTCGTGGCGAACATCTCCGAAAACAGCTACTCCACCGAGACCCCGGCCGAGGAGGCCGTGGCCGCGGCTCCCCGTCCCGTTCTCTCCGTCCCCGGTGCGGCGGTCGGCCGACGCAAGCAGGCCATCGCCCGCGTCCGGCTGGTCCCGGGCTCCGGCACGATCACGGTCAACGGCCGTGCCTTCGAGGACTACTTCCCCAACAAGCTGCACCAGCAGCTGATCACCGACCCCTTCACGGTGCTCGACCTCATCGGCGCCTACGACGTCATCGCCCGCATCTCCGGAGGCGGACCGTCCGGTCAGGCCGGCGCGCTGCGCCTGGGCATCGCCCGCTCGCTCAACGAGATCGACATCGAGAACAACCGTGCCACCCTCAAGAAGGCCGGATTCCTCTCACGCGACGCTCGCGTGAAAGAGCGTAAGAAGGCTGGTCTCAAGAAGGCACGTAAGGCCCCGCAGTACTCGAAGCGCTGATTTTGGCGCTCTTCGGCACGGACGGCGTGCGAGGGCTCGCGAACGGGCCCCTTACCGCCGAACTTGCGCTCACCCTGGCCCAGGCGACCGCCGTCGTCCTGGGCCAGGGCCGTATCGCGGACGCACGCCGTGCCGTGGGCAAGCGGCTCAAGGCCGTGGTCGCCCGCGATCCCCGCATCTCCGGTGAGTTCTTGGCAGCAGCGGTTGCCGCAGGCCTCGCCTCCTCTGGCGTCGACGTCTATGACGCGGGTGTACTGCCGACGCCCGCGGCGGCCTTCCTGGTCGCCGACATGGATGCCGACTTCGGCGTCATGGTGTCCGCCTCCCACAATCCTGCGCCGGACAACGGCATCAAGATCTTCGCCCGCGGCGGGGTGAAACTCCCGGACGAGGTCGAGCAGCGCATCGAATCCGCGTTGGCGGCGCCGAAGCTCCAGCCGACCGGAGCGGACGTGGGCCGCATCCGTCGCTTCGCCGACGCTGAGGACCGTTACGTCGTGCACCTGCTGCAGACGCTGCCGCATCGGCTCGACGGGCTGCACGTGGTGCTCGACTGCGCGAACGGCGCGGCGTCCGGGGTGTCGCCCGAGACCTTCCGCGACGCGGGCGCACGGGTGACCGTCATCGGCGCCGATCCGGACGGGCTGAACATCAACGAGGGCGTCGGCTCGACGCATCTTGAGCAGCTGGCGGCCGAAGTCGTGCGCACGGGTGCCGATCTCGGCATCGCGCACGACGGCGACGCCGACCGCTGCCTCGCGGTGGATGCGGCGGGTCGCATCGTCGACGGCGACCAGATCATGGCGATCCTGGCCGTTGCGATGAAGGAACGCGGCGCGCTCTTCCACGACACCCTCGTGGCGACGGTCATGAGCAACCTGGGGCTGCACCGCGCGATGGCGGCGCACGGCATCCGCGTCGAGCAGACCGCCGTCGGCGACCGTTACGTGCTCGAGGCGATGAACCGCGACGGCTACACGTTGGGCGGCGAGCAGTCCGGACATGTCATCATGGGCGGTCGCGCGACGACCGGCGACGGCGTGTTGACGGGGCTGCATCTGATGGCCGAGATGGCGCACACCGGGCGAACGTTGGCCGAGCTGGCCGGGATCATGACGGTTTATCCGCAGGTGCTCGTCAACGTCACCGACGTCGACCGCACCCGCGTGGCGGATGCCGGGGTGGCAGCGGCGGTCGCCGAGGCCGAGTCACAACTCGGCGACTCCGGCCGGGTGCTGCTGCGGGCCAGCGGCACCGAGCCGTTGGTGCGGGTGATGGTCGAGGCTGCGGACGTCGACGTGGCCGAGCGCACCGCGCAGAGCCTCGCCGAGATCGTGCGATCCCGCCTCGCCCTCTGAGGCGCTTCGCGCCCCGGTCGTCGCTCGCTGAGCGCCCTGGACACTCAGCGGATAACGGCCGGCCGCGGGGATGTGCGTGGGGTGGCGCGACGGGAGTGAAGGTGCGGAGGGAGTGGGGTGTAGCGGGGACAGGGGTGGGGCGCGACGATCGCTCAGGACCACGCCATCGACTCGATGTAGCGCAGCAGCACCCCTTCGCGCAGCGCCCACGGGCTGACCTCCAGTTCTTCTACGCCCAGTGCGCGCATCGCGGTGTGCAGCACCACCGCTCCGGCGACGATCTGATAAGTGCGGTCGGCCGTGATCCCCGGCAACTCCTGGCGGGCCGAAGCGGGGAGGCGCGCGAGGCGTGGAATCCAGGATGCGAGCGCGGCTCGGGGCAGCCGCATCCGTTCGCTTCCTGACCAGCCCGGTGCCGGGTAGCCCGCGAGTTTCGCCAGCGAGCGGATCGCCTTGGAGGATCCGACGACGTGATCCGGGCGGGGCTGCGTCGTGAACGCTTCGGCGATCGGGGCAAGACTGTGCTCCGCGTGCGCGCGGAGGGTCTCGACCGCTTCCTCGCCGGGCGGATCCTCGGCGAGGAAGCGGATCGTCATCCTTCCGGCCCCGAGCGGCACCGACGCCGCAGCATCCGGCAGTTCATCGGAGCCGGCGGCGAGCTCGAGCGATCCGCCGCCGATGTCGAACAGCAGGATCTGCCCGGCAGACCACCCGAACCAGCGCCGAACCGCGAGGAACGTGAAGCGCGCCTCATCCTCGCCGCCGAGCACCTGCAGTGGCTGACCCAGCGCGCCCTCGATCCGCGCGATCACCTCGGTGCCGTTGGTCGCCTCGCGCACGGCGCTTGTCGCGGTGGCGAGCAACTCCCGCACGTTCTCGGCGCGGGCGACGTCACGGGCGCGGACGACCGCAGCGACGAGTGCGTCGATGCCCTCGTCGCTGATCGCACCGTCGGGAGTGATGTAGCGCATGAGTCGGAGCACGGTGCGGGTGCTGCTGGTCGCCAGCGGCCGGCCCCCGGGGTGCGCATCGGCCACCAACAAGTGAACCGTGTTGGATCCGATGTCGAGCACGCCGAGTCGCACGATTGTTCAGCCTACTGGTGCGGAGTCCGGTCGTCCGGCGCACCGTCCTGCCCCCACTCACTCGTCGAACCGTCAGCAGACGTCGTCATTTCGGCGGGATCGGCGCGTTTTCTGACGGTTCGGCGAGAGGGCGAGAGGGAGAGAGGGGGAGAGGTGGCGAGGTGCGAGGGGATGGCGTATAGTCGATCTTTGGTGCTTTGCGCCCGATTGGCGTGCCGCCGCGGGGCAGTTAGGCACCGCCACCCATCCACCGCAGACCGGCCGGTCTGCAGAAGCGTCAGCGAGGCTATGGCTAAAAAAGACGGTGTCATCGAGATCGA
>JAATGR010000219.1 GCA_015654575.1 Actinomycetales bacterium
CCCCACCCCCCCCCACCCCCTACCCCCGCTTACCCCATGCGCGGGAGCGGACGTGGGGCGCCGGCTTCGGGTCGCGTTCGCGTCGACCCGAGTTGCATCCGTAGTGAGCGGCCCGGAGGTTGGACAACACCCACAGGCCGCCCTTGCTGCGCGGCACCACGTGATCCATTGACGGGCCGAGCGGATGCCGGGGGCGCAGCCCCCACCTGATCGGGCCACGCTCACCCCGGCAAAGCCAACACACTGCACCCGGCGGGCAGACGATTTTAAGCAGACGCTGCCGCTCCCGCCCGGAAGGCTCAGGATCCGGGCCGGCCTGACGATTCGGCATGACGGCCCCTATCCATCGACGTCGGGATCCCGGGCACGTGGGCGGCCAGGAATACGTGGTGCACACGCTCGCATGCTTGACGCAGCGACGTGCCCCAACCGATCTGCGTGCCGATCGGCGCCTCCGCGCGGTAGCGGATACCGTCCGGTGTGCGGCGGATCTCCACCCGCCCGTACTCCTCACCGAGCGGGGCGACCATTACCCACACGCCCGGCTCACGCTCAACCGCCGCCATGATCGGATGCCACTCAGCCATGCCGTGCATACTGCCAGTGACGTGCGACTCGGCGAGCGCGGCGGCTTCGTGCACGGTATCCGGGGGAGTCGGCGGCGATGCGGCACGCCGGGTGCGGCATGCCGCTCGGCTTCGGTGACGGCGCGATGATCCCACGCTGCCCCCTTCCGACTCACATGCGGCGCAGTAGCCGCTCTTCGCGTGACACTGCGATCTCGACCGGCGGATCAGCCTGAGCCGCGACGAGCGCTTCGGGCGTAGGCACGGCCGGGCGGACGAGCGCAGCAGCCGACGCCGTCGACAGGGTCACGACAGCACCCCGAACTTCTCGACATCCGGGAACCGTGACGCCGCAGTAGCCGCGACCGCATCAACCATGATCCGACTCGGGGGTAGATCCGAGCTCGTCACCCTCACGGCATCGAGCGCCAGTCCGCGAAGACGCTGAAGCGCGAGCACCGAAACGTAGACCACACGCCCGCCCTGCGATGTACGGATCTCCTCACGCCCACGAGCACCCCGGTGCTCCAGGTCAGGATGATCCCGCATATCCCGAACGAACAGATCACGCGCGGCGTACATCGACTCGGCAACCACAGCTACCCGGCAGCCTCTGCACGCCAACTTCACCGCATCGCTCACAGCGGCACCCCGCACAGGTAGAAGACTTCCCACACGAGCACCGGGACCAGGCAGCCCATGAGGATGAACGGAGGCCAGGGGCCACGCCACCACGACTTGCGCCGCAGCGTGCCGGGTTCGGTGCGCATCAGATCGCCCCGGCGAAGATCCGCGTCTGGAGAGCCTTGATCGTCTCCGGGCCGCGAATGCCGTCGACGGTGACGCCGAGCCAGGTCTGCTCGGCCCGGATCGAGTCCGGGCCGAAGATCCCGTCGTCGGTGACGCCGAGCTTGCGCTGCCACGCCTTGATCGTCTCCGGGCCGCGGGAGCCATCGACGGTGATCCTGAGACGGTACTGCTCGATACGGATCGTGTTGGTGCCCTCGACGCCGTCGACCGCGAAACCCTTCGCATCCGAGGCCGGGCCCCAGATGCCATCCGCGGCGAGACCGTTCGACCCCTGCCACGACTTCACCTTCGCGGTCGTGTCGGGACCGTAGATGCCGTCCGAGTTCGCACCCACGAGCGCCTGAATCACGTCGACCGCACGCGCCACGGTCACCGACCCGACATCGGACGAACCGGACGAGCTGCCGCCGCTGACGCCGTGCGTGTTCAGCCATGCGACCGGGTCCACGACCACGCCGCCGACACGAACCTCGAAATGCAGGTGCGGGCCGGTCGCATCACCCGTGGAACCGGTCACGGAGATGACCTGACCGGCGGCGACCCGGGCACCCTTAGCGACCTTCTCGGACGCGGTGTGGAAGTAACGGACCTCCGCGGCCGTGTCGACGTCGGGAGTGAAGATCACACCCCGGCCGGCACGCGCGTTGATATAGCCCGCCCATGTGACCAGGCCAGCAAGGACCGCGACCTGATCGGAGAAGCCGACCCAGTCGACGCCCTCATGGAAGCCGGTATCACGCTGCCCGTAGGGGGACGACACCTTCGGCTGAGTCGTGGAACCATTCGGATACAGAGGCATGACGCACTTCCTTTTCAACGAGAAAAGCCCCAGGCCGTCAGGCCGAGGACTCAATGACATGGGGATGGGAAAGCACATGAAGCGCGCGGGCATCCGGAGTCCCACCTAAGACCACCCGGGACGCCCGCGCGCCGCCCGCTCACGCGGGCTCATCCAACGCCAGCGCGTCGGGCTTGAACCCCCACCAGACCCGAAGGGCAGTGAGGAAGTACGCCGCCCCGTCACAGCCGTGATCGGCTCCGTGACCATCGCGTGCTCGGCGAGCGTCCGGCATGACGGGGCGGATAAATCCGATCGGGCACGACCGGACAACAAACGAGCGGTGATCACATCGGGATCACCCCCTCGCAACAAAGGCGGGCCGACAACGACGAAAGCCCCGGGCCGTCAGGCTCCGGGGCTCTCAATCAGAAAACAATTCTTCCGCACGCTGAGCGTATCACGCAGAGGAGACAGAGGTGACAAGGGTCATCCCGCACGTGTCGCAGATCACGTAGCTCATCCGAATGACGCTCACGACGAATCACCCGGTTCGTGATTCTTGTAAATAGAGGCTTGACATGACTCCAGACGTGTATATAGACTGTTTACACACAGACCGAAAGGGACAAAGAAATGACCACCATCCAGAGCCTCGCCACCGAGTTCGACATCCAGCCTCACGAGGTGCGCGCCTCGCTCGACCTGGGCGACCAGGGCACCGACGCCGACAGCATCGACGCCTTCGACGGCTGGACCGAGGCCGAAGCGCGCGACGTGCTCGCGACCATGGCGCAGCAGAAGGCCGACCAGGCGTGAGCGACAAGCTCGACCAGATCGTGGAGGCGCACCAAGAGTCGGTGCGCCTCCAGCGCGCCATGCGAGACGCCGCCGCCCGCCGCGATGCGCTCGTGCGCGACGCCATGCCCGAGGTGAGCGCGACGGCCATCGCCGCAGCGCTCGGCGTGGACCGCCAGCGGGTGTACCAGATGAGCAAGCATGGATGACGACCAGATCGCGCGGCTGCTCACCTCCGGGCTGTCCGCACGCGAGGTCGCGCGGCAGACCGGAGCAAACCGGCGTCGCGTGGCCCGCGTGCGCAGCGAGCGCGGCATCCCGACCTACACACCGCCTGAGCCAGAGCACGGCACTGACGCCCGCTTCCAGCGCGGATGCCGGTGTACTCTGTGCCGCGCAGCACACAGCCGGAAGAACTGGGCGCTTCGGCCGCCGCCCGCGGCTCGGCCCGCGGCGGCCGAAGCATTTCCCGAGGAGAAGTCGCGCGCTCTCGCAGACCTCCACGCCCAGGACCAGCGCCGCACCCGCGAAGCCGCGACCCGGTACTACCACGCCTGGACCGAAGACGAGTTGGCCATCGCGCTCGACTACGCGCACAGCGCGACCCATGCCGCCGCGCTGCTCGGCCGCACCCGATCCGCTGTCCTGCACGCCCGCATCCGCTACGGCGGCACTGGGGAAGCCAGCGGACCCACGCCACATCGCCGCAATCAACCCTGACCACCAATCGCCTGGTCCTTCGTGGACGGTTCGTGAGTCGCGCCACAGATGCACTGGCAGCGGTCGGGCATGTGGATCGCGCACTCATGGTCGCCCTGCTCGGCAGGCCACCTGACATTGCACCTCACGACGGATCACCCGAACTGGTTGGCAGGCTCACGAGGTGTCCGAGATGAGCGCACTCGCGCAGGTCAACGTTCCAGCCGATGAGTGCGCTTGGGTGGGATGCGGCCTCCTGGCGGCGGTTGTCGCGTAGCACGCCGAACTTCACTCGGCCCTTGATAAGCACCATCGCGGAGGCCGTCGTGAGTGCCGACTGGAAGATGCGTGTGTCCGTGTGCGCCGGTATCAGCATGACCACCTTCGATCCGCGCAGAGCGGCGCCCTGCGCCAGCTTCACCCAGTCGCCGCGCGCTTCACCGTACGGCGGGTTGATGTAGATCGACCGCTCCCACCAGACCTTGCTCAGCCCGTCGTCGTCGACCGTGTAGAACGTCTCCGCCCCGGTCGGGTTATCGGACTCGGTGCACGGGTCTAGGCCGATCGAACCGCCGAGCGCGGCGCGCACCGGCTCGAGCACGTACGGCGGCGTGAGCTGCCGCTGCATGATGTGGTCCCCGCCGCGTCGGCGGAGGTCGTTCGAGAACCGATGCGATGCGTCAACGGGCATCGTCACCACCCCCATTCGCGTGGTCCTTCGTGGACGGTCTCTGCGTCGGGTAGTTCGCGGCGTGAGTGCAGTCCGAGCAGCACCCAGCGGCAGGCATCGGGCACTGGGCTAGGGGCGTGTCGCACGCGGCGCACGGCTCTGGATCGTCGACGTTCAGCCGTTCTGCGATCTCGTACAGCAGATCCAGAACCTCGGCGTTCGTCCAGATGACTCTGGGCGAGCTGTCCTCGTTCGCGTAGATCGTCTGCTCGACGTACCCGAGCGCGTCTGCGCGCGCCTCATCGGCTGTCGGGTTACTCATCTCGCCCACCAATCGCGTGGTCGGAGTCGGAGAGTATGTCTCGACCCTTTTGACTCAACGTTGCGGTGTAGTACCCGTAGTCGTGGCGGAACTCA
>JAATGR010000244.1 GCA_015654575.1 Actinomycetales bacterium
CTCACCGTCAACGCACTCGCCCGGGCGATCGGCGGCAGCTTCCAGCGCATCCAGTTCACCCCCGATCTGATGCCCGCCGATGTCGCCGGCACCCGTGTGTACAACCAGCGCACCGGGGAGTTCGAGGTCGTGCCGGGGCCGGTGTTCGCGAACCTGCTGCTGGCCGACGAGATCAACCGCGCCCCCGCGAAAGTGCAGTCCGCCCTCCTCGAGGTCATGCAGGAGCACCAGGTCACCATCGGCCGGGAGAGCTTCCCGGTGCCCGATCCGTTCCTCGTGCTCGCCACGCAGAACCCGATCGAGTCCGATGGCACCTACCCGTTGCCCGAGGCGCAGCTCGACCGGTTCCTGTTCAACGTGCTCGTGGACTATCCCGCCGCACACGAGGAGTTCGTCGTGGTCGAACGCGCTCTCGCGCGGCCGGCGGCGATCGAGGCCGTGCTCGACCCGGCGCGCCTGATCGAGCTGCAGCGGCAGGCGGATGCCGTCTACGTCGATCCCTCGCTCATCGACTACGCCGTGCGCGTCGTGCAGGCCACGCGGCAGCCCGCAACAGCCGGCCTCGCAGAGCTGACCGACCACCTCGCGTACGGCGCCGGTCCGCGTGCCTCGATCGGCGCGATCGTCGGCGCCCGGGCGCTCGCCTTCCTGCGCGGCCGCGACTACGCCGTGCTCGAAGACGTCGTCGACCTGCTGCCCGACGTGCTCCGGCACCGCATCGTGCTGACCTACCGCGCCGCATCCGAGGGGATCACCCCCGACGACCTCGTCCGTCGCGTGATGGCCGTCGTCCCCGCCCCGGCATCGGTGGCCGGAGGACGCTGACGTGCCCATCCCCGACTCCGTGCTGCGGCGCCTGGAATGGCGCACCACCCGGCCGCTCGACGGCCGGATCCAGGGTGCCCGCCGCGCTGCCGCACGGGGGTCGGGGCTCGATCTGGCGGAGCTGCGTCCGTACCGCGAGGGCGAGGACGCCCGCCGGATCGACTGGAACGCGACCGCCCGCATCGGCGAGCCGTATGCGCGGGTCTTCCATGAGGACCGGGCGGTCACCGCATGGATCGTGGCGGACGTCTCGCCGTCGGTCCGCGGTGCCGGCCGGGCGCTGCTGATCGAGCTCGCCGTCGCCATCGCGCGCCTGCTGGCGCGCGGCGGCGACCCGGTCGGCGCGGTGCTGGCCGACGGGTCCCGGGTGCGTGTCCTGCCGCCCGCGCGCGGAACACTCGCCCTTCGGCGCCTTGACGACGCGCTGGCGGAGGCCCCCCGCGACGCGAAGGTCACCGCCGCCGGTCGTCGCCGAGCCCGCCGACGGCGGGTCGCGGGCGCCCAGACGGACCTCGAGGGGATGATGGACGCCGCATCCGCCGCGATCGGCCGCCGCAGCGTGGTGGTCGTCCTCACCGATCTGCTGGGCACCGGCGACTGGCCGGCTGCGCTGGCCCGGCTGTCGACCCGGGCTGAGACCACGGTCGTGCGCGTCGTCGACCGGACCGAGCGCGAGCTGCCCGCCGTCGGCGCGCTGCTGGTCGAAGACGCCGAGACGGGTGAGCAGCTGCTGGTGGATGGCGCCGATCCCGGGTTCCGTGCCGGGCTGCACGAGGCGCACGTCCAGCACGATGCCGAGGTGCTCGCCGCGGGCCGCAGGGCCGCGGTCGCCGTGCACACGGTGGGTTCCGACACCGACCCGGTGCGTGCCCTGGTGCAGCTGGCCGCGTCGACGGCCCCGCGGCGGGGCGGGGGCCTTCGCGGATGAGCGCGCAGTATCCGATCGTCTTCGTCGTGGCCGTCCTCGTCGTGGCGGCGCTGGCGGCCGGCTACGCGCTCGCCGACCGTGCCCGGTCGCGCCGGCTGCGCGCCGCAGGGCTCGCGGTCCGATCGCGCCGCGGACGTCACGTGCCGTGGATCCTGCTGATCGCCGCCGCCGGGGTCCTCGTCGCCGGTCTCGCCCGGCCCGAGGCCACGATCCCGGTTCCCCGCGCGGCCGGCACGCTCGTTATCGTCGTGGACGTCTCGGCGAGCATGTCCGCCACCGACGCCGACCCCACCCGGCTGGCCGCCGCGGTCGCCGCCGCGCAGGAGCTCGCCGCCGACCAGCCGGACACCGTCGACGTCGGCGTGGTCGCCTTCGCCGGCGGTGCGCTCACTGCGCAGGCCCCGAGCGCCGACCACTCCCTCGCCGTCGAGGCCCTCGGTCGGCTGACCACGAGCGGGGGAACCTCGCTCGGCGAGGCGATCCTCGGCTCGTTGTCCACGATCACCGGGGAGAGCGTCGAGATCGCCGACGACGGCACCGTTCCCGACCTCGGCTACTGGGGCTCTGCGACCGTCGTCGTCTACAGCGACGGCGAGGACACGGCATCGACCGACCCGCTCGCGGCGGCGGCTGTGGCGCAGACCGCCGGCGTCCATATCGACACGATCGGCGTCGGCACGACCTCGGGCACGACCGTCGAGGTCGACGGATACACCGTGGCGACGGCGCTCGACGAGACCACGCTCGCCGGGATCGCCGAGACCACCGGCGGCACCTATCAGGCGCTCGTCGACGCGCAGCCCGGCGCCGCCTCGGTCGATCTGCGGCTGACCACCCAGGACCAGGTGCTCGAACTGACCGCGGCGTTCGCCCTCGTCGCCCTGCTGCTGCTCGCCGCCGGCTGGGCCGTCGCGATCGCCCGCACCGGAAGGCTGGTGCCGTGAGCGTCGAATGGCCGTGGGCCCTGGCCGCGCTGCCGGTCGCGGCGCTCGTCGTGCTGACCGGGTGGTGGGCGACGCGTCGCCGCCGACGTGATGCCGTCGTCGTCTCGACGGTGTCCTTCGCGCGTGCCGCGAACGGGCGAGGATCGTGGCTGCGCCGGGTGCCTGCCGCACTGCTGGCGCTCTGCCTGGTGGCCCTCGGCATCGCCGCAGCGCGGCCGCAGATGCTCGCCCCGGTGGCCTCCGGCGACGCGACGGTGGTCCTCGCGATGGATGTCTCGAGCTCGATGTGTTACACCGACGTCGACCCGAACCGCATCACGGCGGCGCAGGACGCCGCGGTCGACTTCGTGCGCTCGCAGCCGACCGGCGCCTCGCTCGGCCTGGTCTCGTTCTCGAGCTTCGCCGCGCTGACGGTCGCCCCGACGACCGACACCGACACCGTGGTATCCGCGATCGAAGACCTGAGGACCTCTCGCGGCACCGCGATCGGGCAGGCGATCCTCGCGGCCATCGACGCGATCGCCGAGGTCAACCCGGAAGTCGCGCCCACCGGGGTCGAGGTCGACCCGGACGCCGACGTGCAGACGCAACCGGACACGATCATCGTGCTCACCGACGGGGCGAACAGCGAGGGCGTCGATCCGGTGACCGCCGCCGCGGAGGCCGCTGCTCGCGGGCTGCGGGTCTACACCATCGGGTTCGGCACCGACGATCCTGGCCCCTCGGTCTGCAGCGCGGACCAGGTCGAGTCCGGCACCGCGACGGGCGGCGGCGCCAGCGGAGGCGGCGGGATGAACCAGCAGATCGACGAGGACGCCCTCACCCAGGTCGCCGATCTCACCGGCGGGGAGTACTTCCGGGCGCAGGATGCCGCGCAGCTCCAGGACGTGCTCGACACGCAGCTGGCGGGCGTCGTGGAGGTGACGCTGGAGGAGACCGAGGTCAGCGCCTGGTTCCTCCTGGCGGCCGCCGTGCTGGCCGTCGCCGGGCTCGGTGGCGCGCTCTGGCTGCGCGTGCCGCGGCGTCCGCGCCGCGGATGACCCCCGTCATGGCGACATCGGCCGTGCTAAGATCGTGGTTTGTCCGCGCGCACTCCAGCGAGCGGTACGTATCCCCTGGCGACGCGACACCGGAAACGGTGCGTTCCGGCGTGGGATGCAGACAAGGGATCTTGGGTGGGGCCGTCCGGTCTCACGGTACAGAAGGAGACATCACCATGGCCGCAGTGTGCCAGGTGACTGGAGCGGTTCCCGGCTTCGGTCACAACATCTCGCACTCGCACCGCCGGACGAAGCGCCGCTTCGA
>JAATGR010000020.1 GCA_015654575.1 Actinomycetales bacterium
AACAGCAGAAGCCCCGCGGCCCGGCGGCGGGGCCGGGGCGCGAGGCTTCTATCTCTCGGCTCCCCCACTTGGACTCGAACCAAGAACCTGCCGGTTAACAGCCGGCTGCTCTGCCAATTGAGCTATGGAGGATCAGCCGTCCTCTGACGAGGACAACCCGTCTATCTTAGCAAAGCCGGACGCTGTCTCGTGCACTCGGGCATCCTTGCCGCGTCAGCCTTCGAGATCGTCCCGGCCGGGCAGCCACGACTCGCCGGGCCGGCCCCAGCCGCGCTTGCGGGCGATCTTCTGGGCCGTCTTCCAGTCGCTGTCGCCGAGACGATCGACGTACAGGATGCCGTCGAGATGATCGAACTCGTGCTGCATGATGCGCGCACGCCAGCCGTCGACCTCGATGCGCACCGGTTCTCCTTCGATCCCGACGCCGGTCACCAGCACCCGGTCGGAGCGGCGCAGCGGGAACCGTTCCCCGGGGAACGACAGGCAGCCCTCCGACTCCTCGTCGGGGTCGGGATCCCCGGGAGCCGGGGGAGTCATCCACAGCACCGGGTTGATCACCACGCCGCGCCAGGGGGCGCCGTCGTCGTCCTGGTAGGAGTAGGTGTAGATCCGCAGTGACACGCCCACTTGAGGGGCGGCGAGGCCGACGCCCGGTGCTTTGTCCATCGTCTCGAACATGTCGGCGACGAGGCCGCGAATGTCATCCGTGATGTCGTCGACGTGGTCTGCGGGGGCATGGAGGACAGGATCGCCCATGATGCGAATCGGGAGTACGGCCACGTCTCGAGCTTATCTAGCGGTCGCCGGATAGGGTCGACACGTGACGTGGTGGTGGGTGCAGTCGCCGATCGGCGATGTCGGTGACCAGTTGGTCGGGGTCTTTCAGAACCCCGGTCTTTTGCTCGGCATCCCGCTCGCTCTCGCCGGCGCCGTCTTCATGTCTTTCGGTGCCCAGTACCAGCACCGGGGTGTGACCAAGGTCGAGCGTTTGAGCGGCCAGGAGGGCGCGCAGGGGCTCACCCTCGTGCAGGTCAGGCGGCTGTTGACGCGCCCGAGCTGGGTGGTCGGCACCCTGATGCTCGGTCTGGCGATCGTCTGCCAGCTGGGTGCGCTGAGCGTGGCACCGCTGATCGTGGTGCAGCCGCTCGGCGCCGTGTCGCTCGTGATCACCACGCTGCTGAACGCCCGGGTCAGCGGGCACACGCCGACCAGGCGTTCGCTGCGGTCGATCGTGGCCTGTGTGGGCGGCATCTTCCTGTTCGTCGCCGTGGCGGCGCTGTTCGCGGCGGAGAAACCGATCACGGAGGCGCAGGTGCTCACCGTGCTCCTCGCGCTGATCGTGGTCGCGCTGGTGCTGGTCGGGCTGTGGATGCTCGTCCGTCGGCGCCATGTGCGGGCGCTGTTCTATGTTCTTGCCGCGGGCGTGCTCTACGGTTTCGTGGCGACGCTCGCGAAGACCGTCATCAACCGTATCCAGACCGGGCAGCTCGATTGGCTGACCGTGGTGTGCATCGTGGCGCTCGTCGCCGCCACGATGCTCGGGGCGTACTTCGTGCAGACCGCGTACTCGTCCGGCCCGCCGGATCTGGCGATCGCGGGGCTCACGGTCGTCGATCCGATGGTCGCGGTCTTCATCGGCCTGCTCGTCCTGGGCGAGGGCGTCGCGGTGCCGGTGTGGGGCTTCGTCGTCTTCATCGTCGCGGGAGCGGTCGCGGTGTGGGGCGTCATCTCGCTCGCGCTCTACCATCCGCAGGTGATCAGCGACAGTCAGGAGCTGGAGATCCAGCGCGGCTCCGAGGGCACGTCCGGCGGCTCGCCACGATAGTCTGGGAATCACTTAGGGGGCGGTGGCCAAGCTGGTGAAGGCAGCGGGCTCATAACCCGACGATCGCGGGTTCAAGTCCCGCCCGCCCTACATGTTCGTTCCTCCAGCAGTGTTCCCGGTCGCGGGTCCGGGGCGGGTATCGACGCGGTGCGGATGCTCCGCGCGGAATGGCTGCGGACCGCTTTGCGGGGCGTCTTCGAAAGCGCGGATCGGTTACGGTGGTCATTCTCGTGAGCGCAGCGGAGGGCGTACTCGGCGTCCGGTCTTGGACCGGCGGCGTGCGGCCTGGATAAGCTCGCGGTACGGGTGAGGGGGGCGACGCTCCAGAGCAGCCGGGAGGATGTGATGCGACTATGCGACTGAGGCTGGTTCTGGAGTCGGCCGACGGTGAACCGCGAGACGTCGTGATCTCGTGCAACGCGACGGCGACGGCGATGACGCGTGCAGATGCGATCGCCGACGCTGCAACCTTGAAGGCGTCCGCGGTGGGTCAGTCTGTGACGGACATGCTGGCCGCGGACGCCAACACGGCGCAGGCGGTGAGCGTCGGGTGACGCAGTGGACTGAATCCGACCCGGGGGAGGGGAACACCGCCGAGATGCGTGCCGGCGCGAGCCGGTTCTTGACGGACGCGTCGACGGTGCGTACCGCGAAGGAGACGATCGCTGCGGCGTCTGAGCCGGCCAGAGCGGGATGGCAGGGTATGGCGGCCGACGCGTTGTTGCAGCACATCGGCACGTACCGGCCGGAGTTGGAGGAGATCGCGGCCCAGTCCGAGTCTAATGCCGGGGTGTTGCAACGGTACGCGAATGATGTGGACACCATTCAGGGTCAGCAGAGTCTGATCACGTCACAGCTGGAGGGCGCGACTCTTCAGCGGTGGCGTGTGTGCAGCGGAGTCTGGGTGCACGCTCGCGCAGTGTCGATGATTCGGACCATCAGCAGCTGCGGGCGCAGATGGAGTCGCTGACGACACAGATCAATACGGCAAACATGCGGATGACGCAGTTGGCGTCTCAGCGTAGCGCTGCGGACAGCACGGCGATCATGGGGTTGACCGGGACGGCGTCTCGGGGGAGTTTCGCGACGACTGGCGGTGTTCTCGGTGGCGTCGACGCTTCCACGATCACCCTGCAGCAGCTCCAGGGACTCAGCCAACCTGATCTTGCGACGTTACTGAGTCTGCACCCGGAGATCGTAGACCGGTTGCTGTCTGACACCGATCCCAACGACGCGGTGGCCTGGTGGGCCGGACTCAGTTTGGATCAGCAGGATGTCCTCGCCTTGGGTGCCCCGGCTCTGATCGGCGCGCTTAATAGGCTACCGGTCATGGTCAGGGTCGCCACGAATAAGGTCAACGCGTATCGGGATCTCGTTGCGTTGGAGCACGCGCAGGCGGAGGAGAAGGAGCAGCAGGAGCAGGCGTATGACGCGGATTCGTATGGCGTGATGATCACGCCCGGCATGATCTCGTTCGTGGACCAGGATCGCATCGACTACCTGCAACGGGTCGTGGATGGAGACGTGGCGGGTGTGGCGCTGGTATTGCCGGTGCTGTTGGGGGGATGTTCGGAGAATGGTCTTCCGTCGTATGAGACGGTCAGCGACGAGGCTGACGCTGCGTTACAGGAGGTCTGAAGGGTCGACCTCCGTTTTACCGGAGTCTTGTGCGGTGACGCAGTCGCCGAGGATGATGCACGAGCCGAGCGCCGCGGGATGCGATCCGGTGCTCACGCAGCAGGTCGGGTGCTCTCAGTAGAACTGAGGGTATGAGGCCGGCTGTGCTCAACGCTCGCCGTATCCGCGAAGGAGCGTCGAGACGGCGCTGTCGACGGTCTCGTCCGCACTGATCGCGAGGGGCGCGCTGCCGTAGGGGTGGACGGCTCTCGGCGCAAGGATGAGGGCGACAAAGTGCAGCGCGATCAGACGTGGCGGTTCGGCCCTGAGCTGTCCTCTGTCGATCATGGCGCTCAGCACGCGGATGACGTCGTTCAGGATGCGGTCCGGCCCAGCGTGATGCCAGCGCTGGATGACCGAGTCAGGAAGCTCGAGAGCGCCCGCCCTGATCTGCTGGACCATGGCGAAATGCCCGGGATGATCGTCAAGGTGCCGGAGGTACGCGTGCCCGACGCTGGTCAGGAGCGCTTGCGGCTCAGCCGTCGCCTCCGCGTCAGGCAGCTCGCGAATGAAGTCGTCGGCAACCATCGTCGCGCTCTCCTCGAGCACCGTGGCGAACAACTCCTCCTTGGTGGCGAAGTGCTTGTAGATCGTCCGCGTCGAGACGGATGCCTCGGCGGCCACGAGATCCATGCCTGCCTGCGCGTATCCCATCCGGCCGAACACGCGCTGGGCTGCCGCCACGACCTGTGATCGCTTGTCCGGCCGCCCCGTGACGCGCCGCGGCGTTTCTGCCATGTCACTCTCCCTCTGCGCAACGGGACAAGTATACTTTCTGCCATCGGTGTTGTACTGAGAGGATGACCGTGTTTGCACACATGCCCGACCAGCCCACCGCGATTCGAGTGGGGATCATCGCGGGGAGCACCCGCGCCGGACGAAAGAGCATCGCCGTGGCACAGTGGCTGCAGTCGATCGCCGCGGCCCGGCCCGATGAGAGCTACGAGATCATCGACATCGCGGACTTCGCACTGCCGCTGGTCGATGAGCCCTTCCCTCCCGCCAGCGGACGACGCGAGAAGCCGCACACCATGCGCTGGGCCGCCGCCATCGCATCCTTCGAAGGGTTCGTCCTCATCACGCCCGAGTACAACCACAGCCCCTCGGCCGCCCTCAGGAACGCCCTGGACTTCCTGCACGACGAGTGGGCGGACAAGGCCGTCGCATTCGTCAACTATGGCGCCGATGGCGGGGTGCGAGCTGTTGAGCATCTGCGCCAGATCGCCGGTGAACTGCAACTCGCCGACATCCGCCCATCCGTGTCGTTGAGCTTCGCCGCCGACTTCGAGAACTACACCACCTTCGCGCCTCGCGCCGATCGCGAACAGGCTGCCGCAACCATGCTTCGCGACCTCGCACGGTGGACCCGTGCGCTCACGCCGCTGCTCGGGTCGGCCGCGGTTCTCTCTGCCGGCTGAGCCGGGTGGCCCCGGGCGGGGGAGCGCCGGAATCACACACTTGTGATTCTGTCCGTGCTCGGGCGATAATGGCTTCGCAGAATCGAACACGCACCATATTCCTGGTCAGGTCGTAGGGGAAGACGCACCTGACGAATGGAAGAGATATGGCTGGACACATGGCGCGCGGAGTGGTGTACATCCACTCGGCGCCAAAGGCGTTGTGCCCCCACCTGGAGTGGGCGATCGGGCGCGCCCTCGGCCGCGCCGTCAACTTCGACTGGATCGACCAGCCGGTGCTTCCGGGCGCGCGGCGCGCGGAGTTCTACTGGGAGGCGCCCGCAGGCACCGGGGCGGCGCTGGCGAGCGCCGTGCACGGGTGGGAGCATCTGCGCTTCGAAGTCACCGAGGATCCGACGCCGCGCAGCGACGGCGGACGGTGGATGCACACGCCCGACCTCGGTATCCACTACGCGCAGACCGACACGGCGGGCAACGTCGTGATCGGCGAGGACCGAGTCCGCTACGCGATGCAGATCGCGGCCGGCGACGCGGCCGAACTCGGACGCGAACTGGACGTCGCACTGGGCGCCGCGTGGGACGAGGAGCTCGAACCGTTCCGGCACGCCGGCGACGAGGCCCCGGTGGTGTGGCTGCACAAGGTGGGGTGAGATCTCGGGCGGGTCTCGGTCCCAGTACCGGAGGCGGGATGTCCATCCCCGAATCCGGGAACGCATCGGATCCGCTCGGCACAGAAGAAGGTCCCCGAGGAGATTCCTCGGGGACCTTCAGCGTTCTGGC
>JAATGR010000071.1 GCA_015654575.1 Actinomycetales bacterium
GTCGAGGACGGTTACTCGGTGTTCAAGCAGCGTCTCGACCTGCCGGTCTTCTGATGGCGGGGAGCGAGCACGTGAACCTCGATCTCGAGCTGGGGCTCGACCTCGCCTGCCACGTCAACATCGTCGTCGCGGATGCAGCGCCCGACGTGCTCGCCCCCGTCCTCGCGGAACTGCGGGGGATGGGATACCGCAGGGCCGTGCTCCCGCCGCTGGACACGGCGACGACGGATGCGGCGGCGCTGCGCCGCGTGTTCGAGGACGTCGATCTCTGCGTCATCGCGATGACCGGTCAGGCTCCCGGCGCCGATGTGTCGTCCGCCGATGACGCGGAGCGGCGGGCGGGTGCTGCGGCGCTGCGCGCAGCCGTGGACTTCGCCGTCGACCTCGGCGCGGATCAGCTCAACGGCGTGCCGTACGGACTGTTCGGACGGTCCCCCGGCGCCGTCGACGCGGCGGCGGTCGCGCGGGCCGCGGCCGAGGTCGGGGCGGTCGCGGACTATGCGGCCGATCGCGGCGTCACGATGGCCTTCGAGGTGCTCAACCGCTATGAGACCGCGGCGATCAACACGGCGGCCCAGGCGGTCGAGTTCGTCGACCTGAGCGGATCCGACAACCTCCGCATCCATCTCGACACCTTCCACATGGCGGTCGAGGAGGCCGACATGTCGGCCGCGATCCGGCTGGCGATGCCGAAGCTGGGCTATCTCGAGCTGGGACAGTCCGGCCGCGGCCTGCTCAGCACCGGCGCCGTCGACATCGCCCGCGTCGTGAACCAGGCGATCGACGACGGCTACACCGGCCGGTGGGGGGTCGAGGCGTTCTCCCGGCCGCTGATCGGGGATGCGGCGGGCGACGCGCTGGCGATCTGGCGGGATCCGTTCGACGACGGACTCGAGCTCGCGGGCGACGCCATCCGCGTCATCCGGCGCGGATGGGCCGACAGCGTCACCGGTCGCCGTGCGCGACGGCTGGCGCGACGGGACCGCTGACGGGGCGGGGCTCGGGGTTCTCGCCTCGCCGAACCACACCGATGGGCACGATTTCCGTGACATCCTGCACGGTGGACGGGAACTAGGCGTATTTCGTCATCGTGGCGCGTACCGCGGAGAACGACGCCTCGACGTCGCCGACCATACCCGGGTGGGTGAACGCGTACGGGTCACCTGCGGCGATCGCGCGGAGAACGATCGCGCCGGCCTCGGCCGGTTCGATCCACAAATCTTCGTCCTGGATCTTCTGCGCGATGTCGAAGTCCACGAGTGCGCCCCCTGCGCCGGCCGGTCGGTTGCGCAGACTGTCCTTGATGTTGGTCCGCACCGCTCCCGGATGCAGCACGGTCACGCCGACGTCATGCTTAGCGGCGGCGAGCTCGCCTGCGAGGGTGAGGCTGAGACCTTCGACGGCCGCTTTGCTCGCAACATACGGCGCGTATCCAGGAGGGGTGAAGAAACGCGACATCGAGGCGGTGTTGACGATCCATGCACCGTCCGGATTGGCGATGAGACGAGGGAGGAAGGCGTGGATGCCGTGGATCACGCCCATGAGGTTGACCTCGAGTACCCACCGCCAATCCTCGAGCGTGAGGTCGACGGTGAGCCCCTTGGGCCCGACCCCGGCATTGTTCACGAGCAGGTCCACACGCCCGTAGTCGGCGAACACCTGCGTCGCGAGATCCTCGACGCTCTTGGCATCCGTTACGTCTGTCTCGATCCCGGTGTAGCCGTCTGCGCGCACCCGCTCGAGGGCGGCGACGTCGCGGTCCGCGACGACCACCGTGGCGCCAGCCTGAGTCAGCGCGTCCGAGATCCCTCTCCCGATGCCGCTCGCGCCGCCTGTGACGACGGCGACACGCCCGTCCCACTCACTGATGCCCTCCATTGGACCTCCTTTATTGAGTGACCGTCTTTATGACGATCTCAGTCTCCCGTGTCGAGGCGCCCTGTCGGGTCTCACTTTGCATCACGCAGCCGTCTCAACCTGATAGCTCGGTCACCCCGCGCGCTTCTTAGCGTGGAAGAACGCATCGGATGTCGTATGCGCGCTTGAGCGCGCGGATCCACGACTCGGCAAAGGAGCAGACATGCATATCGGACTGAATTTCGGATTCGGCCGGCTGGACCCTACGGTGAGCGATCACGAGGTTTATCGCGGCGAGACGGAGCTGGCGGTTGCGGCTGAGCAACTCGGCTACGACAGCGTCTGGGCGGTCGAGCACCACTTCAGCGACTACGCGTTTTGCCCCGACAACCTGTTGTGGCTAGCCCACGTCGCCGCGCGAACGCGGCGCATCGGGCTCGGCACGGGCGCGGTGATCCTGCCCTGGAACACGCAGCCGCTGCGTGTCGCCGAGAAGCTGCTCATGCTCGACCAACTCAGCGACGGCCGAGCGATCTTTGGCATGGGGCGCGGTCTCTCACGAAAGGAGTTCGTCCCCTTCGGTATCCCGCTGGACGAGACCCGCGAGAGATTCGACGAATCATCCAAGATGATCATCGACGCGATCGAGACGGGCGTGATCGAGGGCGACGGGCCGTTCTATCCGCAGCAGCGGACCGTCCTGAAGCCCGGCCCGTACTCGAGCTGGAAGGACCGTTTATACACCGTCGCTGGATCGCACGACTCGATGGTCTCGGGGGTCAACAACCGTTGCCGATTGATGTCGTTCATCCTGCGCCCGGTCGACAAGATGAAGCCGACCTTCGACGCGTACCTCGAGCTGTACCGCGAGACGTGGGAAGAGGAGCCGCATCCGGTGTGTCTCAACGTCGCGATGTATTGCCACGAGGACGAGCAGGTTGCCGTCGACGGCATGTACGAGTACGTGGGCAATTTCTTCGAGGCGAATGTCACCCACTACGAGATGGACGGTGTGCACTTCGCGAACACCAAGGGCTACGAGCGCTATAGCGACAACGCGGCCCTTATCCGTGAGAAGGGCGTGAGTAAGGCGGGTAAGGACTATGCGGATGCCACGCTGTACGGCACTCCGCGAATGATTCTCGACAAACTCGTGTGGATCCAGGAGCAATTGGGGGCCTACGAACTGATCCTGCAGCCGTCGTTCGGGGGGATGACCTACGAGACCGCGCGCAAGAGCATCGAGCTATTCGCCACCGAGGTGGCGCCGAAAGCGCGGCAGCACTATGAGGCCACCGTCGCGCAGCCGGAAGGTGCCGTCTCACGTTGACACGTGGACCCGGGGACCCGCCTGATTAGCGTGGTCCCCACTCCCCGGGGAGCCGGCCGACGCCGACTCCCGACCGAGAATGCGAAGGAGCATTGAGGATGCACATCGGAGTGAACCTGGGCTTCGGACGATTCGACACGTCCGTCTCAGAGCGCGACATCGTGAAGGGTGAGACCGAGCTTGCCGTCCTGTCGGAGCCGCTTGGATACGACAGCATATGGGCCGTCGAGCACCACTTCACGGACTACTCGTTCATGCCCGACAACCTTCAGTGGCTGTCGTATGTCGCGGCGAAGACCGAGAGGATCGGTCTGGGCACCGGCGCGGTGATCCTGCCCTGGAACGACCCGCTGCGGGTCGCGGAGAAACTCCTACTGCTGGACAACCTGTCCGACGGGCGTGCGATCTTCGGAATGGGTCGCGGCGTCGCTCGAGTCGAGTTCGAGGGCCTACGCATCCCCGTGGGGGAATCGCGCGAGCGCATAGACGAGATGGTGCCGATGATCATCCAGGCGCTGGAGACCGGATTCATCGAGGGCAACGGCCCGTACTACGCACAGCCGCTGCGCCAGCTCAAGCCGGGGCCGATCCGCACCTTCGCCGACCGCATGTACACCGTCGCCGGCTCGGAAGACTCGATCATCGCCGCGGTGAAGAACCGGGTGAGCGTCATGTCGTTCATTCTGCGGCCGGTCGACAAGCTCATCGATACCTTCGACATCTACAACAAGTTGTGGCGTGAGACCTGGGACGACGAGCCCCAGCCGATCTGCATCAACGCGAACATGTACTGTCACGAGGACGGCGACCTCGCCAAGGCCCGGATGTACGAGTATCTGGGCAACTTCTGGCACCAGAACGTCGAGCACTACGAGTTCCTCGGCGGGCACTTCGCCTCCCAGAAGGGCTACGAGCGCTACGCCGAGAAGGCAAAGTCGCTGCGTGAGCGCGGCGTTGAAAAGGCCGGTCAGGACTACGCGGATGCCGCCTTGTCTGGCACGCCCGAGCAGCTCATCGCCAAGCTCGCCTGGATCCAGGACATCTTGGGTCAGTACGAACTGGTCGTCGCCCCCTGCTTTGGCGGGATGCCGCACGCAATGGCCGAGGAGAGCCTGCGGCTGTTCGCCGAGAAGGTGATGCCGACCGCGCGCAGCGCCTACGATGCCCGAGTCGCCGCCGGCGAGAAGGCGCGATGAGCGCTCGGGATCACGCAGATGACTGAACCGATCACTGGTGCAACGCGCCGATTCGTCGATGCCGGCGTCCCGATGGCGACCCGCGACGGCGTCACGCTGAGAGCCGTCGTGCACCGGATCGCGGATCGCGAGCGGCAGCCGATCGTGCTCGTACGCAACCCGTATGGTGAGCCACTCACCCGCAACCTGCCGATCTGGGCGTTCCTGGACGCCGGGTTCGCGGTGGTCATCCAAGACTGCCGCGGCACCGGTGACTCGGACGGTGTCTTCGTGCCTTTCGAAGGAGAGTCTGTCGATACGGTGGATGCCGTCCGATGGTGCGCGCAGCTGCCGTACTCGGACGGGCACGTCGTCACCTACGGCGCCTCGTACTCGGGCATGGTACAGCTGGCCGCTGCGGTCGAGCGGCCCGATGGGCTGGTCGGCATCGTGCCGGTCGTCGCACCCGACGATTACCAAACGCGGCTCGCCTACCGAGGCGGGGCGTTTCAGCTGGGACAGCTGACCGGCTGGTACACGATGAAGACGCTGCAGACACTCCTTTATCGGGCACGGCATGGCGAGGACGTCGGGCACTTGCTTGCGGGTTTCGCCGCACACGCCCGTGACCCGTGGCGCTTCGTTGGCACGGGCGCGGTAGCGGACGCGCCCGTGCTCAGTGACGTGCTGCCCACCTGGCGGCGCTGGACGGCGCACGACGAAACGGGCGACTACTGGCCGGCCTTCAGCTACCGCGACCGCCGCGACGCGATCAACGTGCCGGGACTGCACATCGGAGGTTGGTTCGACCTGTTTCTTGGCGGCACCCTCGCTAACTTCACTGAGCTGCAGGCCCGCGCCGCGACCCCGCGCGCGCGGGAGGGGCAGCGGCTGGTCATCGGGCCCTGGCAGCACGTCGACCAGTCGGGCACCGTCGGCGACCTGAGCTTTGGCGCCGCTGCGTCGGCGGCCGGCATCGGCCTGGAAGCCGCGGTCGCCGCATTCGCTCACGCCGCCGCGACCGGCGCGGAGATCCCCGGCCCACCCGTCCGCATCTACGTCATGCGGGCCGGCAGGTGGCGCGACGCCGAGCAGTGGCCCGTTCCCGGTACCCGCTTCACCCCCTGGTACCTACAGCCGGGCGGCCGGCTGGCGACGACCGAGCCGGATGTGGCCCACAGCGAGTCCATGTACGTGCACGATCCCGCGGATCCGGTCCCGATGCGTGGCGGCCAGTCCGGAATCTTCGCCGGCGGCCTCGACGGGGGCGCTGAGTGGGGACCGGGCCCGCGCGACCAACGTCCGCTCGACGACCGCGACGACATCCTCCGCTTCACGAGCGAGCCGCTGGATGCGGATATTGAGGTCACCGGGCCGGTCACGGCAGTGCTGCACGCGGCCACGACCGCCGCTGACGCGGACTTCGTTGCGCGCTTGGTCGACGTCTTTCCGGACGGGCGGGCGATCGGCATCATCGACGGCATCGTCCGGGCCAAATTCCGTCAAGGGCAGGACCGCGCCGAGCCTGTCCCGGCGGGCGAACTCTCTGAGCTCCGGATCGACCTCTGGGCGACCAGCTGGCTGTTCGGCGCCGGCCACCGTATCCGCGTAGACATTGCCAGTTCCTCCTTCCCCAACTGGGACGTCAACGGAGGTAGCGTCGGCAACAATGCCCAGGTAGCCCCGGCCGACCGGATCGCCGCGACTCAGCGTGTACGTCACGATCGGGTGCACCCCTCACATATCGTCCTCCCGGTCGTTCCCCTTCCTACCCCGACCCCCTGAGGGTGCGGCCGAGTGCCTCCCCCCACCCCACACACACAGCAAGGAGATCTTCGATGAAGAAGACACGCACTGCCGGCTGGATCGCGCTCGTCGCGGTCTCCGGACTCGCTCTCAGCGCCTGCGCCGGCACCCCGTCGGGCGGCGGTGGCACCGGAGCAGCGGCCGCCGACGGCACGCTCATCGGCGGCCCAGGCGTCGACATCGACGCGAAGACCATCGAGGTTGGCGCGCTCGTGCCCGTGTCGGGCGTATTCGCCGGCGCTATCACGAACATCGAAGGTCTGCAGGCCGCGTTCCACCGGGCGACCGAGCCTGGAGGGGACCTCGAGGGCTGGACCGTCGATGTCGTCAACCAGGACACGAAGTACGATGCCGCCACCGCGATCCCGCTCTACGAGGGCTTCAAGGACGACGTCGCGATGATCTCGGTCATCCTTGGTTCGAACATCATCGACGCGCTGCTGCCGTCGATCGAGACCGACGACATGACACTCATCCCCGGTGGCACCACTCCGAACCTGCAGTTCGAGGATCACGTCGTGCCGAGTCTGCCGCTCACGAGTGCCCACGCATCCAGCCTCATCCCGTATGTGGTCGAGAACTACGACAAGCAGGATGCGACCTTCTGCTCGCTCACGCAGGAGGACACCCTGGGCAAGTACGTCACCGAGAACTTCGAGTTCACGCTCGACGAGCTGGGACTGACCAAGGGCGTCGAGACGACCTTCGCGCCTAACGCCGACCAGCTGACCGCGCAGATCAGCGCTCTCAAAGATGCCGGGTGCGACGTCGTGATGACTGGCGGCACCGGGGCCTTCCTCCAGACTCTCGCTGTGCAGGCATCGCAGCAGGACTACTCCCCGCTTGTGCTCGCTGGTAACTCGGCCTACAGCATCACGTTGGCTACTGGGCCCGGCGCCGACTGGCTTGCCGAGAACGCGATCATCTCGGTACCCGGCGATGAGTGGCTGGGCACGAACTCACCCGGTCAAGCGATGATGATCGAGGATCTCACAGCGATCAACCCCGACTTCGTGCCGACCGCCAACGCGCACCTCACCGGCTACGTGAACGGTCTGCTCACCGCGAAGATCCTCGCCCAGGCGATCTCGGACGGAGATCTGAGCCGCGCGGGCATCGCCAAGGCCGCCAGCGAAATAGGAACGTGGACGGACGAGCTCGGTCTCACCGGTGGCGACGTTGTGATCGGGACGACGGCGGCGGGCAATGTACCGCCGAGCAAGCTGTCGATGTTCCGCATCGATGCTTCGGTTCCCACTGGTCTGAAACTGGAGAAGTATTACTACGAATCGAAGGTGACCGACGACTACATCGCGTCGATCCGACCCTGACTCCGCTCGGGTGGCGGGGGATGCCCCCGCCACCCACCGACCCCCGTTCACCGGCGCACGAGGAGGTGCCCGTGTCCATTGACCGCACAGGGAGTGGTTCCGCCCGACCCCTGCTCGAACTCATCGACGTTTCCGTCAGCTACTCCGGCGGGGCTGTGCGTGCCCTGCAGGACGTCCAGCTGACGGTGCACGAGGGCCAGATCGTCGTGCTGCTGGGTGTCAACGGCGCCGGTAAGACGACGACCCTCTCAGCCATATCCGGGCTGCTGCCTTACACGGGCGGATCCCTCGATTCCGGGGCGGTGCTGTTCGCCGGGCAAGATCTGAAAGGGCGAAACCCGGCCGCCCGGGTGCAGCGCGGTATCTCGATGGTCATGGAGGGCCGCCGGGTCTTCCCTGACCTCACAGTCGATGAGAACCTGACCGCCGGTGGCTTCACTCGCACCCGTGCCGAGACCGCGCAGACACGCGCGCAGATCCTCGAGATGTTCCCGATCCTCGCGCAGCGGCGGCGACAGTTGGCCGGATTGATGTCCGGCGGCGAGCAGCAGATGCTCGCCATCGGACGTGCACTCATGCAGCGTCCCACCCTGCTCATGCTCGACGAACCATCACTCGGTCTTGCTCCACTGATCGTGGAGCAGATCAAGAACTACATCGTGGATATCAACCGGCAGGGCACGAGCGTGTTGCTCATCGAGCAGAACGCCGCTGTGGCGCTCGCGATCGCCGACTACGCGTACGTTCTGGACGGCAAGACCGTGGCGCGGCAGGGCACGGGGGCCGAGCTATTGGCCGACTCGTCGGTGCAGGAGCTCTACCTCGGCGTCGCCGCCGATGGGCGCCGCTCGTTCCGTGCAGCGCACGACGAACGACGAAAAGGAGCGACCTCGTGACCGGACCGCTGCTGCACGCTACCGATGTCACCGTACGGTTCGGGGGGGTGACCGCTGTTGATGCGGTGAGCTTCGATGTCGCCCGGGGCGAGTTCTTCGCCATTATCGGACCGAACGGCGCGGGAAAGACGACCCTGTTCAACTGCCTGAGTGGTCTGGTGAAGTACTCCGGCGAGATCGAGTTCGCTGGCACCCGTATCACCGGCCGACGCGCCGACCAGATTGCGCAAGTGGGTATCGCCCGCACCTTCCAGAACCTCGGGCTGTTCTCGAGCATGACTGTGCTGGAGAACGTGCTCGTGGGGCGCGCCAGCAAGATCACCGCCGGTATCCCGGCGGGGCTCGTCTGGTACGGCAAGGCCCGCAGGCAGGACATCGACGCTCGGGAGCACGCCTACGAGGTGCTCAACGTCTTGGGGCTCACCGCGCTTGCGCACACGCCTATCAAGAGCCTCCCGTACGGTACGCGCAAGCGGGTCGAGCTGGCGAAGGCGGCCGTCGTTACTCCGCAACTGCTGCTGCTGGACGAGCCGGTCGCCGGTCTCAACCACGCCGAGACCGAGGAACTCATCGCGGCCGTGCTTGATCTGAAGGATGCGATGGACTTGACGATCGTGCTCATCGAGCACGATACGTTCCTCGTCATGGACGTGGCCGACCGCATCCTCGCCCTGAACTTCGGCCAGTCGATCGGGCTAGGCACTCCCGCCGAGATCCAGGCGAATCCCCGGGTCGTCGAGGCCTACCTCGGCGCCTCCGACGCATCGACTTCGACCTCAGGGAGCGCCCGCTGATGGACACCTTCGTGCAGATCCTCCTCTCCGGCATCGCGCTGGGTTTCTTGTACGCGCTCGTCTCGCTGAGTTTCGTCGTGCTGCTCAAGGCGACCGGCCACTTCAACCTCCTGCCCGGATCGTTCGTGCTCCTGGGCGCTTACTCGCTGTATCAGCTGCATGCGAATATGGGGCTGAACTTCTGGTTCGCACTGGTGCTGGCGATCGTCATCATCGCCGCGCTCGGCCTCGTCATTCACTACGTCGTCTTCCAGCGCATCGATCGCCGCGCCGAGCAGCACGCCGCGGGGTTGGCGATCCTACTGGTGACCATCGGACTGCTCAGCCTCAGCCAGGCCACCGCGGTTTCCAGCTGGGGTGCCGAGGTGCTACTGCTCGGCGACCCGTGGGGGCTGGACACTCTCCCTCTGGGCGGTGTATCGGTCTCGGTACGCGACGTGTGGGTGATCGTATTGAGTTTGATCGTGCTGGCCGTATTCTGGCTCGTCATACAGCACACCCGCGTCGGCGTCGGGATGCGTGCGCTCGCCAGCGATCACCAGGCCGCCTTCGTGCAGGGCATCAGCCCCCGTGCGGTCGCGCCCTATGCCTGGCTGATGAGCGCGGGGGCCGCGGTGACGGCCGGCGTGCTCATGGCGACGGAGGCCGGCGGCGGGCTGCGCCCCACCCTCGACGTCGTCGCCTTCACGGCGCTGCCCGCGTTGATCCTCGGGGGCATCCGATCGCTGCCTGGATGCGTGGCCGGCGGCCTCGTGCTCGGTGTGCTGCAGCAACTCGCGGCGGGATATGCGCCGGCCGCGCTCGGTCAGCAGTTCTCGACGGTGCTGCCGTGGATCATCATGATCGTCGTTCTTCTCGTCCGTCCACGTGGCCTGTTCGCCACCCGTGAGTTCCGGAGGGCTTGACATGGCCACCCTCGCCAGCACCGGCACCCTGCGCACTCAGGGATCGTTCTCGTCGCAGATCCGGCGCGAGACGCGCGTCTTCTCCGGACCCGTCACCCGCTACGGCGCGATCCTGCTCGTGGTGCTCGCGGTCGTCCTCCCGCTGAGCACGGCCGACTCGTTCCTGCTATCGCTGGGGATCACCGTCGGCTATTTCTCGATCGCCGCGGTCGGGCTGAACGTCGTCAACGGCTACGCCGGCCAGATCAACATGGGCCAACCCTTCTTCCTCGCGATCGGCGCTTTCACGGCGGTGGGCTTCGGCACGGTCCTCGACCTGCCGCTGCCGCTGTGGATCATCGCGGTCGTTGTCATCGGCGCTGCCGCGGGGTTGCTCGTGGAGCCGCTCGCCTTGCGACTCAAGGGCGTTTACCAGATCGTGCTCAGCCTCGGACTGATCTTCATCGGGCAGTACATCTTCGTCAACTGGAGCGATCTGACCGGCGGGGTAAGTGGGCGCCGGGCACCTCTGAACCTCTCAGTAGGCCCCCTCGACTTCGGTGCGCTGCAGCTGGGCGGCATGACCTACAGCTACCAGCAGGGGTTGTTCATGCTCGTCTGGCTGTTCGTCGCGCTGTGCATGTTCGTCGTGTACCTGCTGATGAAATCGCCTGCCGGGCGGGCGATCATCGCGCTACGAGATGCGGAGCTGCCTGCCCGGGTCGCCGGGATCAGCCCCGTGCGCAGCATGTTCGGCGTATTCGCGGTTTCCAGCGCCATGGGTGCGCTCGGTGGCGCGTTCTACGTGGCTCAGCTGCGGTTCGTCAGTCCCGATCAGTTCAACCTGACGATGGGCCTGAACTTCATCATCATCGTCACCGTCGGTGGGCTCGCGACCGCGTGGGGGCCGGTCGTGGGGAGTCTTGTGATTTGTTCGATCCCCGTGCTGGCCACCCGGTACGCCGACTACATCCCGTTCCTCAAAGCGAACTCGTCGACCCCCGACGGCACGTGGGGCATCCCGGTCGGACAGTTTCCGATCGTCATCTACGGCGTGCTGCTCGTCGTAATCCTCATGTTCGAGCCTCGCGGTCTCACCCACCTCACCGCCGTGTTCGTGCGCTGGGTGACCCAGCCGCTACGGCGGAAGGCAGCAGCATCCGCCTCGGTGCGGAGGGCGGCCCCATGATGGTGGTTGAGGGCAGTGTCGCGGTCATCACCGGCGGAGCGTCGGGCGCTGGTCTCGGGCAGGCGCGGGTATTCGGTCGCGCCGGCGCGCGGATCGCGATCGCGGACGTGCGGGACGAGCCCCGTCGCACGGCGGCAGCGGCGCTGCGGGAGGAGGGGATCGACGTATGGGACGTGGCGCTGGACGTCACTGACCGGGCCGGCTTCGCCTGGGTCGCGGATGCCGTTGAAGACCACTTCGGCGCGCCAGTCACGCTCTTGTTCAACACCGCAGGGGTGAACGGGTTTGGCTCGGTGGAGACAATGACGGCATCCGACTTCGATTGGTTGCTCGGGGTGAACTTAGGCGGGGTCGTGAACGGGATGACGACCTTCGTGCCCAGGATGATCGAGGCGGGGCAGGGTGGGCACATCGCGACCGTCGCTTCGGTCGGCGGCTTCGAGGGGGGCCGTATGACGGCGCCATACTCGGCGGCCAAATCGGCGGTAATCCGGCTGATGGAGAGCTACGCGCAGGCGCTGCCCGAGTACGGCATCGGCGTGACGGTGCTGTGCCCCGCAAACATCCGCAGCGGCATCGCCGAATCGGTGCGGCTGCGGCCGGGTACGGTGTCCGAGGACAGCGGGGTCATGGCCGGCGAGGGGTTTCTCGATGCGCTGCGCGAAGTGCACGACCACGGGATGGAGCCCGAAGATCTTGCGCTGCACCTGAAACGCGCGATGGAGGAAGGGGCGCTGTACTGCATCCCTTACCCAGAGGTTCGTGAAGACCTTGAACGCGGCTTCGGCCGCATCCTCGATGCGATCCCGGACGTGGATGAACTCGCCCCGGCCGCCGCCGCCGAACGCGTCGAGGCGTTGGCACGTTTCCGCGAGTCTGCACGCGCGGGCGCGCGCCCGGCGCCAGCGACGTAATATTGCCGTCACGGTGCGTTCGTGCGCCGCATGTCAACGAAGGAGCTGACATGGTTTTCCCTACTTCGCGGCCGCGTCGGAGCGACGCCGCCCGCTTCGACGCTGACGCCCGGGACCGGGTCCATCGCGCCCGTGATGAGTTCATCGCCGAACGTACCTCGCCCGCTCCGGGTGAGGTACCGGTCGAGATCCTCAGCTCGTGGGTCCGCTCGCTTGGGCTCGGAGTCGACCCTGATCGTGTCGAGGTGCCGGTTAACCCGCAGGCGGCCTCGCGTTCCCAGCGCCTGGTCAATGCGGCGGCGCCTATCATGCAAGCGCTCGCCGACCAGTGCCGTGACGCAGACGCGTGGGGGATGTTGCTGGACCGCGAGTGCGTGCAGGTCTCACGCATCGTAGGAGATGCGCGTGTTGTGCGCGAAGGCGAGCAACGCGGCGGCGGCGTTGGGGCGGTGTTCCACGAGGCGTTCGTCGGTACGAATGGTGCCGGGATCTCCGCCGAGCGGCTGGAGAGCTTCCTCGTCGTCGGCGACGAGCACTTTCGCGCGGGCGAGCGTAACCTCGCCTCCGTCGGTGTGCCACTGCACGACCCGTTTGGGCGAATGGTCGGGTTCCTCCTCATGTGTCAGCGGGTCGACACGGCCAACCACATGATCGTGCCGTACACGCAGTCGCTGGCCCACGCCATCGACGAGCAGTTGGCGCTTGCCGCCGACGGTGAGCAGCGCGCACTGTTTGAGGCCTACGCTCGCCACTCACGGCGCCCATCGCTTGCGGTCGTCGGCATCAACGACGATGTGTTCGTCGCCAACATCGCCGCACAGCAGCTGTTGCGTGACGGTGCCCAGAACGACGCGTTGCGCGAACTCGTTCGCGAGGTGGCGCGAAGCGGCCGTTCGCGACTGATCACGGCGGAACTCGGAGAGGATCGATATCGGGTTCATTGTAGAGTCGTGCCGTTCATGCACGGCCGGCATGGGGTGGTCGCCTCGCTGACACGTGCACCACTGCCGACGACGTCGGTGGCCGCCCCCGCGCCCTCTGTGCCCGTCGACCCGGTTCGACGGGCCGCGGCCTTGCGCCTGGCCACGCTTGTGACGGGTGAACCGGGATCGGGGCGTGTGCACCGCATCCGGGATGCGGCGCCTGCGGCCGATGCGCCGCACGGGATCGCCGAGATCGATGCGGCGAGCCACGCCGCCGACCCGATCGCGTGGTTCGCTCGTCTCAATATGATCGTCGCGGCAGGCCCAGTGCTCGTACGCGACATTGATACGCTGCCCGGCGATGCGATACCGCGGGTGCTCGAGACGCTGCGCGGTGGCAAGGGATGGGTCACGGCGACCGCGCATTCCGCGTCGAACGCGCTGGCGGCGGACTTCCTCGTCACTGTGGTGGTGGAACCGTTGCGCGAGCGTACTGGGGACTTGCCGGAGATCGTGCGGGCGCTGCTGGACGATCTCGGCGCCGGCTCGGTGCGTGTGTCGGCAGAGGCGCTGAGCATCCTCGCCAAGCACTCCTGGCCTGGTAACGTAGCCCAGCTGCGCCGGGTGCTCGCCTCGGCACTGGTGGGCCTCTCCGTCGAGTCGATCACGATCGATGACCTGCCACGCGAGATCGCCGACGCCGGGCGTCGCGCAGGCGACGAGGGGCTCCTGGCCCGCACCGAGCGGGAGCTGATCTTCGACGCCCTGCGCGCTGCCGACTGGAACCGGGATGCCGCAGCCAAAGCGCTCGGCATCTCGCGCGCGACGATGTACCGCCGCATCCGTCAGTTCGGCTTCGCGCTTCGGGCCAGCCGCTGACGCACTCGGCGTATGCCCGGCTCGGTACGTCGATCGGGAGCAGGCCGGGTCAGACCCGGCCGCCGTGGGCGGCGATAACGGCTTTCGCGCCCGCGGTCACGAACGCGACCTGCTCGCGGACGACGGCCTGCGCGGCCGGGATCTCACGGCGACTCAGTGCCGCGGTGAGCCGGGGCACGAACGTCGGGCCGAGCTGGTGCTCCCAGTCGGCAGGTTCGAACGTCTCTCGCCAGATGGTGGTCACGTTCAGGGCACGGTACTTCGCCGTCAGCTGGCGAGAACCGGCCAGGCCCACGATCGCTGCATGGAAGTCCATGTTCAACTCGAGGAACGCCTCTAGGTCCTCGGGGGTGGTCGGGTGCAGCGAGGTGACCTGATCGCCAAGGTGCGCGATCCGATCCAGCTGCTCGACCGGGGCATCCGCCAGATAGCGCTCGATCACCCCGGTCTCGATCGTCTCGCGGTCGCCGTAGAGCCGATCCGCGAGATCGGCCGTCAGCGGCGCCGGCTCGTAGCCACCGCCGGCCGCCGACTGCACGAGTCCCTCCGAGGCGAGTCGGATCAGCGCGCTGTCGATCAGTGCCTGCTCCAGCCGGAGGGATGCTGCCACGGTCGCCACCTCGACCGGTTCACCCAGGGGTGTCCGCCGACGCAGCACCCAGTCGCGCGCGCCCTCGTAGGCGGCGGTCTCCAGCGCATGGTCGAGGTTTCCGAACGTGCCGCGATAATACGCGAGCGGCTCGCCCTCCCCGGCCCGGGCGGCTGCCACGCGCCCGAGGAAGATCGTGTGCGTGCCGCCCACCGCCGTCTCGGCCACGACGCACTCGATCGAGGCGAGAGCCCCGTCCAGAAGCGGCAGGCCTTGGTCGCTGATGGTGTGTCCGACGCCGGCAAACTTGTCGTCGCCCTTGCGGGCGAAGGCCCGTGCGATCCCGCCCTGCCCGGAGGAGAGGATGTTGATGGCGTAGCGCCCTGCGCGGGCCACCGCGTCGTGCGTCGCGCTGGAGCGATTCAGGCAGATGAGCATCATGGGTGGTTCGGCTGACAGCGACGACACAGCCGACACGGTCGTGCCGTAGAGCTGATCGCTGTCGGCGGTGGTTATCACCGTCACACCCGAGGCGAAGTGGCCCACGACGTTGCGGAAGACCTGCTCGTCGACCAGGGGCAGGCCCAGGTCGATCCCGTACCGCACAGCGGCCTCGCTTGCAGCGCTCATCTGCGTTGTCTCCTCGTCGAAAGTCCGTGCCGAAAACGTAACCGCGCGCGCATGCGTCCCGGGGTCTCACGGTGAGACACGGGGCGCATGCGGCATCCGGCACGCCGGGGCACGACTATTCGCGGTAACGTTCCGGCCAGATGCCGTACCGGCCGGGGGAGAGGATGCCGGCGGGATCCACCGCGTCTTTGATCCGCTCGCAGAAGTGCTTGTAGGCGTAGTCGTTCCACGAGAGGTGCGCCGCGGCATCCTCCATGAGGTCCAGATGCACCCGGTACTCGCTGTACCCGCGTTCGCCGAGCCAATCGATGAGCTCCCGCCCGATCTCGAACGCTCGCTGCGCCGACTCGGCGACCCGGGGGTCGAAGAACGCGGCGATGATGATGGCGCACGTCCGCTCGCCTGTGACGAGGATCGACGAGCCGTAGTTGTACCCGGTGTGCGCCTCGATCTTTGTTGCCGAAGACAGCACGACGTCCGCGACCTCCGTGCCGCGCAGCGGAACGATGGGTGAGAGGTCGACGTGCGCGAACTCGGGCCCCATCGTGCGCAGCAGGTCGAGGTTGGGTACCCCGCCGGTGATCTTCGCCGAGATCTCGTCGATCGAGTCGTAGTCGTCGGGTCCGTAGTCACCGGCGTCGGTGATCCAGGACCCCTCGATCTCGCCCCAGGCACGCTTTAGCACGGCCGTCTGCGCGACGACCTCCTCCGGGCCGCCGTACAGCGCCGTGCGCACGTTCCACGCGCCCAGCTCGTGCGCGTCGCGAAGCGTCTGGATCTCGTGCGGCTGCAGGTACACCGTGCGGGGGAGTTCGAGCTTCTCACGCAGGCCCGTCATCCCGATCGCCATGAGCGTGTTGTAGAACGACGGTACCCCGCGCAGCGTGTTGCGCAGTCGCAGTTCTCGGACGACGTCGATCGCCTGTGCGAGTTGATCGTCCCGGGGGATCGACAGCACGAGGGGGAGAAACACCTCCGGGCGTGGCATGAGCCACACCCCCATCTTCACGACGATGCCGTAGTTCGACTGGGTGAACAACAGATCCAGCGCGGGACCGACGCCGCGCTTGTACAGGTGCCACGTCGGGTTGTCGGGCTGGGCGCCCATGCCCGTGCGCAGCAGTTCGCCGTCGGCGAGCACGACCTCCATGCCGCAGGGCGCGGCGAAGTCGGCACCGTAGGGCAGGTAGCTGATGCCGTTATCGAGCGAGTTGCCGATGACGCTGCCCCAACCGATGTCGGGGCACGACACCTGCAGGCGCGAGCCACGCCGCCGTAGTTCTTCGTCGAGGTCGATCCACCGCACGCCCGGTTCGACGACCGCGAAGGCGAGCTCCTCATCGATCTCGAGCACGCGGTTCATCCGCCGCAGGCTGATCGAGATCGACCCGGTCACCCGCGCGGAGGTGCCCCCGTACGCGTTGTTGCGGCCCTGCGAGTGCGTCCACACCGGAATGCCGGCTTCGGTCGCCACGCGCAGGATCTCCTGGATCTGCGCGGTCTTGGTGGGGTGCACGGCGACGGACGGCACGTAGCGGTCGTCGCCCGCGATCCAGTAGACATCTCTCAGGGGCCAGTCCAGGTCGGCGAGCAGGTCCTCCTGCAGAGTCACGGCACCGTCGCCGACGATCTCGCGCAGGCGATCGATGACGGCGGGTGTCAGCGGTGCGGCGGAGGCGCCGGCGGGCGCGGAAGGGTCGGGTGACATGGGTTCTCCTCATCGAGAGAGCACGGATCGTGCGGTCCGGGAATCGGCTGCCCGGCTCTGCGAGCGAGCGTCGCAGCACGAGTCTCGCGGTGGCCCCGGATCGGCGCGTCCGGACAACCCCGATGCGCGCGCGCAACAGTCGGCGGGCCCTGCGGCGGCTTCCTTGAGCGGTGATATCGTCACCGATCGGGTCGATGAGTGGACCCGTCTGTTCCCTCCGATCGCGGCGGGGGCACGGTGGGTTGGCCTGTCCGCACAGGAGGAGTTCGAAGGGCGTGTCGCTCGTCGTGTGGTCGGCGATATCAGCGTCAATCTGCTGCGGGTGCGGGCGAGTGCGCATAGTGTGGAGCGGTCGGTCGAGCAGGTGCGGCGGCGTTCGGATCCGTTCGCGCTCGCCGCCGTGCAGCTGAGCGGGTCGAGCGTGCTGACGACCCCGACCGGTACCGTGACGCTCACGCCCGGCGACCAGATTGTGCACCTGTGGGAGAGTCCGTCGCGCTGGAGCTTCCCGGGGAGCTTCTCACTGTTCGTGGTGCGGTTCCCGACGGTGCTCATTCGGTTCGCGCTCGCGGACCCGTCCGTTCCGCTCGGGGTGCTGCTGCCGACCGGTCGCGGTACGGGTGCGCTCGTGCACGCCTATGTGCGTACGCTCGCAGCGGATATGGACCTGCTGTCACGGCGCGGCGGTGCACGCATCGCGCGGGGACTGGTCGAGCTGTTCGGTACAGGGCTGCTCGCCGCCGCGCCCGGGGGTGAGCGCGGCGGCGACGTGTTCGCCCGGGCGACGGCCATGATCGACGAGCGCATCGCCGATCACGACCTGGGTGTCACCGTCCTGGCGCAGGCGCTGTACGTGTCGCGGCGGCGGTTGCAGGCCGCGTTCGCCGAGCAGGGGAGCACGGTGACCGGATGGATCCGCGCGCGGCGCCTGCAGGGCGCCCGTGCCGACCTCGTCGACATCGATCTCCGCGATCGCACCATCGCGGAGATCGCCCGGCAGTGGGGGTTCCCGGATGCCGCACACTTCACCCACGTGTTTCGCCGCGCCTACGGTCTCTCCCCTCGCGATCACCGCCGCCCTACCTCCTGACCCCGTTCCCGCCCCTCGCTCGGTGAGAAACGACATTTCGCTCGGGATACCGCCCTTGCGGGTGTGGCTCACGCGGAATGTGATCTCCTGCCCGGCCCTGCCCCGGCATCCGTGGCCGGATCGGACGCTGCATCCTGCGATCCGAGCGGGTGCAGGCTCCGCGTCGCCTCGGCCGCCGCCGCGACCGTTGCCTGCACCAGTGCGGGCAGGTCCAGGGCGCGCGTCGGCACGACGAGCGAAAGCGCGGCCACCGCCACGCCGGTCGCATCGATCACCGGTGCGGCGACGCCGTCGAACGCGGGATCGAGTTGGCGACGGCTCACGCAGATGCCGGCGCGCCGCACCTCGCCGAGTACCTCGCGCAGCGCGGCGGGGTCGGTCACCGTCTCGACCGTTGCGGTCGGCGCCGGTCGCTCCAGGGCGTCGCGACGGGTCGTCTCCTCGCCAAAGGCGACGAGCACGCGTCCGGCCGCGGTCGCCAGCGCGTGGCTGCGCTGGCCGGTCACCCGCTGTGCCGAGCGTGTACCCGGCAGCACCTCGATGTTCACCGCGTCGAGTCCGTCGAGCACGGCCAGCACGCACGAGCAGCCGGTGCGATCGACGAGTCGTTCCATCGCGGGCAGGCACATCTCGCGCAGCAGGCTGCCGCGCGGCGCGAGTGCGGCGAGGCGGCGGATCCGCAGCCCGATCCGATAGCGCCCGTCGGGTCCGCGTTCCAGCGCGCCCCAGATGCACAGGTCAGACAGCAGACGGTGCGCGGTGCTGAGTGGCACGCCCGCGTGCGCGGCCAGCTGCGACAGCGTCAGTGCGGGGCGGGCGGGCTGGAACGCGTCCAGCAGATGCAGTGCCCGCTGCACGACCGAGCCCGTCCCGTGACGGGCGGATGTCGCGGGCGCACCCGGCGGCGTCTCGACCGGCAGATTCCCTTCCATCATTCGGAAGCATAGTCAGCGCGGCGTGGGGCGCGCCTACGCTGACCCGCGGTGCGGCGGTCGCCGCGACCAGCTGGCGACGATGCGGAGCACACGATGGACCAACGACTCGAACAGCGGATCCGAGTGCTCCTGGACCGGGAGGATATCCGCGACGCCCTCACCCGGTACACGCGCGGCATGGACCGCCACGACCTGGCACTCATCGCCTCCGCCTATCACCCGGATGCTCGGGACCGCCACGGGCGCTTCGATGGCGACCGGCACAGCGTGGGGGAGAAGGCCTCTTACCATCACGCGCAGAGCTATCAGGCGCACAGTCACCAGATCGGCAACATCACCTTCGCCTTCGAAAGCGACGACGTCTGCCACACCGAGACGTACTTCCACATCGTGCTCTCCCGAAAGGGTGATCGGACGCCGAACGACCTGCTCGGCGGGCGCTACCTCGACCGCTTCGAGCGTCGCGAGGGTGTGTGGCGGATCGCCGACCGCGAGGTCGTCCTCGACTGGCGTGGCGAGCACCTGCCTGTCTCGGATGCCGGTGACCACGATATCAACCGCACCTACCCGCAGGGGGCTTGGGACCGCAGCGACCTGTCGTACGTGCGCATGGCCGCGGCATCCCCCGCCTGAAGCGGAGGCGCTCCCCGAGACCCATCCTCATCGAACACTCACACGAAGGAGAACCACATGCATGCTCGACGACGCGCTGCCGGAACGCTTCTCATCGGCGCGCTGCTGCTGGCCGGCTGCGCGGGAACGCCCACCGCCGGTACACCCGCTGTGGGCGGCGACAGTGGCGACGGGATCCCCGCCTCACCCGGCTGGGACCCCGAGACCCGGACGATCACGGTCGGCTCTCTCGTGCCGGTCTCGGGGGTCTTCACCGCCGCATATAGTCAGGTGCAGGGCGGGGAGGCCGCTTTCGCGCGGGCGACAGCGGCCGGCGGCCCGCTCGAGGGGTATACGGTCGACCTCGTCAACTTCGACTCCCAATACAACGCCTCGGTCGCTGTTCCGCTGTATCAGAGCAACAAGGACAACGTGCTGTTGTTCCAGAGCATCATCGGCGCTCCGATCGTGAACGCGCTGCTGCCAGCTCTGGAGGATGACGATATGCTCGCCGTCCCGGGATTGTCGACCGAGGATTTCGTCACCGATCCGAATATTCTCCCGTTCGGGCCAATCCAGCCGACATATGCCGCTGCAGCCGTCGACTACGCGTCTTCCGAGCTGGGGCTGGATGACGGCGTGTTCTGCTCGATGACCTCGGAGGACGAGTCGGGGGAAGCGTACCGGCGCGGGTTCCGTTTCGCTCTGGACGAGACGGGCCGCACCGCGGGCGCCGACGTCACCTACCCGGTGGGCGGCGAGGAGTTCACCTCGCAGGTCACGAAGCTCAAGAACGCCGGATGCGATCTCGTGTTTCTCACCGGCAGCGGCGCCGTCCTGCAGAACACAGCAGTCGAAGCCACGCAGCTGGACTTCCCGACCTCGTGGGTGGTCCCGGCATCCGCCATCTTGGCGACGACCTCGACTGGTCCGGCCGCGGACTACATCATCGACCACGTGCACGTGCTCATGACGGGGACCGAGTGGAATGGTACACAGGCGCCCGGTCAGCGGCAGATGCAGGATGATCTGGAGGCACTGTTCCCCGGGTACACGCCGTATGCGAACAGCTACCAGACTGGATACCTGTCGTCGACGGTCGTCATCGCGCTCCTGGAGCGCGCGATCGCCGACCGTGACCTATCGCGGGCGCACCTCGTCGAGCTCGCGGCCGAACTCGGGGATGTCGATGACCTCGGCATGGGTGGCGGCACGTTCCACTACGGACAGCAGCTATCGGATCGGCGGCCGAACACTGCGCTGTCGGTGTTCCGTGTCGACCCAGCGAGCCCGATCGGGCTCACGCTGCAGGAGTTCCAGTACGCGTCGCCGCTCGCGGATGCGTACAACCGCGCCACGTTCGGCTGAATCCCGCCCCTGTTTCGGTCCGCCACCCAGAACCACTTTTGGCGTGAGCTCCCCTGCCGGGGTGGCTCACGCTAAAAGTGGTTTCACGCAGATATCGCGCGCCGGGCGCCGCCCTTGTCGCTCAGCGCCCGCCGCGTCCGGGCCAGACCCCATACCGTCCGGGCGAGAGGATGCCAGCGGGGTCCACGGCATCCTTGATCTTCTCCACGAAGCGGCGATAGGCGTGATCGTTCCACGACATGTAGTCGGCGACCTCCTCCATGAAGTCGAGATGCGACCGGTACTCGCTGTAGCCGAGCGCGGCGAGCTCGGCGACGAGCGTGCGCGCAGTGTCGTAGGCGGCACGTGCCTCGGCCTCCTCACGCGGGTCGAAGTTGATCGCCGAGACGACCACGCAGGTCCGCTCGTTGAGCAGCATGACACCGGCTTTATAGTTGAGGCCGGTGCGCTCCTCGGTCGTCGTGCGCACGGTGTTCACGACCGACATCACTTGCTCGCCGAGCAGCGGCACGAGCGGGGCGATGCCGATGTGCGCGAAGCCGGCGCCCTTGTACTTGATGACGTCGAGATTAGGCACCCCCGCCGTGATGCGGCTCGAGATCGAGGGGATCTGCTCGTACTCATCGGATGCGTAGACGCCCTCGACCGTCATCCTCGCCCCGGGGATCCGCTCCCACGCGCGGCGGACATTCTCGATCTGCAGCGCGACCTCGGCGCGGTCGCCCCAGAGCGCCGCGCGCATGTACCACCGCCCGAGGCCGGTGCGTTCGGCGATCTCATCGATCTCCTCCTCGCCGACCGCACCCTCTTCGGCGCGTCGTATCACGTCGGGCACGCCGGTCATCGTGGCGGCCATGAGCGTGCTGTAGAGGCAGGGCACCCCGCGCAGCTGGTTCTTCAACCGCAGCTCGCGCAGCACATTGACCGCTTCGGCCAGGTCGGCGTCGCGGGCGAGCGTCATGTGCAGCGGGGCGTATGCCTCGGGCGCCGGCATCAGCCACACACCCATCCGTACGACGATCCCGAGGTTGGACTGTGTGAACAGCGGGTCGAGGGCGGGGCCGACGCCGCGTTTGTAGAGGTGCCACGTGGGGTTGTCGGGCATGGCGCCCATGCCGGTGCGCAGCAGCGTGCCGTCGGCGAGCACGACCTCCATGCCGGTCGGAGCGAGGAAGTCGGCACCGTACGGCAGGTAGGTGACGCCGTTATCGAGCGAGTTGCCGATAACGCTGCCCCATCCGATGTCGGGCACCGAGAGCATCAGCCGTGAGCCGCGCCGCCGCAGCTCGTCGTAGAGGTCGAACCAGCGCACCCCCGGCTCGACGACCGCGAAGGCGAGGTCCTCGTCGATCTCGATGACGTGGTTCATCCGCCGCAGGCTGAGAGAGATCGAGCCGCCCAGCCGGGGCGACGAGCCGCCGTAGCCGTTGTTGCGTCCCTGCGAGTGCGTCCACACCGGGATGCCGGTCTCATTCGCGAGCCGCACGATCTGCTGCACCTGCTCGGTGGAGGTGGGGTGGACGGCGACGGATGCCGTGTACGTGTCGTCCCCGGGGATCCAGTACGGGTCGCGCAGCGGCCAGTCGGGGTCGGCCATGAGGTCGTCCTCGAGGACGACGCCCTCGTCACCGACGATGGCGCGTAGCCGGTCGACGATCTCGGTGGTGAGCGCGGGGGCCGCGAGCGGCGGTGCATCGGTCATGGGTGTCCTCCTCGACACGGGCGCCCGGCCGGTCGGACGGGCGACGACAGGATCATTCACACGATCGTTGCCCGTCGAGCATCGTGCACAGAAGTATCGGGATGCCGCGTTCCCGTGCTATTTAAGTGGCATGGTCGCCGACGGAAGGGACATGATCGGGGAGGGGAGGGGCATGGTCGGCGGAGGGGCGGGGGACCTCGACCTGGTCACGCGGGACACGACGCGGTGGCGCGCGCACTTCCCCTCGATTCGCGCGGGCGCGAGCTGGGTGGGCAGCGACCTCGAGAGCGACTTCGAGGGCCGTGTCGCACGCCGTGTCGTGGGCGACTCCAGCGTGAGCGTGCTCACGGTCCGCGGCCACGCGCACGCGATCGTGCGCACCTCGGCGCAGGTGGGCACCGTCCCCGATCCGTTCGTGCTCGCCGCGGTGCAGTTGTCCGGCACGAGCCGGCTCGAGACCGTCCGCGGCACGGCCTTGCTCCGCCCTGGCGACCACCTCGTCGCCACCTGGACCACCCCCTCGCGCTGGGCGTTCCCCGGTGAGTTCACCCTTTTCATCGCGCGGATGCCGGCGGAGCGCCTACGCGCTGCGCTCACCCTGCCCGACGCCCCCGTCGGACAGGTGCTCCCCGGCCGCGCCGGTGTCGGCGTCGCCCTCCTTCCCTTCGTCGCCTCCCTGGCCGAGAACCTCGACCTGCTCCGCGGCCGCGGCGGACCGCGCGTGCTGGCCGCCGTCGCCGACCTGTTTAGCGCGAGCCTCGTGGCACGCGCGAGCGAAGAGGCTGGCCGCGGCATCCGGTCGGCACGGGCTGACACGTTCGACCGGGCGACCGCCTGGATCGACGGGCGTCCGCAGGATCCCGCTCTGGGGGTCGAGACGATCGCCGTCGGCCTCGCCGTCTCGCGACGCCACCTGCAGGCCGCGTTTGCCGAGCGCGGCGAGACCGTGACGGGGTGGATCCGTCGCCGCCGGCTCGAGGGCGCCGCCGCCGCCCTTGAGGATCCCGCCCTCGGGCACCGGTCGATCGAGGCTATCGCGCGCGAGTGGGGGTTCGCGCACGCCTCGTACTTCGCCCGGTCGTTCCGCGCGCAGTACGGCTGCACCCCGGGGGGATGGCGCCGCGGCGTCGTCTCACACTGAGACGCCCCGCCTCTGCCGCGCCGGGGCACGCTGGGATGACGGCGCCCACACCGATGCGGGCGCACCCCGGGTCGAGGAGGTCCCCGCGTGGAAGATGTCACCGGCAGGGTCGCGCTCATCACCGGCGGCGCCTCGGGCGTCGGCCTCGGCCAGGCGCGGGTGTTCGGTCGACTCGGATGTCGGGTCGCGATCGTCGACGTGCGCCAGGAGGCGCTCGACGAGGCCGAGGCAGCGCTGCGCGTGGAGGGCATCGATGTGCACGCGGTCGTGCTCGACATCCGTGACCGGGAGGCGTGGGCCGACGTGGTGGACGGGGTCGAGGAGCGGTTCGGCGACCCGGTCACGCTGTTGTTCAGTACCGCGGGCGTGAACGGGTTCGGCCCGCTCGAGAAGGCGAGCTACGCCGACTTCGACTGGATCCTCGGGGTCAACCTCGGCGGGGTCGTCAACGGCATCCAGACGGTGCTGCCCCGCATCCTCTCCGCCGGGCGCGGCGGCCATCTCGTCACGGTCGCGTCGATGGCGGGGTTCCAGGGCAGCGCGACCGCCGCCATCTACGCGGCGTCCAAGGCCGCGGTGATCACCCTCATGGAGAGCTACGCGCTGACCCTGCCCGCGCAGGGCGTAGGGGTCTCGCTGTTGTGCCCGGCGAGCGTGCGCACCGACATCGCCCGCGCCCTCGATCGGCGCCCGGCCGAGTTCGCCATGGAATCGAGCTTCACGGACGACCCGCGGTTCGTCTCGCTGCAGCAGCAGCTGTATGCCGGCGGCATGGACCCGATCGAACTCGCCGAGCACGTGCACGCGGCGATCGTGCACGACCGGTTCTGGGTGCTTCCGTTTACCGAGACCCGCGAGGGGCTGCGCGCGTACTTCGACAGCGTCCTGGCCGGATACGACGCCTTCGATACCGATCCCGCAGCGGCCGCCGGGCGCGCCGCGGCGTTCGCGCAGTACCGCGAGGCCGCGCGCCGGCTCGGTGACGCCCCCTGAATCGCCCACCTCGAATCCCTGCCGACCCCGCATAACCGAAGGAGAGGCCATGCCCGTCACCTCGCTCACCGACATCGTCCACCGATCGTTCGCCGAGCGCTACGGCGTCCCCGCGATCAACGTGTTCAACGACCTCACCCTCGAGGGCGTGCTCGCCGGTGCCGTGGCGGCAGCGTCGCCGGTAATCGTCCAGACCTCGGTGAAGACGGTCAGGAGCGTGGGGGCCGGGTTCATCAAGGCGATGTGGGACGAGCTGACGCGTGACATCCCCGTTCCCGTCGCGCTGCACCTGGATCACTGCCCTGACCGGGCAGTGATCACCGAGTGTCTGAAGCATGGGTGGAATTCCGTGCTCTTCGATGCGTCCGAACTGCCGGTCGCCGAGAACCAACGCCAGACCATCGAGGTCGTCGCCGAGGCCCGGCGCTACGGCGCCCAGGTGGAGGGTGAGATCGAGTCGATCACGGGCGTCGAAGATGACCACGGCTCCGACGAGGAGAGCATGCGGCAGAGCCTGGAGGTTCAGCTCGCGTTCCTGCACGAGACGGGGGTGGATGTCTTCGCCCCGGCGATCGGTAACGCTCACGGCAGCTACAAGACCGCCCCGGTGCTGGATGCCGAGCGCATCACGCAAATCGTCCAAGCACACCCCGTGCCGATCGCTCTGCACGGCGGCAGCGGGCTGAGCGATGCGCAGTTCCGTGACCTTATCTCCCGAGGCTGCGCGAAGATCAACATCTCGACCGCGCTGAAAGAGCGATTCATGCAGAGCGAGCTCGCCTTTCTTGAGCAGGCGCGCGCGCAGGGCACCTGGGACCCGCCCTCGCTGTTCCGCGACACCCGACAGGACGTCATCGACCTCGTTGTGCACCTGGCTGAGGTCTTCGGCAGTGCGGGGAAGGCCTGAGATGCCCGCGCTCATCTTCGATTGCGACGGCGTGCTCGCCGACACAGAGATGAACGGGCACCTGCCGGCGTTCAACCAGACCTTTCGCGAGTTCGGTGTGCCGGTCGAATGGTCGAGCGCCGAGTACGGCGAGAAGGTGAAGATCGGTGGCGGCAAGGAACGGATGCGCAGCGAGTTCACCCCCGCGCTCGCCGCTCGCTGGGCCGGCTATCCCGTTGACACGCAGGCGGTCGACGAACTCGTGCTCGCGATGCACCGTCGTAAGACGCAGATCTATAAAGACCTGATCGACAGCGGGCGCATCGACCCGCGACCCGGGGTCGGCCGTGTGGCGGCCGAAGCGGATGCCGCGGGCTGGCAGCTTGCCGTCGCCTCCACCTCGGCTGAGTCGTCCGTGCGGGTGGTGCTGCGCCGGGCGGTCGGCGACGACCTCGCCACCCGCGTCGCCGTGTTCGCCGGAGATATCGTGGCGCGCAAGAAACCCGCCCCCGACATCTATCTGCTCGCGCTCGAACGCCTCGGTATCTCCGCCGATGCTGTTGTCGTCGTCGAAGACAGTGGCATCGGGCTGCGGGCCGCGCGCGGGGCGGGCCTGTCGACGATCATCACAATGAGCGCCTACACGAGCGGCGAGGACTTCACTGGCGCCTCGCTCGTGTTGTCGAACTTGCGCGACATCACCCTGGCGGATATCGAGAAGGTGCGCACGGCCGGCGTTCCCGAGGACACGGAGGAATCATGAGCTCGGCAGCGGTGGCCACCACCCGATTCACCCTCGCGGCGATTGGAGCGACGGTCGTCGAGAACGAGACTTACTTCGGCGAACTAGATGCTGTCGTCGGCGACGGCGACTTCGGATTCTCGCTCGCGCGCGGTTTCGAGCGGGTGTTGGAAGACCTGCCCGGCTACCCCGATGAAAGCTCGGCGGCGCTGCTTCAGGCGGCTGCTATGACGATCTCGAGTCGTATCGGAGGCACGTCCGGGCCCATCTGGGGCACCGCATTCCTGCGTGCGGCGACGACCGCGAAGGGCGCCGACAACCTTGACCCAGCGCGCGTGGTCGCGATGCTCCGCGCGGCGATCGCGGGAATAATGACACGCGGCAAGGCGGAGGTCGGCGACAAGACACTGCTGGATGCCCTCGTGCCAGCCACCGATGCGCTTGAGGTCGCGGTGGCCGCCGGCGAGTCGGACTCCCAGGTGCTGCTCGACGGTTTCGCCGCCGCGCTGCGGCAGGCGGCCGAGAAGACGAGCGAACTGCAGGCCATGCGTGGGCGCGCCAGCTACTCGGGGGTGCGCAGCATCGGGTCTCCGGATGCTGGCGCTGTCGCCCTCGCTGTCATCGCCGAACGCCTCGCCGAACAATGGTCGGCCCGACCGGCTGAATGATGCATCCCTGTAATCCCAGACATTGGAAGGAACCATCGTGAAGAAGTTCGTCAACGATCCCAAGGATTTCGTCGCGGAGATGCTCCAGGGACTCGCCCTCGCAAACCCCGACACGCTCGTGTACGTGCCCGAATGCAACCTCATCCATCGCGCGGATGCGCCCCGTGCCGACCGGGTCAGCGTCATTCAGGGCTCGGGTTCGGGGCATGAGCCGGCGCACGTGTTGACGGTGGGACCGGGGATGCTCACCGCCGCGTGCCCGGGTGATGTGTTCGCCGCCCCGCCTGTGGACTACGTGATCGAGACCATACGTCGTCTCGCCTCGCCACGAGGAGTGCTGCTACTTGTAAACAACTATACGGGCGACCGTATGGCATTCGAGATGGCACAGGAGCTAGCCGAGGCCGAGGGGATCGAGGTGCGCACGCTCTTCGTCGACGACGATGTGGCCGTGCAGGATTCGCTCTACACGGTGGGCCGACGTGGTGTTGCAGGCAACTTCTTCGTCATGAAGGCGGTGGGGGCAGCCGCTGAGGCAGGCGCGTCCCTGGACGAGTTGGTCCGTATTGGCGAGAAGGTCAACGCGGCTACTCGCACGATGGGCGTCGCCCTGACCGCGTGCACGCCGCCGGCCAAGGGAACGCCTCTTTTCGAACTCGGCGATGACGAGATCGAGTTCGGCGTCGGCATCCACGGCGAACCGGGACGCGAGCGTCGTGTGATCGCGTCGGCCGACGAACTCGTTGGCGACCTCGTCGCGGCGGTCGCCACCGACCTCGCGGTCACCGCGGGAGATCGGTTCGCGCTCATGATCAACGGGCTGGGTGGCACGCCGATCTCTGAGCTGTACCTCGCTTACGGGATCGCGCATCGGCTGCTGACCAACCGCGGCGCGGCGATCGCACGCTCGTACGTCGGCGAGTACTGTACATCACTCGACATGGCGGGGCTGTCGGTGACGATCGTGCGGCTCGACCACGAGATCACTGAGCTACTTGCGGCGCCCGCGGAGATCGCGGTGCGGGTTTTCTGACGGGTGATCTAACGCATCTGTTCCGTTCGTCAGCGACTCGGAGCGCCTAAGTCTTCTGCGGCGGGGCTGGATCGCTGACTCATCAGCGCCGCCCGAACCGCGCCCGCAGGTCCGCCTTGCGAACCTTGCCGCTCGCGGTGCGGGGCAGCTCCTCGACGACGACGACGTTCTTCGGCAGTTTGTAGCGGGCGAGGACGCCGTCGAGCTGCGCGCGCACGTGCTCGGTGGTGACCTCGGCGTCGTCGCGGACGGTGACCACCGCCCACGGCACCTCGCCCCACCGCTCGTCGGGAACGCCGATGACCGCGACGCCCGAGACGCCCTCGATGTCGTTGATCAGGTTCTCCACCTCCGCGGGGTAGATGTTCTCACCGCCGGAGATGATCATGTCCTTCAGTCGATCGGCGATATAGAGGTAGCCGTCGGCATCCAGATACCCCAGATCGCCGGAGCGGAACCAGCCGTCGTCGGTGAACGCGGTGGCGGTCGCCTCCGGCAGCCCGTGATAGCCGAGGAACACGTTCGGCCCCGACACCTCCACCTCGCCGACCGTGCCGCGCGGCACCATGTCGCCGTTCTCGTCAGCGATGCGCACCTCGGTGAAGAAGTGCGGTAGACCGACGCTGCCCTGCTTGACCCGGGTCATATCCGCGGCCAGCGCCGTCGCCCCGGGGGAGGTCTCCGTCATCCCATATCCCTGCGAGAATCGCAGACCGCGATCCTCATAGGCGTTGAGGATACGGGTGGGCACCGCCGAACCGCCGCAGGTCAGCTTCTGCAGGCTTGAGACGTCGGTCGAGGCCCAGGACGGGTGATCCGCCAGCAACTGATAGGTCGTGGGGACGCCGGCGAGCATCGTCACGCCGTGACGCTCGATAAGTTCGAGGGCGCGTCCGGCCTCGAATCCCTTCTCCAGGACCATGGTGGCGCCCTTCATGATCACGGGCATCGCGCCCATGCCCAGCGAGGCCACGTGGAACAGCGGTGAGATCATGAGGGCGACGTCATCGGAGGTGAGGTCGTAGTCGACGATGCAGTTCAGGGCGCACCAGGTCAGGTTGCCGTGGCTGAGCACGGCTCCTTTCGGTTTCCCGGTGGTGCCGGAGGTGTAGACGATCGCCATCGGGTCGTCGAGCGTGATCTTCGCGTCGAGATGCCCCGCTGGCGCCGCCTCTGCGAGCTCATCCAGCCCCGGGATGCCGGCCGCCCCCGGTCCGGTCAACAGCACGTGCGGGATCCGTGCCGCTTCCACGCCGTCCGCCACGCGGTCGGCGAACTCCGCATCATGGATCAGCGCTCTGGTGCCGGAGTCGATGAGCATGTGGGTGATCTCGGGTGGTGCGAGCCGGGTGTTCAGGGGCACGAAGACTGCACCCAGCTGCGCGCAGGCGAACAGTGTCTGCAGGAACGCCGGACTGTTCTCGCCGAGGTAGGCGACCGAGTCGCCCTTGCCGATGCCGCGGGCGGCGAGCAGCGCCGCGGTGCGATCGACGCGATCGGCGAGTTCGCGGTAGGTGAGGCTGTCACCCTCGCCGAAGACGAGCGCGGTCTTGTCGGGCGTCTTCAGCCGCCGCTTGGCCATCCAGGATCCCAGTCCGTGGTTGTGCATCGTTGCTCATTCCTCTTCTTCGAGGGGCCTGTTCTTCGTGAACTTTGCTGAGTGTCCACGACACGCGGTTCGGTCGGGGTGATTATCCGCGTGTCGTGGACGCTCAGCGGATGAGGGAACGGGGGTCAGGGGTAGAGGCGCTGCAGGCTGCGCGCGACCAGGGCGGGCTTGGTGCCGCCCTCGATCTCGATCGTGGCGTCGACGACGAGTTGGTAGCCGCCTCCGACCTCGGTCACCTCGGCGATGGTGCCTACGAGGCGGATGCGGGAGCCGACCGTCACCGGCGAGACGAAGCGCACCCGGTCCAGCCCGTAGTTGACCTTCGTCGTGACGCCCTCGACGTCGAACACCTCACTCTGCAACGGGACCAGCAGTGACAGCGTCAGGAAGCCGTGGGCGATCGGCGCCCCGAACGGTCCTCCCGCCGCACGCTCGGGATCTACATGCAGCCACTGGTGGTCGTCGGTGGCGTCTGCGAAGGTGTTGATCCGATCCTGGGTGACCTCCAGCCAGCCGGAGGGGCCGATCTCTGCGCCTACGAAGGACGGCAGGTCGGCATAGGGGGCGAGGACGGTCATGGGGTGACTCCTTCGGTGGATGGCGGGTGGGTGATGCCGAGGTTCAGACGAACGCAGAGTGTCCGGTGAGTGCGCGTCCGACGAGGAGCGCGTTGATCTCGTGCGTGCCCTCGTAGGAGTAGATCGCCTCCGTGTCGGCGAAGAAACGGGCGGAGTCGTGATCGAGCAGGATGCCGTTCCCGCCGAGCAGTTCGCGCCCGAGCGCCGCGGTCTCGCGGGCGAGCCGGGCGGTCTGCATCTTCGCGAGCGCGGAGTTCTCGTCGGCGAGCTCGCCCCGATCCTGTCGGGCCGAGAGCCGTACGACGATGCCGAGCGACGAGGTCAGGTTCCCGAGCATCCGCGCGAGCTTCTCCTGCACGAGCTGGAAGCCGCCGAGCGGACGGCCGAACTGCTCCCGCTGCCGGACGTAGCGGACGGTGGCGTCGAGCGCGCCGGCCTGCGCGCCGGCGGCGATCCAGGCGACGTCCGAGCGCATCGCCCCCAGGATCCGTGCGACATCGCGCCAGGACTCCACCCGCTGCAGCCGGGCGCTCTCGGGCACGCGCACCCCGTCGAAGGCGATGTCGAAGTTCTGCATCGGTCGCAGCGATACTTTCCCGTCGATGCGGGAGAGGACGACGCCCTCTGCTGTCGTCGGAACGAGGAACGCCTTCACCTGCCCGTCGCCGCGGTCTCGGGCGAACACCGCGAGGAGGTCTGCAGTGTCGGCGCCGCCGATCCAGCGTTTGGCGCCATCGATCACCCACCCGTCACCGTCGCGCCGCGCGGCCGTTTCGAGTCCGCCGGCGATGTCAGAGCCGTGCGCCGGCTCGGTGAGGGCGAACACCCCTGCCTGGCGGAAGGACCGGATGTCCGGATCCAGAGCCTCTGCCTGTTGCGACGAACCGCCGAGCCTCACCGTGGTGCGGAACAGGCCCGACTGCGCGTTGTAGAGCGTCGCGACCGAGACGTCGGTGCGGGCGAGTACGTAGTTGCGCCACCCGGAGAAGGTGCTGGATGTCGCTTCCTCCGCCGTCACGCCGGCCGGCTGCATCAGCTCGAGTGGCACCAGGGCGTCGAGGATCGCCGCGGGCATGGTCGCAGTCTCCCAGGCAGCCGACAGCAGCGGTCGCACCTCGGTTTCGAGCGTCTGCCGGAGAGACGCCAGGGCGGACAGGGCTGCCGGCGACAACGACGACTCGGCGAAGCCGAGCGGGTCGAAACCGGCGGGCGCGTCATTGCTGAGCATGGGCGCCGTCCTCCGCCGCGAGCCCGAGCAGGCGAGCCGCGTTGTCCTTCAGGATGCCTGGCATAACCTCCTGTTTCAGCGAGGTCCGTTCCACGTCCCGTAGCCACCGGTCCGGTGTCAGCAGCGGGAAGTCGGAGCCGAACAGGATGCGGCGGGTCAGATACGAGTTCGCGGCGCGCACCAGTGATTCCGGGAAGTACTTCGGACTCCAGCCCGAGAGATCGATCCAGGTGTTGTGCTTGTGCGTCGCGACGCTCAGCGCCTCGTCCTGCCAGGGCACGGACGGGTGGGCCATGATGATCTGCAGCCGCCCGAACCGGGCGGCGACCTCGTCGAGGAGCATCGGATTCGACAGCGCCAGTCGCAGCCCCCGCCCGCCCGGCATCCCAGCCCCGATCCCGGTCTGCCCGGTGTGGAACAGTGCGACCACGCCCGCATCCTCCAGGACTTCGTACAGGGGGAAGAAGCGCTCGTCGCTCGGATCGAAGCCCTGCACGGTCGGGTGGAACTTGAAGCCGCGCACGCCGTGCTCATCGATCAGTCGGTGTGCGCGGGGAACGGCGTCCTCACGGTTCGGGTCGACGGAGGCGAACGGGATGAGCACGTCGTTGTTGCGTGCCGCCCCCTGCGCGATCTCCTCGTTCGAGAGGGGCGGATGCCCCAGGTTGGTCTCCGAGTCGACGGTGAAGACGACCGCGGCCATCCGCCGCGCGCGGTAGTGGTCGGCGATCGCGTCGAGGTCGGGCCGGCCGATGTCGGCGCTGAAATACGCCGCGGCCGCCTCGACCAGATCGGGTGGCAGCGACGCGTGCCCGTGCGCGTCGACCTCGATGTGCACGTGCACATCGATCGCGGTCGTCTGCGCGAGGTCGATCGCCGGTTCGTAGCGGACCGTCACCGCTGCAACTCCTCCGGCAGCGGGGGGAAGCTCTCGCCCACTGACTGCAGGCTTCCGCTGGTGACGCGGGGGAACTCGGCCTGCAGGGCCTCGAGCGACCAGCCGCCGTCGTGGTAGGCAGTGACGACCGCTTCGGGGTGTGACCACAGCTGGAGGCGGTCGCCGCCCACGCCGATCGACTGACCTGTGATGTCGGCGGCGTCATCCCCGGCGAGGTAGGCGAGGAGGGGCGCGACATCGTCGGACGTGCCGAAGCCGAGATCGTGGCGGAAGAACGCCGGCATGGCCTCGCCTGCTGCATCGGCCTCGACCGCTGCGGCGAAGTACGGAACGGTGGCAGTCATCGCGGTCGCCGCCACCGGGATCACAGCGTTGACGGTGATCCCGGCCTTCTTCAACTCGATGGCCCAGGTGCGAACCATCCCGACGATGCCGGCCTTGGCGGCGGCGTAGTTGGTTTGGCCGAAGTTGCCGCGCTGCCCGGTGGGCGAGCCGATGCAGATGATCCGCCCTGCGACCTGGTTCGCCCGCATCTGGGTGGCGGCCTCGCGGACGCAGGTGAAGGTGCCGCGCAGGTGCACGCCGATGACGGTGTCGAAGTCGTCGTCGCTCATGTTCCAGAGCGTCTTGTCGCGGAGCACGCCCGCGTTGGTGACGAGGATGTCGAGGCGCCCGTAGGTTTCGACAGCGGTTCGCACGAGCTGCACGGCCGTCTCGGTGGGGCCCACCGGGGCGACGACCGCGGCGGCGCGGCCGCCGGCGTCAGTGATGCTCGTCACCGCTCGTTCGGCGGTCTGCGCGTCGATGTCGTTGATCACGACGGCGGCCCCCTGACGCGCGAGCTCCTGCGCGTAGGCGAGCCCGAGCCCGCGTCCCGATCCGGTGACGATGGCGACCTTGCCGTCGAGGCTCATGTGCGACTCCTTCGTTCGTGGTCCCATTACAGCGCCAGATAATTGAAAATGTCAACTATTGGATTCGGCACGTTTTGCTAGTCTTGGATCATGCCTCACGACCTCGCCGGAGCCGGTCGTCTGAGCGCCTCGTCGTTGACCGCGGATGTCAGCTTCCTGCTGGCGCGGGCCAACGCTCTTTCCTTCGCCGCGGGAAACGTCGCGCTCGCCGCGCACGGGCTGAGAGCGCGTTCGTACTCGGTGCTCGCGCTGGCCGCGGGCGGCATCCGCCCCTCGCAGCGCGAGATCGCGGACTTTCTCCGACTCGACCCCAGCCAGGTCGTCGCCCTGGTCGACGACCTGCAACGGCATGGCCTCGTCGAACGCGAACCCGACCCCGTCGACCGCCGGGCGAACGTCGTGGTCGCCACGGCTGCGGGGCGTGAGCTGTATGCTGAGGCCTCCGCCGATGCGCTCGATGCCGAGGAGGAGTTGCACGGTGCGCTCGATCCGGCCCAACGCGCCCAGCTCGCCGAGCTGCTGCGGATCGTCGCCTTCCCCAGCTGAGCGGCGAGGCTTCCGTCGCCCCCGCGACGTTCTCGTCGGGGGCCTGCTGAGTGTCCACGACACGCGGGTGTGACGGAGCTGTCCTCCGCGTGTTGTGGACACTCAGTCTTCGAGGGCGAGGGCGAGGGCGAGGGCGAGGGCGTCGTGCGGCCCAGCCGTGCGGCGCGGGGCGGTCAGTGGCCGTCGAGCACGAACCGCTCGCGGCCGACCGCGATCCCCACGGCGAGCTGCGCGACCACGATGACCGTCAGCAGGATGAAGGGCAGCAGCCATCCGCCGTCGAGGCCGTGCAGGCCGCCGAAGGCGACGGGGCCGATCGCCGCCAGCAGGTAGCCTACCGACTGCGCCATCCCGGACAGCGCCGTGGCGGAGCGATGGTCGCGCGCCCGTTCGGCCATCAGGGTGAGCGACATCCCCAGCGAGGCGCCCGCCGACAGTCCCGTCGGCAGCGCCCAGAGCGTGAGCAGGTCGGGCGCGGTCAGCATCCCGATCACGCCGACGATGCCGAGAACCGGGATCAACGCGGGGATCCAGCGTCGAATGCCGCCCCGCAGCACTGCCGGTAGCGCGATCGACCCGGCGATGGCGAAGATCTGGTACACCATGACGTCGACCCCGGCGCTGACGGCGGCGTGACCGTGCGAGGTGGCGTAGGGGGCCAGCCAGGTGAGCAGGATGTAGAAAGACGCCGACTGCAGCCCCATGTAGCCGGCGACCTGCCAGGCCGCCGCGTCGCGCCAGATGCCGGTGCTCGTGCGGGATCCCCGTCGCCGCCCCCGGAGCTCCCGTGGCAGCCGGCGCATCGCGATCAGCCAGGCGACCACGGCGAGGGGCACCAGGATGCCGGTCGCCGCGAGCGCGGTGCGCCATCCCAGCGGCGGCCCGGCGGGTGCGGCGAGGGAGATCGGGACGACCACGCCGGATGCCACCGCCCCGACGCCCGCGAGCAGTGCGGTGTAGACCCCCATGACCTGCGGCACACGGTCGGCGAAGTCGCGGCGGACGATCGCCGGCATGAGCACGTTCGCCACCGCGAGCGCGGCGCCGATGAGCGCCGTGCCAAGCCACAGGTTGGCGTCGGACCCCGGCAGCGAACGCCAGATCGTGCCGATGCCGAGCACGACGAGCGAAAGCAGCAGCGTCCGCGATGTGCCGAACCGTTCACTCAGCGCGTGCGTGAGAGGGGAGACCAGTGCCCACGTGAGCAGGGGGATGGACGCCAGCGCGCCGAGGGCGACCGTTGTGGTGCCGAGGTCGTCGGCGATCTGCTCCAGCAACGGTCCGACGCCGGTGATCGTGGCGCGCATGTTCGCCGCGATGAGGCAGACCGCGACGAACAGGGCAATGCGCGGCATCCGCACCGTGCCCGCTTCATCGCCCACGACGCCCGACTGTACCGGAGGCCGGGAGTAGCGTGGCCGGGTGACCCCCGCTCCTTCCCGCCCCGGTCGACGACTGGGGTTCCTCGTCGTCTCCATCGTGCTCGCCGCGGCGATGCTGCGCGCCCCGATCGTCGCCATCGCGCCCGTCGCCACGACGATGCGCGCGGATCTGGGGGTGTCCGCAGCGGTGGTGGGACTGCTGACCACCATCCCGGTGATCGCGTTCGCCGTCTGCACGCCGCTGGCGATCGCGGTGATCCGTCGCGGCGCGGACTTCGCGCTCACGCTGAGCATGGTCGGGGCGATCGTGGGGTGCCTCATCCGTTCGGCCGGTGGTCTGCCTGCAGCACTCGTGGGCACGGCGGTGCTCGGGGTGTTCCTCACGATCGGCAACGTCGTAGTGCCGGTCGTGATCGCACGCGAGTTCCCGCCCCACCGCGTGCACATGATGACCGGCGTCTACACCTCGTCCATCAACGTGGGGACGATGTCCGTGACACTCGCCACCGCGCCGCTGGCCGGCGCGATCGGCTGGCAGGGTGCGATCGCGGTCTCCGCGGTGTTCGGACTGGCGGCGCTGGCGACCTGGGCGGCCACGCACGGCCTGCGCGGCGCCCTCCTGCCCGCGCACGCCCCGGCGCCGGCCGATCCGGAGCCAGGCACCGCCGCCGTGCCCCGACGCCGTTCCGTGCTGCGCGCCGGCACCACGTGGGCGCTGGGTGCCGCCTTCGCGGGCCAGGCCTTCGCGTACTACGCCATGACGGCGTGGCTGCCGACGCTGCTGATCGACAACGGCTTCGGGTCGGAGGCGGCCGGCGCGATCGCCGCGGTCTTCCAGGTGGCGGGGATCGCCGGCGGTCTGCTCTCCCCGCTCATCACGACGCGGGTCTCGATCCTCGCGGGCGTGCTCGCCGTGGCGATCGGCTGGATCACCGTGCCGATCGGGTTCATGATCGCCCCGGAGCTGTGGTGGCTGTGGTGCATCGTCGGCGGGGCCGCGCAGGGCGGCGGCCTGACCGTCGTGTTCATCATGGTCAGCGCCCTCGGCGGGGGAGGGCGCGAGATGGCGAGCCGCTCGGGCCTCGTGCAGGGCGTCGGCTACGCGCTCGGCGCGGCAGGGCCCACCCTGCTCGGCGGCGTCCACGAATGGACCGGAGGCTGGACGCTCCCGCTGTGGATCGTGGTCGTCGCGGTGGTGCTGTTCGGCACGGTCGGCAGCGGCGTGGCGCTTCGCCTCCGTCGTTCCTGACCCGCATCCGCGAGTCGTCCCGGGATCGGGCGGGAGCTCCGCCCGCGGGGCCGGTAGGGTCGCCCCCAGAAGGGACGACGATGGCCGAGGGGATGCTGCGCCGCGCGATGCGCGTGCTGGCCGCTTTCGACGAGGACGAACCGGTGCTCTCCGCCGCGGAGATCGCGGAGCGCGCCGGGCTGCCGCGTTCGAGCGTGCACCGGATGCTCGTCCAGCTCGTCGCCGAGGGCGTCGTCGATCGCGCGCCCGATCACCGGTATGCGATCGGTGCCCGCCTCTGGGAGCTGGGCGAGCTGTCGCCGATCGCGTTCCGGCTGCGGGAGAGGGCGCTCCCGCATCTGGTGCGGCTCTACGAGGCGACCGGGGAGAACGTGCACCTGGCGGTGCTGGACGCGCCCTCACCCGCCTCCGCCTCCGTGCTCTTCGCCGCGCGCATCACCGGGCGGGCCTCGGTTCCCACGCTCGGGCGCATGGGCGGGCGTCATCCGCTGCACACCACGGGCGTCGGCAAGGCGCTGCTCGCCACGCGCGCCGAGCCATGGCTGACGGCCTACCTGGCGACGGCGCCGCTGCTGCCGGAGACGACGCGCTCGATCACGGATGCGGATGCGCTCCGCGCCGACATCGCCGCCGCCAGGGCCCGCGGGTACGCGGTGACCCACGGGGAGATGACCCTCGGCAACGTGTCGGTGGCCGCGCCGCTCGGTACCGTGACCGGGCTGCCGCCGATCGCGCTCGGCATCGTCGCGCATGCCGACGAGACGATCGTTCCCCGCCTCGCGCACATGGTGCTGGCGGCCGCGAAGGACCTCGCGAGCGATCTTCGCGCGGCCGATTCTCGCTGAGTGAGACTCGTGGCGCGCGAACCGCAGGGGGGATGGCAGCCTGAATCGGTTCCGAGGATCGTCGAAGGAGACAGTTCATGCCCACCCCCACCTCTGTCGACGGCGGAACCGCGTCCTCGTCGGTCGACGAGTCGACCGCGGCCGCCCCCGAGTCGCTGCTCGCCTCGGCAGATATGCCCTCCCAGCGGGAGATCAACGCGGAGATCGCCGGCCTCCACGCCGACGTCGCTGCCCGTGAGGCCGCGGGCGAGAACGTGCCGGCCACGCTGTACGACTTCGCGCCGTACCGGTCCAGCATCCTGCGCCATCCCACGAAGAACCCCCGACTGGTCGACCCCGAGTCGATCGAGCTGTTCTCCCCGGCGTACGGTCAGCGCGACGTCGCCAAGATCGAGTCCGACCTGACGCTGCAGCACACCGGCGAGCCGCAGGGCGAGCGCATCACGCTCACCGGCCGCCTGCTCGACAGCTGGGGCCGCCCGTTGCGCAACCAGCTGGTCGAGATCTGGCAGGCGAACGCCGCCGGGCGCTACATCCATCAGCGGGATCAGCATCCCGCCCCCCTCGACCCGAACTTCACCGGCGCCGGCCGCACCATCACGAACGACGACGGCGAGTACTTCTTCACGACGATCAAGCCCGGCCCCTATCCGTGGAAGAACCATGTGAATGCGTGGCGCCCCGCCCACATCCACTTCTCGCTGTTCGGGACCGGCTTCACCCAGCGGATCATCACGCAGATGTACTTTCCCGGTGACCCGCTGTTCGCCCTCGATCCGATCTACAACACCATCCGCAGTCAGAAGGACCGCGAGGCGTTGATCTCGACCTATGACCACGACCTGACGGTGCCCGAGTTCTCGATGGGCTACCGCTGGGACATCGTCGTCGACGGTCCGGATGCGACATGGTTCGAGCCGGAAGAGGAGCACTGAGATGAGCAGCAACACCGGAACCACGATCAGCCGCCCGGCGGTGCCCGCTACGACGACTCCGACACGGAAGCGCCGTGTCGCCTCGGCGGGCGAGCCCGTCCTCGACGCCACGGCCGGCCAGACGATCGGACCGTTCTTCGCGTTCGGGCTGAAGTACGACAAGATGCACGAGGTCGCGTTCCCGCACTCGGCTGGTGCCATCGTCCTCGGCGGCACTCTTTACGACGGGGCGGGCGCGCCCATCCCGGACGGCTGCATCGAGATCTGGGGCGCAGACAGCGACGGCACCATCTCGCGGGAGCGTGGTTCCCTGCGTCGCGACGACCACACCTTCACCGGGTTCGGCCGGTCGTTCACGACCGACGAGGGCCACTACGAGTTCTGGACCCGCAACCCGGGTGCGGCAGGCGGCAAGGCGCCGTTCTTCGCGGCGATCGTCTACGCGCGTGGTCTGCCCAACAAGCTGCACACCCGCATCTACCTGCCGGACGATGAGGCGCTGCTCGCGTCCGACCCGTTGCTGGCTTCGCTCGATCCCGCGGAGCGCGCTACGCTCGTGGCGACCCGAACGCCCTCCGGGCATCTTGTGCACGACATCCACATGCAGGGCGAGAAGGAGACTGTCTTCCTTGCTTTCTGACGCATTCCCCGGCGGCGATGGTGGAGTATTCGTCGACGAGGGGCTGCTGTCACCGGTGACGGTCGGCTTCGACGCCGACGTGTCCGACACGGCTGTCGTCGCCGCCCTGGTCAGCGCGGAGACCGCTCTGGTCCGGGCGTGGGGCGCCGTGGGAGTCGCACCGGAGTCCGCCGTGGGCGCAGTCTCCGAAGCGCTCGGCTGGGCCGGCCAGGGGCAGCCGAGCGAGGCCGGATGGCTCGCACCGCGACGCCTGGCGGCGGCCGCGGTCGCCGGCGGCAACCCGGTCATCCCACTGGTAGGCATCCTGCGCGACCGGGTGCCGGTCGACGCGCGCATCTGGGTGCACCGCGGGGCGACCAGCCAGGACATACTCGACTCCGCCCTCATGCTCGTCGCCCGCCGGGCCGGCCGGCAGGTGCTCACGACGCTCCGCCAGGCGGAGTCGGTGCTCGCCGGGTTCGCGGTCGTGCACCGCGATGACGTGGCCGCCGCTCGAACCCTCACCCAGCACGCCGTGCCCACGACGATCGGGCTGCGCGCCGCGGGCTGGCTCCGCGGCGTCACCCGCGCCAGGGTGCGGCTGGCCGACGCGGTCGGCGCGCTTCCCGCGCAGCTCGCCGGCGCGGGCGGGACCCTCGCGTCCTTCGTCGAGATCGCCGGAGCGCCCGCGGCCGCGGCGCTGCCCGCCGCATACGCCGCCGAGCTGGGACTGTCGACGCCGGCGGCGCCGTGGCACGTGACCCGCTGGCCGGTCACCGAACTCGGCGACGCCCTGACCCAGGCCGTCGACGCGGTCGGCAAGATCGCGGCCGACGTCGCCACCGCCAGCCGCACCGAGATCGGCGAGCTGGCCGAGGGTACGGGCGGTGGATCGAGCGCGATGCCGCAGAAGCGGAACCCCGCCGCATCCGTGCTGGTCCGCTCGGCGGCGCTGCGCGCGCCGCAGTTGGCGGCGACGCTGCATCTCGCCGCGGCCTTCGCCGTGGACGAACGCCCCGACGGATCGTGGCACGCCGAATGGCCGACCCTCCGCGAGCTATTGCGCCTGGCACTGGGCGCGACTGGGACCACCGCCCGTCTGGTGGAGGGCCTTCGCGTCGACGAGGAGGCGGTCGCCTGCACCCTCGCCCTCACAGACGGGCTGCTGCTGGCAGAGCGCCTCTCCCTCGTGCTGACCCCCGTGCTCGGCAAGGACGAGGTGGCCCGCGTGGTCGCCGCCGCGTCCTCCGGCGGCGACCTACACGCCCTCCTCCGCAACGCGCTCGAGGCCGCGATCGACCGGGCCCCCGGCGCTGCGCATCCCGCGGATGATGTCGAGGCGCTGCTCGATCCCGCGTCCTACCTCGGACTGGCAGGTCTCCTGGTGGACCGTGCGGTGGCCGACGCCCCCTCCGATGCCGGCGGCGACCCGTTCACCATTCAGGCAGAACCGGGTGCCGAGCGCGTCGAGCCGGCCGCGTCACCCGAATCTGCCGGAGTCGTGCGCAGCCCGACCGATCCCCCCGCGGACCCATCCGACACCGAGGAGCGCGCATGACGGTCCCTGCCCTCCGTTTCACCGAGCCCTCCGGCCCGGACGGCGCGCCCCTGCTGGTGCTGGGGCCGTCGCTGGGCACGAGCACGATCCTCTGGGAGAGCACCCTGCCCCTCCTCCGCGAGCGCTACCGCGTCACCGCCTGGGACCTGCCCGGGCACGGGGCGTCGCCCGCCGCGTCAGAGCCGTTCACCGTGGCCGAGCTCGCGGATGCGGTCGCCGACGGCGTGCGCAGACTCGGCGCCGACCGCATCCGCTACGCCGGGGTATCGCTGGGCGGAGCGACCGGCCTCGAGCTGTTGCTGCGCCATCCCGGGCTCGTCGAGTCCGCGGCGATCGTCGCCTCCGGCGCGCAGCTCGGCGATCCCGACGCCTGGCACGAGCGCGCGGGAAAGACGCGAGCACAGTCGACGTCGTCCTTGATCGTGTCGTCGGGTCAGCGGTGGTTCGCGCCCGACTCCATCGCGCGCGAACCGGTGCTCTCGGGTCGGCTCTTCCACGCGCTCCAGGATGCCGACGACGAGTCGTACGCACTGTGCTGCGAGGCGCTCGCCGCCTACGACGTGCGCGATCGGCTCGGCGAGATCACCGCACCGGTGGTGGCGATGTGGGGCGAGGACGACCAGGTCGCTCCAGAGGCGAAGGCCATTGAGATCGCGGACGGCGTGGCGAACGGTCGCACGGTGCGCATCGCCGACGCCGCGCACCTGCCGCCGGCCGAGCAGCCGGCCGCGGTCGTGGATGCCCTGATCGGGTTCTTCGAGGGAACGGCGCGATGAGCCGTCCGGCCGGGAAGGGACTGAGCGACGAGGAACGCTACGACCAGGGGATGACGGTCCGTCGGGCCGTGCTCAGCGACGAGCACGTCGATCGCTCGATCGCGAACACGACCCCGCAGACGGCCGGCTTCCAGGACTTCATCACCCGCTACGCCTGGGGCGAGGTGTGGTCGCGCCCCAGACTCGCCCGTCGTGAACGGTCGGTCGCGGTGCTCACCGCGATGATCGCGCTCGGGCACCACGAGGAGTTCGTGATGCACGTCCACGCGGCGCTGCGCAACGGGCTCACCGCGGCGGAGATCGAAGAGGTGATCCTGCAGTCGGCGATCTATTGCGGGGTACCGGCGGCGAACACGGCGTTCCGGCTGGCGGCCCCGATCCTCGCGGGCGCGGACTGATCCTCGCCTCTTCCGCCGAGGGCAGGCGGTATCAGCCGCGGTTGAGGTCGGCCGCGGCGCGGATCAGCGCGACGAACGCATCCTGGTCGAAGGCGTCCTGCTCCTGGATGTCGATGGCCCGGCGGGTGCCGGCGTCCAGGCTGGCGTTGAACAGCCCCGCGGGGTCGGGCAACGACGCGCCCTTCGCGAAGGTGACCTTGATCTTGTCCTTGTAGGTCTCCAGCGTGCAGATCGGTCCTGAGAGCGAGAACGTCGGAACGCCGCCGGGGTTGGAGGGCTTCCGCCACTTGACCTCTTCGTCGATCCCGGGCTCCGCCTGTCGGATCAGTGCGCGGACGGTCTCGGTCCGGTCGGTGCGCCAGTCGCTCATGCTCCCACCGTAGCCAGTGTGACGCGGGCGCGAGGTCCTGAGGCGATCCTGGATGCGGAGGAGCCGGTGTCGTCCGGGGCGCGGCGTTCCGCGCCAGCTCCGTCGTCGGGGTGCGCATAACTCAGGCAGAACAGGGTCTCCGCGGTCGCCCGGGCCCCGGTGGCGGCGATTCTGCCTGAGTTACGAACGCGCGATGCGAGGCTCAGGTCTGGATCCTGAGGAGTCTGGATGCTGAGGTGGTCCTGGATCCTGAGGAGCCTGCGCGGGGGTGGCTCCGCAAGATCCTCGATCTCCTCAGAATCGACGGCGTACGGATGCCCGGGATCCGCGCCATCCGAACCCGCCCTCTCACCCGTCGCGATAGGGACGCGAGCGACTCACGCTGTGACGGGCGAGTATTCGGGGCGTCGCGCGTGGCTTGTCGAGGCGGAGGAGGCGGGCGTAAAGTGGTCGCAAAGCGAACGGGCGTTCGCACAGCGAACATCAAGGAGCATGGATGATCGACAAGACCGTCCCCGACGTCGAGACGGCCGTCGCGGGCATCCCGGATGGGGCGACCGTCATGATCGGCGGTTTCGGCCGCGCCGGCCAGCCGGTCGAGCTGATCGACGCCCTCATCGCGCACGGCGCGAAGGACCTCACGATCGTCAACAACAACGCCGGCAACGGCGACGTCGGCCTGGCCGCGCTGCTCGCGACGAAGCGGGTGCGCAAGATTGTCTGCTCCTTCCCGCGGCAGAGCGACTCCTGGGTGTTCGACGGCCTGTACCGGGCGGGCGAGATCGAGCTCGAACTCGTGCCGCAGGGAAACCTGGCCGAGCGGATCCGCGCCGCCGGTGCCGGCATCGGCGCGTTCTTCTCCCCGACCGGGGTCGGCACCGAGCTGGCGGTGGGCAAGGAGACGCGCGAGATCCGGGGCCGGCAGTACGTGCTCGAACACCCGATCTTCGCCGACGTCGCCCTGATCAGCGCCCGCGCGGCCGACCGCTGGGGCAACCTCGTCTACCGCGAGACGGCCCGCAACTTCGGCCCGATCATGGCCACCGCGGCGGCGACCACCGTCGTGCAGGTCGATGAGATCGTTCCGCTCGGCTCGATCGATCCCGAGACCGTGGTCACCCCCGGACTCTTCGTCGACCGGGTCGTGGCCGTGGGTCAGCGCGCCTGGCTGCAGGGCGGCACCTTCGTCGGCGGGGTCGACATCGAAGGACGACCGCTGGTCGCCGATACCGAGGAGGCGGCACGATGACCACCCGCATCTCCCGCAACGAGCTCGCAGCACGCATCGCCGCCGACATCCCCGAGGGATCCTTCGTGAACCTCGGGATCGGCGCGCCGACGCTGGTCGCGAACTTCCTGCCTGCGGACGAGGAGATCATCCTCCACACCGAGAACGGACTGCTGGGCATGGGGCCCGCGCCGGAGCCCGGCCGCATCGACCCTGACCTCATCAACGCCGGCAAGCAGCCGGTCACCGCGTTGGCGGGGGCCGCGTACTTCCATCACGCCGACTCGTTCGCGATGATGCGCGGCGGACACCTCGACGTGTGCGTGCTGGGCGCCTTCCAGGTGTCGCAGACGGGCGACCTGGCCAACTGGTCGACCGGGGCGCCCGGCGCGATCCCCGCCGTCGGTGGCGCGATGGACCTCGCCATCGGTGCGAAGGACGTCTACGTCATGACCGATCTGCTCGCCAAGGACGGCTCGTCGAAGCTCGTCGCCGCCTGCGCCTACCCGCTCACCGGCGTCGGCTGCGTCTCCCGCGTGTACACCGACCACGCCGTCTTCGACGTCACCCCGGCCGGGTTCGCGGTGCGTGAGGCCTTCGGCGACAACACGATCGAGGAGCTGCGCGCGCTGACCGGGCTAGAACTGGTGGATGCCGCGACATCTGTGGAAGGGAACTGAACCATGACCGAATCCTTCGTCTACGATGCCGTCCGCACCCCGTTCGGCCGCGCCGCCGGTGCGCTTTCCGGCATCCGCCCCGACGACCTCGCCGCGGTGGTCATGAAGGCGATCGTCGAGCGCAGCGGAGTCGACCCCGCGCGAATCGAGGACGTGATCTTCGGCGACGCGAACCAGGCCGGAGAGGACAACCGCGACGTAGCCCGCTTCGGCGCGCTGCTGGCCGGGTTCCCCACGAGCGTGACCGGCGTCACCGTCAACCGTCTGTGCTCGTCGTCGCTCGAGGCATCCATCCAGGCGGCGCGCGCGGTCGAGACCGGGGATGCCGACCTGGTGCTCGCCGGCGGTGTCGAGTCGATGAGCCGTGCCCCCTTCATCGTGGAGAAGTCGCCGCGGCCGTGGCCGGCGGTCGGCAACCAGACTCTGTGGAACACCGCGATCGGTTGGCGCATGACCAACAAGGCACTGCCGACCCACTGGACGATCTCGAACGGCGAGTCGGCGGAGAAGATCGCCCGCGAGTTCGGCATCACCCGCGACGCGCAGGACGAGTTCGCGGTGCGTTCGCACCGGCTGGCCGCCGCCGCCTGGGCCGACGGCGTCTACGAGCCGGAGATCGTGCAGGTTCCCGGCGCCGAGCTCGCCCGCGACGAGGGCATCCGCGACGACACCTCCGTCGAGAAGCTCGCGGGGCTGAAGGCGCTTTTCGCCGCCGACGGCTCGGGCACCGTGACCGCCGGCAACTCGTCCCCGATCAACGACGGCGCCTCGGCCGTGCTGATCGGCGCCGAGGGAGCGCTGGACGCCGAACCGCTCGCCCGGATCGCCGGGCGGGCCGCGCACGGCGTCGACCCGGACTACTTCCCGATCGCGCCGATCGAGGCCGCCAACAAGGCGCTCGCCCGGGCCGGTCGCACCTGGGCGGACGTCGACGTCGTTGAGCTGAACGAGGCGTTCGCGTCGCAGTCGCTCGCGTGCATCGCCGGCTGGCCCGAGCTCGACCCCGCGAAAGTGAACGTGCACGGCGGGGCGCTCGCCATCGGGCATCCGCTCGGGGCCTCGGGCGGCCGCATCCTCGGCCACGCGGCGCACGAGCTCGCCCGCCGCGGCGGCGGGGTCGCGGTGGCCGCGATCTGCATCGGCGTCGGACAGGGGCTGGCGGTCGTCCTCGAGCGCTGAGCGCAGGCATCCGTCTTCCTCCCCCTGCGCACCATGTCCCGCTTCGGACCGGGCGATGTCCCCGTTCGGACCGCCTCCGGTACCTCGGATCGGTCCGAACGGGGACATGCCGGCGGTGACCGGGGCGGGGACCTGGACGTTGACGGAGAGGGAGCCCGATGTCGACGGGGATAACGTCGACCGAGAGGGAACCACACATCGACCGGGGACAGAGTATTGACGGAGCGGGGAACCTCGCCTCCGCCGGAGACCGGGCGCGAACGGAGAAGACGGACATGACCACTGGGCAGGATGCCGCTGCCGGCGAGTTCGTGCAGTCGCTCGCCCGCGGGCTCGCGGTGATCCGGGCGTTCGACGCCGAGCATCCCGAACTCTCCCTCAGTGACGTCGCCCGCCGGGCCGACCTCACCCGAGCCGCCGCACGCCGCTTCCTGCACACCCTGGATGCGCTCGGGTACGTGCGCACCGACGGTCGGCTGTTCGCGCTCACCCCGCGCGTGCTGGAACTGGGATCCAGCTACCTTTCCTCGCTCACGCTGCCCGAGATCGTGCAGCCGCATCTCGAGCGGCTCTCACGGGAGGTCGACGAGTCGGTGTCCGCGGCCGTGCTCGACGGCACCGACATCGTCTACATCGCGCGCGTGCCCACCCGTCGCATCATGAGCGTGCGGATCACGATCGGCACGCGCTTCCCCGCCTCTGCGACGAGCATGGGACGCGTGCTGCTGTCCGCCCTGCCGCAGGAGGAGCGGGATGCGGCGCTCGCTGCATCCGCCCGCGCGCATCTGACCGACCGCACCCTCACCGACCCGTCGGCGCTGGGGGCGGAGCTCGACCGGGTGCGGGAGCAGGGCTGGGCGCTCGTCGACGGGGAGCTGGAGGCCGGGCTCCGCGCGGTCGCCGTGCCGGTCCGCGGCCGGGACGGCGCGGTGGTGGCCGCGGTCAACGTCTCCACCAGCACGACGCGCACCACCCTGGCTCAGGTGCGTGCCACGCTGCTGCCGCCGCTGCGTGAGGCCGCCGCGGCGGTCCACGCGGACATCCGCCTGGTCTGACCGAGGCTCAGCCGGCGGCTTCCACCGCGACGCGCTTGAGCGACATCCGGTCGATGGCCGCCAGCGCCAGCGCGGAGACGATGAAGGCGAGATGGATGACCACCTGCCAGAACACCCCTTCGCTCGTGTACGTCTCGCCGGTGATGGACTCGCCCGAGCCGGACGCTCCGATGTCACCGACCTCGATGAAGGTGCGCAGCAGGTGGATCGACGAGATCGAGATGATCGAGATCGCGAGCTTGACCTTGAGGATGTTCGCGTTGACGTGGTTGAGCCAGTCGGGCTGGTCGGGGTGGTCGTCGACCCGCAGTCGGGAGACGAAGATCTCGTAGCCGCCCACGATGACCATGATCAGCAGGTTCGCGATCATCACGACGTCGATCAGCCCGAGCACCGCGAGCATGATCGTCGACTCGTTCAGGTGGGAGATGTCGCCGAAGACGTCTTCGACGAGGTGCCACAGGTCGACGAGGAAGACGACCACGTAGATCACCTGCGCGACGATCAGGCCGAGGTACAGCGGCGCCTGCAGCCAGCGACTGGCGAAGATGATCGACCCCAGCGACAAGGGCCGGCGGGGCGTGGGGGAGGGGAGGACGGGGTCGGTGTGGATGGACACATCGGCCTTTCGTTTCGGCGGCCTTCCGGCTCGGGAGGTCTTACGGTTCGGAACGGGGTTCGATCCTATGCGACCCGGCTGCGTGAAGAGTGAACGTGCGGCGATCACCCGGGGTGCGCAGAGGCCGGGCGGTCTCGCGCAGGCGGATACCCTCGACGAGGGGCGTTCTCCAACTATTCGGGCCAGGATGCGACGGGGCACCGGGGCGGCCTCTTCGCCTGTCGTCCACGCTACTCGGGGGACCCCGGCCGAGGGGCATCGCGAATGGCGATGCACGGCATGGCGTGGCCGCGTCGGGCTCGTCGTCCGAGCGTCAGCGCGCCGTGACGAAGTGACGCGGCGGGCCCTCGAGTCGCGCGATCGCGATCTTCGTCTCGGTCACCTCGTGTTGGAGCACGGTGAGGATCGACGTGAGGTCGCGCCCTTGGGCTTCGATCTTGGCCTCGAGCTTGCGGCCCTGGGCCTCGATCTTCGCTTCGATCTTGCGCCCTTGGGTCTCGATCTTGGCCTCGAGGTCTTGGCCCTGGGTGTCGATCTTGCGCCCTTGGGTGTCGATCTTGGCTTCGAGCTTGCGGCCCTGGGCCTCGATCTTCGCTTCGAGGTCGTGGCCCCGCACCGCGATCCTCTGCTCAAGGTCTCGGCCTTGCCCGGAGACCCTCGCCTCGAAGTCGCGCCCCTGGGCGTCGATCTTCGTCGCGAGACCGGCGAACTGCGCGTCCGACCGGTGGATCAGCCAGCCGAAGCCGCCGGCGAGGGTCGCCAGCAGCCCCGCGAATGCCACGATGGTGGCCATCAGCTCAACCGACACGTACACGTCCCCATTCTGCCTCACCGGGCATCATCCGTCTTCGAGCTCGCTATCGGAGCTCTGCAGGGCACGGATGGATTCTCTCCGTGACCTCCGACATGCCGGGCGGGAGAGCGTGCGCCTCAGCTCGCGGACAGCGGCTCCGGCCGGCCGAGCACCTCGATGAGGTTGCCCTCCGGATCCGCGACGAAGGCCAGCCGCAGCCCGGACATGGGCGATGCGCCTGGCGCCGCGATCGGGACGGCGCCCGCCGCGAGCAGGGACGCGAAGGTCGCGTCGACGTCGGCCACCCGCAGGCAGAGATGCCCGTAGCCACGGGTGAGGATCGCGTCCGAGGGGTTCTTCGCCTGCAGCCCCGGCACGGACCCGGTGCGTTCCAGCAGCTCGATCGCCCAGCCGTCGGCAGCCACGAGGTACTGGGTCCGGACGCCGAGCGCCTCATTCCCCAGCGGCGGCAGCGCCGTCATCCCGAGCGCGGCGGCGTACCAGGACGCCTGCGCGTCCAGATCGCCGACCGAGAGGCCGATGTGGTCCAGGGCAGGCATGGGTCCTCCGGTGGAGCGGGGCGTCATCCGTGGGGCGGTACCCGCGGGTGCCGGTGCGAGTGGTGCGCCGGGCCCGACGTGAGGTATCGGGCCCGGCGGGTCTGTGGTCTCCGGGCGTCACGCCAGCTCGGCGAAGGTCTCCGCGATCCACCCGGCGGTGAACTCGCCGACGTAGGGCATGTTGTCCAGGCCGATGTGCTCGGCGCCGCCCTCCTCCTGGGTGAAGATCCGCAGCTCGCGCTTCGGGGAGTTCACCGCGGCCTCGTACTCGTCGTAGGCGTAGCGCACCGGGATCTGCCGGTCGCCCTCGCCGTGGGTGATCAGGAACGGCACGGTGACCTTGTCGACCACACCCTCCAGCCGCATGTGCCGGGTCTTGGCGAGGAAGTCATCGGCATCCGTCGCGCCGAACACCCAGTAGACGTGGTCCCAGTAGTGCGGCACCGGGTTCTCGCCCTCGCGGTTGCGGCGCGCCTCCTGCACCGCGGCCCAGTCGTAGTTCGCGCCCCAGGCGACCGCCAGCGAGATCCGCTTCTCGAACGCCGCCGCGCGCGGCACGTAGTAGCCGCCCAGCGACCAGCCGACCAGTCCCACCTTCGACGCGTCGACGCCCAGCTCCGCGGCGTTCTCCTCGATCCAGTCGATTGTGGCCGTGGCCCACACCTCGGTATCGTAGCGGGCGCGGAGGTCGCGCATGCGCAGCGCCTCGCCGGATCCGGGCGGGTCCATCATGAGGGTCGAGATGCCGCGGGCCGCGAGCTGTTGCGGGAACCCGGAGGTGTACATCATCTCCTTGGTCGAATCCAGGCCGTTCCACATCACGATGAGCGGATGCTGGCCGTCACCGGGCGCGCGGTAGAAGTAGCCCGGCAGGGCGGAGCCCTGCGGTGCGTCGTCGCCCGCGTAGGGCACGTCCACGGCGGTCAGCGGCACGCCGCCCAGCTCCACATGCGTCAGCAGCAGGTCGATCGACTTCTGGTACGCGGCCTTGCGTCCCTCCCAGGCGGGCGACTGCAGGCGCTCGGCCTGCGAGGTGTACAGCGCCGCCCGGTAGTACTTGTCGGCCGCGCTCGCGGTCCAGCCGCGAGCCCGGTCGGTCTCGGCCGCGGCGAGCAGTCGGTCGGCGACGGCCTGCCACGAGCCGTACAGCAGCTCGGTGCCGACGTCGTCGCCGTGCTGGGAGGCCTCCAGCACCGGACGCGAGGCCTTGTCGACGTCGTCGATGAGCCCGCCGTTGTTCAGCGTCGCGACGACCGACATGCTCCAGACGTAGTTGGTGGGGAAGTACATGTACATGCGGTGCTCCTAGGAGGTCTCGGACCGGACGGCATCCGACAGATACGTCGCGACGCCCGACAGCAGCTGGCCGCCATCGACGCCGACCTCGGCGCCGGTGACGTAGGAGGCGGCATCCGACAGCAGGAAGACCACGACGTTCGCGACCTCCTCCGGCTGCCCGCCGCGGTGCAGCGGCGAGACGGCCTCGTTCGCGGCGAGGAAGGCGGTGGGCGCGTTCTTGGTCATCGCGGTGTGGATGTAGCCGGGGTGCACGAGGTTGACCCGGATGCCGCGCGGGCCGAGCTCCGTCGCGCAGGAGTGCGATAGCCCGCGGATCGCCCACTTGCTGGTCGTGTAGGCCGCCGTGTAGTGGCCCGTCACGCCCGCGGCGGAGCCGATGTTGACGATCGAGGATCCCCGGCCCAGATGCGGGAGCAGGGTCTGGATGCCCAGCATCGGACCGGTCACGTTGATCGCGAGGACGCGGTCCCAGTCGTCCCGTACGACGGCGCCGATGCGGGTGCGCTGGGTGACGCCGGCGTTGTTGACCAGGCCCTTCACGGCGCGGCCGTCGAGGGAGTCGGCCAGTGCCTGCCACGCGGCCTCGTCGGTGACGTCGAGCCGGCGGTAGGCGACGGTTCCGGCAAGGTCCGCGGCGGCGGCCAGTAGCTCCGGGGCGTCCTCACGGACGTCGGCGGCGATGACATCCGCGCCGTTCGCGGCGAGCAGCAGCGCCTCCTGAGCGCCCTGACCGCCGGCGGCCCCGGTGATGACGAACAGGTTGCCCTCGATGCCCGGGAGTCGCATCGCTGCGCTCGTGATCGCGTTCACGCGGAGACCGGGCCCTGGCGGTCGAGCAGCTCGATGAAGTTGCCCTCGGGGTCGGTCACGAAGGCGAAGCCGGAGTCGGGCTCCGGTGACGGGGCGGGTTCGGTCACGACGGTGGCGCCGGCGGCGACCAACCGGTCGAAGGTGCCCGCCAGATCCGTCACGCGGAAGCAGATGTGGCCCCAGCCCTGCGCCAGCAGCTCGTCGGGCGGCGAGGTCGCCGGCGTCCGGTGGGTGGATCCCCGGCGTTCCAGCAGCTCGATGGCGATGCCGTCGGGGCCGAGCAGGAACACGCCCCGCAGTCCGACCGGGGCGATCTCGAAGGGGTTCGCCGAGTCGAAGCCGAACGCCCTCTGGTACCAGTCCCGCTGTGCGTCGAGGTCCTGCACGGACAGCCCGACGTGGTCGACATGCATCATTCATCTGCTCCGTTCTTGGGGTGCGCACCGCCGGGGCCGTCATGCGGCCCGTGGGTCATGAGGGCGGCGTGGACGTCGGCGGGGAGCAGGTCGAGCAGCTCCGGCGCGAACTCGCCGTCGATGAGGATGAAAGCCACCCGGCACACCTGGTCGGTGCGGTTGGCCCAGGCGTGGTCCGTGCCACGCTGGATCGCGATGTCGCCCGCTTTCAGGGTGACCTCGCTGTCGTCGAGGATGAGCACGATCTCCCCCTCCAGCACGATGCCGTAGTCGACCGACTGCGTACGGTGCACGGGAGACTGGCGGCCCTCCGGGCCGACATGGCCGGGGAAGAACTCGTTGACGCGAATCTTGGTGCCGCGCGCCGGCGGAGGCACCCGGATCGACCCGACGGTCGGGTCACCCTCGTCGGGCACGATCGGGGCGGGGGCGCCCTCGGTCTGCCACACCTCGGAGAAGCCGACACCGTCCTGCGGCATGAACCGGTGCACCGGCACGAGGCCGTCGGACACCACCACCGAGACGCCGTCGACGTTGTGCCCCGTCACCACGCGGCGGGGCACGGAGAGGGAACCGGACTCGCTCACGGTGCCGGCACCAGTGCGGCGAGGGCGCCCGCCATGACGGGGCCGGGCTCGGCATCCGGGGATCCCGGGTTCTGCTCCCAGTGCGCCAGCTGCAGCGACGCGTCCACGACGCCCTTGATGCGGGGGATGCGGCGGGCGTAGAACTCCGCCAGCTGCTCCTCCCAGTCGCCCTCCGCGGTCACGTACTCCGCGAACAGCAGCGAGTCCTCCACGCACTGCGCGGCGCCCTGCGCGATCAGCGGCGGCACCGCGTGCACGACCTCGCCCAGCGCGACCACCCGGCCCCGATGCCACGGGCCCTCGACGAAGATCCACTCAATCTCCTGGAAGTTCAGGAACGTGTCCTCATCGATCGACTCGCGCAGGTGGTCGAACTGGCCGTGGAAGTTCGCCATCAGACGCTTGACCTCCTGCCAGCCGTCGAGCCCGTTGTCCACGCGCTCGGGACGGCACAGCACGAACACGTAGCATTGGTCGGCGCTGACCGGCGTGTAGCCGACCTTGTAGGCGCCGCCGTCGTCCGCGTCGGGGTAGGCGATGCCGCCGGTCATCTCCGGCAGGCGCGAGGTCACCGCGCGCCAGATGCCCAGGCCGCTCGGCGCCCGGTCCTCGGCGATGCCGAGCGTCGGACGGGTCGGCGACTTGATGCCCTCGGCGATGACGATGGCGTCCCAGGTCTCGGTCGTGCCGTCCGAGAGCACCGAGGTCGCGGAGTCCGGAACGGTCTCATAGGACACGAGCTCGCGTCCGAGACGGATCTCGACGCCCAGCGACTCCGCCTTGGCGACGAGGATCTCGTGCAGGTCGGGGCGCAGCGCGCCGATCGTGGCGGGCAGATCATCGCCGCCGGTGCGCGGGGTGGGGATCTGGGTCATGACCCGGCCGTCGGCGAAGTACAGGGTGACGGCGTTGACGGCCTGTCCCGCCGCGAGGACCTCGTCGATGACGCCGATCTCCTCGAAGACCCGCAGTGCGTTGCCCTGGATCGTCAGCCCGTGACCGACGCGTGCCCATGCCGGTGCGCGATCGACGAGGGTGATGTGCCCCACCCCGCGCTGCGCCAGCGCGATCGCCGCCGTCAGCCCGGTGAAGCCGCCGCCGACGATGAGTACGTTCCGAATCGACATCCTCGTCCCCTTGTTCCCTGATGCGACTTCGCATCCACCGGACGACGCTACGGGCGCGTGCGCATCGCCACCACTGGTCGTCCGCGATGCTAGCTATCGAGCAATCACGCGGGGAGCATGCCGGACTCGAGCGTCTGTGTGGCACGGCCGCGGAACCAGACGTGCGCCGGGTCCTGGGCGTGGGCCGGATGCCATCACGGGCGCAGGATCAACTCAAGCGTCGCCAGCTCGTCATCGCGGCCCACGCGCACCCGCAGCTCGTGGTGGAACAGCGTGCGCAGCCGCGACAGCGCGGATGACATCGTCGACTGCCCGAGACCGAGCCGCGCGCCGGCGTGCGTGACGTTCGTCTCCTCCAGGAGGGCGCGCAGGGCCACAAGCAGGTTGAGATCCGGGTCGCCGCTGGCCACAGATGCATGGTATCCGGACGGAGCATGGCCATCGGCGCCGACGTCGTCCTACGCTCGGAGGGTCGCACCCTGTGCGCCACCGACATCAGCAAGAAAGGTCGACGATGACTGACCGTCTCGTGTCCCACCTGCGCTACGGCGCGCTCGCGGTCCCCAACTTCGACGAGGAGCGCGAGTTCTTCACCCGCCACTGGGGACTCACAGAGGTCCACGGCGAGGACGGCCTGAGCTATCTCGCCGCCGAGGGCTCGGCTGAGCCCTTCATCCTCCGGCTGCGCCGCGACGACAAGCGTGTCGACCTCGCCGGTTTCGGAGTGCGCGACCGCGCCGACGTCGACGCCCTGGCCGCGAAGCTCCATGCCGAGGACGTGCGGTTCGTGCACGAGCCGCAGAAGCTGACCGGGTTCAGCGGCGGGTACGGCTTCCGTGTCTTCGACATCGACGGCCGCGTGCTCGAGTTCTCCACCGGATACCGCACACGCGAGGCGCGGAAGATCCGCGAGCGGGAGCCCATCCCGGCGAAGCTGTCGCACATGGTGTTCAACTCGGAGGATCTGAACCGGACCGCGCAGTGGTACATCGACCACCTCGACTTCACGATCTCCGACTCGCTGGTGCGTCCCGACGGTGTCGAGATGATGCACTTCCTGCGCTGCAACACGAACCACCACTCGATCGCGATCGCGGTGGGCCCGCACCATTCGCTGCACCACCTGTCGTTCGAGATGCGCGGCATCGAGGAGTGGATCCGGGGCTCCGGCAAGATCCTGCGCTCCGGCGCCCGCATGGTGTGGGGACCCGGTCGGCACAACGCCGGCGACAACACGTTCGCGTACTTCCTCGATCCTGCGGGCAACACGATCGAGTACACCACCGAGCTCGCGATCCTCGATGAGGAGACCTGGGAAGCGCACCGCCACGACATCAGCCACCTGTCCACGCAGGACCAGTGGGGGACGGCGCAGGAGATGAGCGAGCTCGTCGCGCGGGAGTCGTTCAACGACATCGACAAGGGACTGTTCGTCGCCCCGCCGGTCTGACCCGGATCCTGTGCGCGCCGATCGGAGAGACTGGGAGAAATGACACGCATCCACTTCGCCGCCGACCATGGTGGCTATGAGCTCGGTCGGGTGCTGGAGACGCGCGCCCGGACCGCCGGATTCGAGGCCGTCTGGCACGGCGCCGAGGAGCTGGATCCCGGCGACGACTACCCGGGGTTCGCGGTCCGCGTCGGCACGGCGGTGATCGAAGACCAGGACGCCGCTGTCAACGCCTTCGGCGTGCTCGTGTTCGGTGAGCCGGAGGCCGGGGCGGTCGCTGCGAACAAGGTCGCCGGCGTGCGCGCGGTCACCACCTCGTCGCCGCGCACCTCAGGGAGGCTGCGCGGGATCGTCGACGCGAACGTGCTCGTGATCGACGGCGTCGCCTGGCCGGAGAGCGCGTGGCTGACGCTCTACGCCTTCGTCACCGCGGAGGGCGCCGCCACGGTCGAGCGCGGTCGCCAGATCCTGCAGATCGAGGAGTATGAGACGGCGGGGACAATCGAGGGGTGGGCGGTGCAGCTCGAGCCCGAGCAGATCCACCGCTCCTACGACAACGACTGAGAATGGCAAGGAGAACCGCATGAGCCGTGTTGCGCTGTATGACCGGACCGGAGGTCCGGAGGTCCTCTACATCGGAGAGGTCGCCGACCCGCAGCCCGGGCCGGGACACGTCCTGCTGCGGGTCGGGGCGGCGGGTCTGAACCCCTTCGACAGCAAGCTGCGTGGCGGTTTCATCCCCTCGGACGCCCCCTTCCCCCGCCGCATCGGCGGCGACGTCGCCGGCACGGTGGAGGCCGTCGGCGACGGCGCCCGCTACGCCGACGGCACGCCTATCGCTGTGGGCGACGAAGTGCTCGGTCACGCGAACGGCTCGGTCGCCGAGCGAGTCGTGGCCTCGGCATCCGAGCTCGCCCGTCGCCCGGAGCAGCTGCCGGTCGAGGTCGCCGGGGGCCTGTGGGTCGCCGGACTCACCGCGGTCTCGTGCCTGGTGACCGTGCCGGTCGGCGCAGGTGACACCGCGCTCATCGGCGGTGCGGCCGGCGGGGTCGGGTTCGTCGCCGCGCAGCTCGCCGTCGCGGCGGGCGCTCGCGTGATCGGCACCGCGAGCGAGCGCAACCACGAGCTGCTGCGCTCGGTCGGCGTGGAGCCGGTGACCTACGGCGACGGCCTCGCGGACCGCGTGGCCGCGCTCGGTCAGATCACCGCCGTCGTCGACACACACGGTCGTGACGCTCTCGACGCCGGCGTCCGGCTCGGCGTCCCGGTGGAGCGGATGGTCGCGATCGCCGCCTACGACGCGGTCGGCGAGCTCGGCGTCCACAACGCGGAGAGGGCGGCCCGCACGCCGGTGAACCTCGCGAAGCTCGCCGACGATATCGCCGCCGGCCGGCTCGTGTTCCCGGTCGCAGCGACGTACCCGCTCGACGAGGTGGTCGCCGCGTTCGCCGCGGTGGACGCGTCCCACGCGCCGGGCAAGATCGTCGTCGTCCCCTGAGCGGCGGGGGCCGTGGCCCTCGGCCCGGGTCATGTCCCCTTCGGACCGCTGCGAGACTTTCCACGCGGTCCGAAGGGAACATCCTCAGCAGGATGAGGGACGGGCGGGTCAGCCGCGCCAGACCGTCTTCAGGTTGCAGAACTCACGGATGCCGACGGCCGCCAGCTCGCGCCCGACACCCGAGTCCTTCACGCCGCCGAACGGCAGCTCCGGGTACGACGCGGTCATGCCGTTGACGAACACGGCACCGGCATCCAATCCGCGAATGAACCAGTCCTGCTCCTCGGCGTCGTTGGTCCACACGGCCGAGCTCAGGCCGAAGGTCGTGCCGTTCGCGATCCGCAGCGCCTCCTCGCGGTCAGCGGCGCGGTAGACGGTCGCGACCGGGCCGAAGGCCTCCTCGAGGTGCAGGCGCATCGCCGGGGTGACGTCGGTGAGCACGGTGGGCTGGTAGAACCAGCCGTCGCGATCGGGGACGAAGCCGCCGACCAGCGCCGTCGCACCCTTGGCGACGGCGTCTGCCACCTGGCCCTCCAGCTCGTCGCGACCCGACTCGGTGGCGACCGGGCCGACGTCGGTCGTCTCATCGAGGGGATCGCCGACCGTGAGTGCCGCGACCTTCTCCGCGAACAGGCGGGTGAACTCGTCGTAGACGTCGGCGTGCACGATGAACCGCTTCGCGGCGATGCATGACTGCCCGTTGTTCTGGTTGCGGGCGGTGACCGCGACCGATGCCGCCTTCTCGATGTCGGCGCTGGGCATCACCACGAAGGGATCCGATCCGCCGAGCTCGAGCACGACGTGCTTGACCTCGGAACCAGCGATCGAGGCGAGCGAACGCCCGGCCGGTTCCGATCCGGTGAGAGTCGCCGCCTTCACCCGAGGATCGCGTAGCACGCCCTCGACCCGGGAAGCGGGGATGAGCAGCGTGCCGAAGGCCCCCGCGGGGAATCCCGCCCGCTCGAACAGGGTGTCGAGATACAGCGCCGCCTGCGGCACGTTCGAGGCGTGCTTGAGCAGCCCGGCGTTGCCGGCCATCAGGGCCGGGCCCGCGAAGCGCAGCACCTGCCACAGCGGGTAGTTCCACGGCATGACCGCCAGCACGATGCCGATCGGCGCGTAGACGGTGCCGGCTGAGGAAGCGCCCACGAGCGAGGGATCGGTCAGCTGCTCGGGCGCGAGGAACTCCTCGGCGTGGTCGGCGTAGTAGCGCAGGCCCTTGGCCGACTTGAGCACCTCGGCGCGGGCTGCCTTGATCGGGCGGCCCATCTCAATCGTGATGAGACGGCCGAGCTGCGGGGCGTCCTCCTCCAGGAGGCGTGCGGCCTCCCGCATCCATTCCGCGCGCTGCGCAAAGGTCGTGGAGCGGAGCGCTTCGAACCCGGACTGTGCGGCGGCGATCCGCCGCTCGATCTCGGCGTCGTCGTGCGGCTCGAACTCCTGCTCGACCAGCCCGGTGAACGGGTTGATGGTGGCGATGGCCATGGGTGTGCTCCTCGTCGAGTGGGCTGACCTTCTGAGCCTACGGCGGAACGATCCCTGGTTTCCATGCGGCCGGGCGATAGCTGCCATGACCTGGATGCGGCCACATCCGCCGGCCGGCCCGCGGCATCCCCGCCGGCGCGATTCTGCGACGCTCGCGCGGGGGTGACGCAGGTGCGGATGCGCGCGTGACCGGTGCGCCGACGATGGCAGCCATCGCCGGGTCGCCCTGGTCCTCGGCATCCTGCGGCCGTAGCGTCGATGCGGGGCCAGCCCCAGACAACGTCGCCCGGAAAGGAAAACCCCATGGCTTTCATCTGCAGTGCCACCTGGATCGCCAAGCCCGGCGAGGAGGAGACCGTCCGCAGCGCGCTCGAGCAGCTGTCGCCGGCATCCCGCGAAGAGCCCGGCAACATCTATTACCAGGCCTATCAGAGCCCGGAGGAGCCGAACGTCTTCCGCATCTTCGAGGTCTACGCCGACGAGGACGCGTTCAAGGCCCACGCCACCTACCCGCACTTCGAGCAGTGGGCGCTCGGTCAAGCGATCCCGGCCCTGGAGACCCGTCAGCGCGACTTCTACGAGACCCTGGACTTCTGAGTTGGCGCAGTACGCGCGCTTCGTCGGGGTGAACGGCATCGTCCACACCGGCCGCGTGCAGCACGGCAGGCTGCTGGACGTGCCCGGCGATCCGGAGATCCTCGACCTGCTCAACGGCCCGGAGGACGTCAAGCGCGACCTCGACGTGCGCGGCGGCCGCTACCAGAAGCTGCCGGTCGAGGATGCCGTGTTCGCGGTGCCGGTCGAGCCGCGCGCGATGCGCGACTTCCTCGTGTTCGAGGCCCACATTGCCGGGATGAAGAAGACCGAGGGCGGCGACGGCAGCGTTCCGCCGGCGTGGTACGAGGCGCCGCGGTTCCTGTTCATGAACCCGTGGTCGGTGCTCCCCACTGGCGCGGACATCCCGATGCCGCCGTTCACCCGGCGACTCGACTTCGAGCTCGAGGTCGCGATGATCGTCAAGGACACCGTCCGCGACGTGCCGATCGAGGAGGCTGCGGAGCACATCGCGGGCTACTGCATCTTCAACGACTGGAGCGCGCGCGACGTCCAGGGGCGGGAGATGAGCGTCGGTCTCGGCCCGTCCAAGGGCAAGGATTTCGCCAACACCCTCGGGCCGTGGCTCACGACGCCGGACGAGCTGGAGCAGTATCGCGAGGGCGACCGCTACGCGCTGGACATGTCCGTCGCCATCAACGGCGAGGTTGTCGGTGCCGACGACCTGCGCAACATGTCGTGGTCGTTCGAGGAGATGCTGGTCCACGCCTCGCGCGACGCCTGGGTCGGGGCCGGGGATGTGCTGGCGACCGGCACCGCATCGCAGGGCGCTCTCTCGGAGCGCTGGTCCCGTGCGGGCGGTCATCTCGTGATCCCGCCGCTGCAGGTCGGAGATGTCGTCACGATGACGGTGGAAGGACTCGGAACCATCGAGAACCGCATCGTCGAGACGGCCAGCCCCGGCTACACGGTGCCGCCGGCCCGCCGCACCTATGGTGCGGACCGGCTGTGACCTGATCTCGCAGAGTGCAACGTCACCCCGGCGGGTGAGCCGATCGGGCTCGCGTCGGCGCAGCCCGGCCCGCTGATGTCCGATGTCGCTGATGAGAATCCCCGTTCATCACTCAGGCAATCCGGTCGGCAGACCGCGCGCATCGGTCGACATGCGCGGGGCCGACGCCATCCTGCCTGAGTTACGAACGATGCAGCGGATGCGGGCGGGGCGGATGGATGCCGCGGGGGACTCAGCGCTCGGGCAGCACGAGGGCATTCGCCCAGGACAGGGCATCGTCCGCGCTGACGGCGGACAGGGCGATGACGCGACCGCCGTCGGAGCGCCGAGCTGGAGAGATGACAGCGTCGAAGTTCTCCACGCGGCCGTCGGACAGCTCTGCCTCGACGTGCGTGTCGAGCTCGAGGTAGCCGATCAGCGCCGTGCCGAGCCGGACCTCCACGCCCTCCTCGCGCACCGCGGCCACGAGTGCTGATTCGTCGGTGCCAGCGGCGGGAACAGGCCCCACCAGCGCCACCTCCATGCCGCGGCGCGCCAGGGTGGCCGCCACGACAGCGCTCGCCGGGCCGGGGCCCACGACGAGAACGGACGGGAGTGTCATGCCGCGCCTTCCGCTCGGTGACGCAGCCTCGGCGCTGCGTGCCACCGACGCTATGTGCGCGGCCCGGGCGGCGGAACGTATCCCTCTCGATGGCTCCCATCGCGAAGGCACCGCTCTCGGGCCTCGCCGGGTCTCACGCCGCGGCGAGTTCCGCTGTCAGCGCCGTCGTGAGCCGCTCGCGGAACCACACGTGTACCGGATCGGACTCGTGGCTCGGATGCCACCAGAGCTTGAGCGCGATCTCGACCGCGCCGAACGGCGCATCCACACCGACCGTGCCGGTGACGGGGCCGAGCCGTTCGGCGAGGACGCGCGGCACCACCGCGACGAGGTCGGTGCCTGCCACGATGGAGGGCAGCGGCAGGAACGAGGAGGTCGTCACCCGCGGCTCGCGCCGGTCGATCCCGAGCTCGCGCAGCCGGCGGTCGGCGGGGGTGAAGTGCAACCGGCCGAACTGGGCGACCGCCTGCGGCAGCGCCACGAAGTCGTCGAAGGACAGCCCGCCGTCGCGCAGCGCCGGGTTCTTCGCATCCACGAGGCACACGTACTCGTCCTCGAGGAGCGGCGCGTGCAGGCCGTCGATCCCGATCCCCGGCACGGCCACGACGAAGTCGTGCGTCACCAGGTCGCGTTCGCTCTCCATCGGACGCTCCGGCAGCGGGACGAGATCGACCTGGATGCCGGGCGCTTCGGCGAGCACGGTCGAGATCGCGCCCCGCAACCGCATGATCCCGTAGTCGGTGACCATGAGACTCAGTGTGCGATGCGCCGTCGCGGGATCAGGCGCGGGGTCGCCGGCGAGTACCTGCTCGAGCAGCGGGATCGTGGCCTGCACCTGCGGCAGCAGCAGCCGGGCGAACGGCGTCAATTCGTAGTCGCGTCCGACCCGGACCAGCAGCTCGTCGTTGAACACGAGCCGTAGGCGCGACAGCGCCGAGCTCATGGAGGACTGCCCGAGCTGCACGCGCTGACCCGCACGGGTCACGTTGGCTTCTTCAAGCAGCGCACGCAGGGGGACAAGCAGATTGAGGTCGTAACCGCCGTTGGTCATGTTCCGCATCGTACCGACCCGCAGCACGGGGAGATCGCCCAGGGCGGGCGAACGATGGCAGGTATCCTCGACGCGTCGTTCCACGCCCGCTCCGCCTTCCCTAACGTGGGAGTAGCGCGCCGACCGTGCCGGAAGACCGTCGATGATCCGCCGTCCGCCCGGGATTCCGCGACACGACGGGCGGGTATGACCGCCGCGATCCTCGGGTATCGGCGCCTCCTGAGCGGAATCCGCAACCGCGCGCACCACGGTGGTGCGCGTACGACAGAAGGAGAGTCACATGGGTCGTCTTGAGGGCAAGGTCGCCGTGATCACCGGGATTGGCGGTGGGATGGGCCGGGATGCGGCGCGCCGCTTCGCCGCCGAGGGCGCGAAGGTCGTCGGCTGCGACATCAACGCCGAGACCCTCGAGGAGACGGTGCGGATCGTCCGCGCCGAGGGCGGTGAGATCACCGGCTTCGGCGGCATCGACCTGACCGACGCCGACGTCACGGAGGCGTGGATCGAGGACGCGGCCGCCGTATACGACGGGATCGAGGTCCTGTACAACAACGCCGGCATCCAGCGTTTCGCGCCGATCGACGAGCTCGCGGTCGCGGACTGGGAGCTCAACATCAAGGGCGAGCTCAGCCTCGTCTTCTACGCCGTGCGCGCGGCCTGGAAGCACCTGGGGAAGAACGGCGGCGTGATCGTCAACATCGGCTCTATCGCCGGCACCCGCGGCGTGGAGTTCATGCCGCAGAACGTGCATGGCACCGCCAAGGCCGGCGTCATCAACCTCACACAGCACCTGGCGGTCGAAGGCGGCCCGCTCGGCATCCGCGCCGTGTGCATCTCGCCCGGGTTCATCGTGACGCCGGCGACGCAGTTCCTCGTCGACAGCCCGCCGGCGGCGATGAAGGCCACATGGGACCGCATCCCGATGCGCCGGGTCGGGCAGACCTCCGACATCGTCAACGCGGCGGTGTTCCTCGCCAGCGACGAGGCGTCGTGGATCACCGGCGTCAACCTGGTCGTGGATGGCGGCGGCTCGGTCATCGGGTGAGGGGCGTCGGGTCCGCCTTCCGGCGGTGAATCACCCGGAACCGTGTGTTGGTGATCATCCGGAGCGCGAGGGGCTGACCGGGGTGTCGTCTTGGCGTCGTCGCCCAGACGGGGAGGTGACCGGTCGATCATCACGATGGTCGTGGGAGGCGCTCACCGCGCAAATCACCGGACACTATGCGTCCGCGCGAGATCACTGCGCGGATGCGGCGCGTGTCGAGCTCCTCGATGTCATCCCAGGGTCGTCCGTCGGGCAGCACCATATCGGCGCCCAGCCCGACACGGATGCGTCCTGTCACCTCGCCCAATCCGATCGCATTCGCGGCGTCGCTGGTAGCAGCGATCAACGCGCGTCGCGCATCCCACCCCAGCCGCTCGGCCATGATGCGCACTTCCGCCATTTGATCGCCGAAACGCGTGAACACGCCGTTCGCATCCGTACCGAGGACGAAACGGACGCCGCGTTCCCCGGCCTCTCGGAGGGTGCGGGCCCGCGCGTCCTCGAGCGCCGCTGACTTCTCCCGTGCATCGGCGGACACATCGTCGACCCGCGTCTTCAGCCGGTCGTGGATCAGAAGGGTCGGGGCGACGGGGATGCGTCGCTCGGCGATCGCGTCCATCTGGCGCTGTGTCATGTCCGTGGCATGTTCGATCGAGTCGACATCGGCGGCCAGCGCCCGATCGATGCCGATAGAGGAGTGAGAATGCGCGGCGACGATCATTCCCAGGGCGTGCGCCTCGTCCACGGTCGCGGCCAACTCGGCGTCCGTATGGTTGCGCCACTCGACCCGGTCCCCCATCGAGAGAACGCCCCCGCTCGTGTACACCTTGATGGCGTGCGCCCCGGCGCGCGCCCAATGGCGCACCAGCTTGCGGCATTCGTCGACGCCGTCGGCGACCGGAGGCCGGTACGGGTAGTGGGGCGGGGTGAACAGGTCGCCGTGTCCCGCAGTCATGCCGACCGGGCCGGCTGTGACCAGGCGGGGACCGGTGAGCAGCTCAGCGTCCAGGATGCGGCTGACGGCGAAGTGCGTGGGATCCGAGGCGAGGTCGCGCAGCGTCGTCACGCCGTGACGCATGGCGGTCTGCGCCTGTGCCAGGACGTGCAGCGACCTTTCTTCCGGCGGAGTCACGATCGCCCAGTTGCGGTCCGCCCGGGCGGTGACCGCATCCGTGTCCAGATGCACATGCGTATCGACCAGACCGGGGATCAGCGAGAGGCCGGAGTCAGGCGTATCGGTAGCACTCGGTGTGACGGCGACGAGTCTGTCGCCCAACCATTCGACATCGCTCAGTCCGAGCTCCTCCTCCCCGTCCCACACGCGAACGCCTCGCACAGTTGTCTGCATGGTGTCTCCTTCTCCGATCCGCTGATCCGGATCCTCAGAGCATCGGCTGCATTTCGCCCACAGGTCGTCCTTCGGCGTCGACCACGGTGATCTCGCGGTGCCGATCGAAGCCGCCGCAGGGATGGCTGATGCCGAACCTGAGCACCTCTCCCGGAGCAGGCTCCTGGTCGCGGGGTGTGCGCAGAAAGGCATGATGGTCATTGACCGCAGTGATGAACCAATCGCTTCGCGGGTTGCCGTCGGGACCGAGTGGGACAGGCAGCCGTTCATCCGTCGGGACGTCGCGCCGGCCGAAACCGATGAGGGCGAGACCCGGTTCCGGGCGGGACAGCACACGGGCAAGCAACTCGAGCGCAGCTGTGAACGCGGGGCCGTGCCCGGTGCGAGCGGACGGCGTCGTCTCGGCGTACATGCCGTGGTCGTGGACGATATAGCAGCCCGACCGCAGGATCGTCGTGACGGGCTCATCCCAGGCGCTAGGCCCGAGGATCTTGACCGCACGATCAAAGTATGAGCTGCCGCCAGCCGTCACGATCGGCTCCGGACCGAGCAGCTTCTGCTCACGCAGATCCATGACGGTCTCGTGCATCTCGTGCAGCAGTGCGTCTACGAGCCGTGGGACGGCGTTCCGATGCTCCCCGGGCACCCGGGGAGCGAGGCCTTCGAAACCTGCGACGCCCGCGAGCCGTAGCGTGGGGGCCTGCGCGACGGCTTCAGCGACCCGCAGCGTATCCGCACGTGTGCGCGTACCCGTGCGACCACCGGCGAAACCCCGTTCCAACAGCACGTCCAGGGGGCGCATGGGCGAATGCAGTCGCGATGCGAGGAGTTCGACGGCTTCGACGCTATCGACGTAGCAGAGGTAGCGGATCTCGGGTTCACCGTTGAGGACGGTCGCGACGATCCAGTCGATGAATGCCGAGTCGACGACCAGGTTCGCATGCAGGATGCGGGACACTCCGCAGCCATGCAATAGGCGCACCTGACGTGGGGTGGCCGCGGTCATGCCCCACGCGCCGTGGTCGAGCTGGAGCTGGATGAGCTCCGGAACCATGTGGGTCTTGGCGTGCGGGCTGAGCAAGACACCATGCTCGTCGCAGGATCTGGCCATGGCCTCGACGTTGCCGCGGGCGGCCGGCTCATGGAGCACCAGCAGGGGAAGGTCTCGTTCGAGGGCGAGCCTCGGGCTCGGGGCCGTGTTCATCGTCGGGTGGCCGGCTCTGGGTGCCCGGCACGCAGCACGCGACCGTCTCGGCGTCCGTTGAATCTGCCATCGGCGACGGCGAGGGATCCGGCCAAGACGACATACGGAATGCCGGTGGGCTGGGTATCGGGCTTCGTTGGCCGTCCGGCATGGCCGACCGTGTGCAGATCGAACACGACCACATCGGCGATCGCGCCTGCGCCGATGTAGCCGCGTCCGGCCAGGCCGAACTGACGGGCCGTCATCGACGTCATCTTGCGCACGGCTTCCTCGACGGAGATCACGCCGCGATCGCGAACATATGTGCCCAGCACCGTGGGGAAGCAGCCCCAGCCGCGCTGGTGCGCATATCCGACCGGGA